>CAMQYS010000004.1 GCA_947039395.1 uncultured Deferribacteraceae bacterium | reverse complement strand
ACGAACTGTAAATAAGTTACCAATTGCTAACAATTAAGAACTGTAAACCAGTTACAAATTATTGCTATGCTTGATACTCTTTTAACGCACCGAATGCACCGTTAAACTCTGAGTTTTCAATTATTATTATATCTTTCTTGATGATCTCTGACATGAACTCTATTATAGCTTTACTTTTTGAAACTCCACCTGAAGCTAGAACATTATCTGATAGTTTAGATGATAAAAGTGTAGCAATACGTTTAGCAATAGATAGATTTATACCAGCGCCTATCTGTTCAACTCTCTTACCTGATGCTAATTGACTAATAATCTCACTCTCTGCAAACACGGCACATGTTACAGATATATCAATTGATGAGTCTTTCATAGATGCTAACTCTTCAACAGTTATACCTAAGATAGATGCACTATTCTCTAAAAACCTTCCTGTTGATGCAGCACATTTATCATTCATAATAAAATCTTCTATATATCCATTTCTAGAGATAATAACCTTACTATCTTGTCCACCGATATCAATTAGTGTGAAATCATCCATTTTAGAACTACGTCTTGCACCTCTAAAATGTGCTTTGATCTCTGATATGATTTCAGCATTATTAAACTCTAGAAGATTTCTACCGTATCCAGTTGCTGTAATATGAAAAATATCTTGACCTAATAGATTATTGAGGTCGATATTCAACTTATTATTTTTGTGATACGTGTATTTTTTATAGAAATCAATAGTATTTAAACTTATTCTATTAAAAGTAAGGTCGCTGTCATCATAGGTTACAATTTTAACGTATCTACTACCGATATCTATACCTACATATTTTTTTGATTTATCCATAATTTTATCTAACTTTTCCTGCTTTTTTGTCATGTAACATTTCAACAAAAGAATCTATTCTTATTATAGTTCTATTGTCTATATCTAGTGGTTTATCGCCCTCAATTGTTAAGATCGGCATATTATTGATATGCTTTCTAATAACAATATCTTGTATTTGGCGATAACAAAACGATTGAACATAATGGATAATACCATCAACTTTTCTTAAAGCTATCTGTTCTTTAATATCTTTTATTCTATCCCATATTGAGTAAGGATATGTATAGTCGATATACCTTTGTACATAGTCATCAGCTTCAGAGGGGATAGTAAATTGACGTTGTACTTCATTGAAAACTATTTTACAGCTTTTCTTTTCTACTAGATTATAGATATTAGGAATAATCGGAGGCACGCCTATAAATGCTAATCTAACAGATGAGTCCATAGGTTTACGATCTTCTGCCTCTTTTATAAATTCATCAAGATTTTTAGAAAATTTATCTAAATCTGAACAGAAATCTGTTGATGAAACTAACCATAGATGATTTTCAAAACCAGTAACTTTATTTTCAATAGTTAACTGATCGATTTTTTTTAATTTTGCTCTAACAATATCTGTTACTCTTGAATATTCTTGAACATCTTTTAATGTTAATGAGAATGCAGCTGCAAGGTTTGTAATCTCTGTTTTTAACTCATTATAAAGATTAGATTTAGATGAGGGATAAGAAAATCTATGTACAGTTATATTATTTTCTTCATACAGTTCTGTTAATGCGTGAGTATTACTACAATCCCCACTAACAACAGATATTATCTCATCAACAGATCTATCTCTTATAGCTACAGAGTAGAGCCCTTTTATCCAATTACATAAGTTTCTTGGAAGAACACTTTGATGTGCATAATCAATAAATTCTAAGGGATTGTCATGGGATATGAAAATATTATTTAAATCTATTGGGATATTATTACTTGCTAAAACAATCTCTACAGGGATTGTTGTTGTGAAACCAATTTTTTTTATATTACACCTACTAACTACTATTAACTATTAATAACTCATAAGAAATATAAATATGAATAATATGGCTACAATAAAGATAATAGAGTATTTAATTATATCTGCTTTTTGCACTCCACCTAAAAGTTCTTCTCCTCTTAGTTGGTAATCTATTTTTAATTCATTATACTGTTTATCTATATCAGATTTCTCTTTAATTAGGTTGAAGAAATATGGTTCAATATCTATTTCATCAACTTTATCGAAATTTAAATATTCTCTTAAAAATGAAACTCTTCTTGCTTTCATTGACCCGCTTTTTCTTGATATATCTGAGAAGTTCAGATTAAACCCGAAGTTTTCTAAAAATTTTATTCGTATCTCTTTATCATCAGTTGTCATAGAATCTGTTCCAACAAATTCAAATGGTACGACAACATATTCTTCAAAATTTTGTTTAACCCATTTAACTAACTCATTTAATGCAAATGTTCCTATACCACGATTAGCTATAGATTCATCTATAAGCAACCCTTGAAGAGGACCAAACTCTATTGATTGGTTGTTATGGTTAGCATTAACATATACCTTATTTATAGATAGTTTTGCATCAGCTTGTACTGTGTACCTATTAGCACCAGATATTTTAGTAATACCTGAAAGTGGTATTATTCTTACATGCATCATCTCATTATGTTGTTCTCTATAATGTTTGATTGAAAACAATATATTTCCAAACAATCGTTGATTTCCGTCAATAAACTCTTTTACTCTAATAAGTTTTAAGATCGTTGTGCCGTATTCAATAGTCTTATGTTCAAAATCAGCCATATTTTCTCCCAATATTTACTTGTAAAGAATATCATATCTGTTTATTATTACATTATATTAGAACTTCTTGCAATAATAATATTTTATTTATATGATAGATAGATTATTCTATAAGGTATTTATAGGCGGAGTAGGTATTAATGAAGAAAATCAGACTACATATAGCGATATTTAGAAGAAAAGTATTACATTTTATATCTAATATAACAAATATATTAACTACCAGCTCGATTAATAACCCTAAAAGAACATTAAGTAAATATCTACTATATCTTCTTATTATTGTTGGTATAAATTTTATTGTAGGCAAAAATATTACAAATGTAAATTATGCTTGGTATACAAATGTATCTATTTTTCTTCTTGTAAACCTTAATGTAATAATAATTTTATTTATTATGTTGATGATATTTAGAATAATGGCAAAAATAATTGCAGAAAGAAGTGATAAAAAGTTTGGTTCACGTCTTAAGAGTAAGGTTATATTATTCTCTATGATAATTTCAGTTATACCATCATTTTTTATATTCACTTTTGCAGTAACTGTTATAAATGTAGCGATAAATAAGTGGTTTAACGCACAGATTGATTACTCATTATCAAGCTCATTAAATATTTTAAAAGATTATGAAGGTTTAATGATAGATACATTAAATCTTAATGTAATATCTTTATTAGATATATCAGATGATAATGATATTGAAGTAATGGAATTACTAAATACTTATATTAATAATGATGTGTTTTCTGGTGCTGCTGTATATAATATTGATAAGAAAAAGATAATATACTCTAATGATGTTAATAGTAGTAAAGAAGAGAATATTGATAGTAATATCAGCTTTATATTGAGTACGTATTTAGATAGTATGCTTTTGTATGAAAAAGATAATGGTATTGATCAATTTAATAACAAAACATTTTATTGGTTATCTTATCCTTTAGATGAGAATCGCTTTTTAATATCATATAAACTTATTCCTCCTACAATAGAGTTAGATATTGCAAGTATAAACATATTAAAGAGTATTCATTCAGAGAGTAAATATTTCTCTTATCCAGTAAAGAACTCTTATTTGATGTTGATGGTGGTTTTATTTTTAATAGTAGTTTTCTCTGCTTTATGGGGTTCTGTATTGTTTGCTAATAGTATAACAAAACCTATTGAAGAGTTAGCTGATGCATCTGTACTTATATCAGGTGGAAATTTAGATATAAAAGTGAATTCAACAGGAGGATCGGAGATATCTTACCTAATTGACACTTTTAATAATATGACATCTAAACTTAAAGAACATACAAATGAGTTGAATAGTAAAAATGTTACTTTATCTGAAACATATAATCAGATTTTAATAGATAAAATGTATATTGATGCTATATTTAAAAATGTTTTATCTATGATAATATTGATGAAAAAAGATCTAACTATTTTAGAGATGAACGAGAAGGCAGATCTATTTATCTCTAATAGTGAAGAAAATTTTAAGAAACATATATTAGTTGAGATATCAGAGTTTTTAAGAGTTGATGATAAGCAAATAATAACAAATATATCGTTTATAGTAGATGGCAAGTCTAAGATATATTTAATGAATATCTCTTCAATATTTACATTAGAAGAGGAGCAGTTACTTATTGTTTTAGATGATGTTACAGATATTGTAACATCGCAGCGATTTGAGGTGTGGAAAGAGGTTGCAACACGTATAGCACATGAAGTTAAGAACCCATTAACACCTATTAAATTAATGGCGGAAAGAGTTAATAAACGTATCGCTATTTTAGATGATAAAGAGCTTAAAGATATTGTTATCTCAAGTATGGATACTATAGTAAGTGAGGTTGAGTCGTTACTAGAGTTAGTAGAAGAGTTTTCGTTTTTTGCTAAAGAGAGAGTTTCTCATAAGATTGAGATCAACTTATGTGAAAAGATATTGAATACTGTTTATTTATATGAACGTTCATATCCTAATGTAAAATTTAATTATAATTTTGATAAAGATTGTGCAGTAACTATTTTTGGTGATAAACTTCAGATTAAGCGTGTCTTACAAAACTTAATAACCAACTCTGTATCAGCGATGAATGAAATAGGAGAGGTTACTATCACATTAGATGAGTCTGCAACTGATATTACAATGATATTTGATGATACAGGCGGTGGTATTAATGAGAAGGATATCAGTAATGTTTTTAATCCATATTTTAGTAAACGTAGTGGTGGAACAGGTTTAGGATTAGCAATAGTTAAAAAGGTAATTGATGAGCATCAAGGAACTATTGATGTAGTGAACTTAGAGAAAGGTGCTAGATTTATTATAAAAGTTCCAAAGTAATTGATAGAGGAATTAGAGATGAAGATTTTAATAATTGATGATGAGAAGAATATAGGTGTTGCAATAATGGGCATAGTTAATGATGAAGGAAATATATCTAAACACACATTAACTTTTACAGAGGGAATGGAACTGTTAAAAGAAGAGATGTTTGATATAGTATTTCTTGATATATGGCTTCCAGATATAGATGGTATGGAAGGATTGAAAGATATTAAACGATATTATCCAGAGATAGAAGTTGTAATGATTTCAGGACACGGAACAATAGAGAATGCTGTAGAGAGTATTAAATATGGTGCATATGATTTCTTAGAGAAACCGTTATCATTAGAACGAATAGTCATGATCTTAAAGCACTTAAAAGACCGTAGTAAGTTATTGAAAGATTTACGTAACTCAAAATATAATTTAATCAAGAAATATAATTTAATCGGTGTAAGTCAAATAGTTAATAGACTAAAAGATAAAATAGATAGAGTTTCTAATATGAATTCATTTGTATTAATAACAGGAGAGAATGGGACAGGTAAAGAACATGTTAGTAGGTTGATACATATGTTAGGTATATATTCTGATCAACCACTTGTAGAGATTAATTGTTCGGCTGTGCCAAGCGAGTTTTTAGAAAGAGAACTGTTTGGATACGAACAAGGAGCTTTTAAAGATGCAACAGCTGAAAAGAAAGGTATGTTTGAATTAGCAAATGGTGGCACACTATTTCTTGATGAGATAGGCGATATGGATATCTCTACACAGGTAAAACTTTTGAAGGTTTTAGAGACAGGAGAGTTCACTCCGATAGGTAGCAATAAAGTTGTTAAATCTAATTTTAGATTAATATGTACAACTAATAAAGATATGAGTATAGAGATCGCTAATAAGAATTTTAGAGCCGATTTATTTGATAAGATAAATATTATTCCAATAGAAGTACCTCCACTTAGAGAGCGTAAGGAAGATATTCCTTATTTGGTAAACTATTTTTTAAAATCAGTTACGTCATTAAACTCTCTTGTAGAGAAGAGTTTATCGAATGAGTTAATGGATATGTTTATGAGCTATAATTTTCCGGGCAATGTACGACAGTTAAAAAATATCGTAGAAAGATTAGCTGTATTATCAGATAAAGAAGTTATTGGGGTAGATGATGCACCAAGTATCATTATTAATCATAATAAAGGTTTAAATGGTATTACTACCTATGATAAATATAGCTTTACGTTAAAGCATGCAAAGGATACATTTGAGCGTGATTATTTTTTAAATGTTTTAATTGAAAATAATTGGAATATTATAAAGTCTGCTACTGTTCTTGATATTGAGAGAACATATCTTTATAAAAAAATAAAAAGTTTAGGATTAGATAAAAATAAGAATAGTTGATGTTTTATATAAAATATCAGTGTGTTAATTTGTTTTAGTACTGTCAACTATATTGACTATATTATGTATTTGCTATAGTATGTTTGTGGTTTGTTTCTGTGGATTTGAAATTGTAAGGGGTTGTATATGTACGTCAATATAGGTATTATTGGTACTCCGTTAACGCATACTTTATCACCGATTGTTCATAATTGTTTTTTTAGTGCTACATGTATTAATGGTGGATATACAGTATTTGATATTAAAGATAGTTCTAAACTAGAAAAATCATTAGATTTTTTAAGAGAGCATCATTTTGTAGGTGTTAATGTAACTCATCCATATAAAGAGAAGATTTATGAGTTATGCAATGATTATGACAAATTAGCAGAATATTCTAAAGCGGTAAATTTGATTAAGTTTAATGATAAAGGGATCAAAGGTTATAATACAGATATTTACGGTGTAGATCAACTTTTTACATTAAATAATATTAAGGTCGATAAAAGTTCGATTATCATATTGGGAGCAGGTGGAGCAAGTAGAGCGCTTGTAACAGCGCTTAATAAGTATACAAACCTTGATATATATATAGCTAATAGGTCGATTGAGAAAGCAGAAGCTGTTGCGAACCTATCTATGCATAATATTACGGCTATTCCCTATGATAAATTATCATCAATTGATTCGGATATCATAATCAATACTACATCTATTCATAATAGTGATTTTGATTTTTTAAATCTTGGAATGAATATTAGAGATTGTGCTATAGATTTACAATATAGTAATGGTTTAACTCCATTCTTAGATGTTATTAAGCGTAGATATCCGCATTTAAAATTAGTAAATGGTATAGATATGCTAATTATGCAAGCATATAAATCATTTAATATCTGGACAGGTAGAGAGTTTGAGTTTGATATAAAATATTTTAAGATAAATGTAATAAAGCTGTGATTTTACTGGAGGATCAGTCATTTTATACGATTTACATACACATACAATAAAATCAGATGGAGTTTTAATAGCATCGGAGTCAGCAAGACGAGCAAAATCTAAAGGTTATTTAGGTATAGCGATAACCGATCATGCAGACCGATCAAATTTAGAAGAGTTAATCTCATCACATCTAAGGTTTAAAGAGTCGTACAATTCATTAGATGAGGAGTTTAAAGTTATAGTAGGTGTTGAGCTAACTCACGTTCTACCTGCTGATATAGAGTCATTAACATTGAAAGCACGTTTATTAGGTGCAGATATAGTTTTAGTACATGGAGAAACGATAACAGAGCCATATATAGAGGGTACAAATAAGGCTGCGATTGATGCAGGGGTGGATATTTTAGCACATCCAGGTCTTATTACATTATCAGATGTTCAGCTTGCAGCAAATAACGGTGTGTATTTAGAGATAACTACAAGAAAAGGACATAGTTATTGTAACGGACATGTGGTTAAATTATCAAGAGAGGTTGGAGCTAGTTTAGTAATAAATAATGATGCTCATATGCCATCAGATTATGTTGGTTACGATATGGCTGTATCGGTTATGCAAGGTGCTGGTTTAACATTAGAAGAGATAGAAGTTATAGTATCAAATAATAGAAATATATTTAATAAAGCATTATCAAGAGGGTAGTTGAATTATGGCTAAAAAGAAGAACGTTGTTATTGAAGATAATCGTGTAGATAAGTTAGAGAATTTATTACAGAACTACTTTAAACAGATTATTATCGTTGTAGGAGTGTTAGTTGTTTTGGTGTTAGTTGTGTATTTAGGTTTTAATTCGTATAAGGGAGCAAAGTCTAAGGATGCAGGCAGTATTGCAGTAGCTGCATTAAACGTTACTTCAATAGAGGATATTCCTGAGTTTGCATCGCTTGTGAATATATATCCTTCATTTTCTGATTATATCAATTTATCAACAGGTTTATTTTATTTTGCAGAAGACGATATAGATAATACATCTGCTTATTTATCTAAAGTGTCTGGTAATTATGAAGAGATTGCTTCGTATGTTTCATCAGATTTAGGTAATGAAATTGATTATAATAAATATTTAGTTGATGGAAAATTATCATCATTATGGTATTATAAGTCTATTTTAGCAACAGATAATGAATCTGCAAGATCATCATTAGTAGCAGATTTTAAAGGCAAACATCCAGAGAGTATGTTGATAGAGCTTTTATATTCGTGGGGAATTAAGTAGTTAGTTAATTTATTGTTTTGTATAGCTAAGTTTACGAGTAAGGTTTAATAATTAAGCTTAAATAATATTTAATAGTTTTAGTTTACCAATAAAGTTTAAAATATGTAATGAAGGAGATAATATATAAGTTATCTCCTTTTTTTATTCTATATTAAGCATATGTTATATTGACTTATGTATTGATAACTATTTTCAGTAAATAGTTATATGAAGCAGTAAATGAATTAAAGCAATACAATTATATAACGATGTTATGCCATATCATTATATTTGCTTTTTTTTTGTAAGTTGCGAAATCAGTTTTTATCTATAACAAGATGATAGCTATAATTTATAAAAGTTAATTTTTTTGTAAAATAATACTAAATATATCTTATTATAATTTTATTTATAAGTTAATACAATATATTTTATTAAATATCATTATAATATCATGTAATACCCTATAATATTAATATCTATTAAATTCATATTTTTCAATACTAAATTATATTTATCGCCTAAAAAGTTATAATTTTTGAAAATAATAACAATTTGAATATTGACAAGATGGCGATATACGTGTTAAATATATTTATATAGGTATGTAGATTATATGTAGATATAAGTTTTATTTTTACTAACTATGTCTAAATTATTTAAGAGATAATTAGTTTTTATGAGATCATATTACTTATAATTAAGAGGTATGTAGATTATATAAGTGATATTGATATGAGATGAAGTGTATTATTAGTTTTATTAATTGTCAAATTATTACAGTAAGTTGTTAATTAGATATCGTGTTCATTTAAGTGATCTATTTATTAAAAAACAAAAGTTTAATTTTTATTTGCACAATATTATGGAGGATTCATCTATGAAGTCGAAGAAACTTATTTCTGATTTAATTGAGAAAGTTAAAGTAACGAGAAGAAGTTTTATCAAAGGAGCGTTAGCGATCGGTGCAACTAGCACAGTTTACGGTTGTTCAAAAGAGGGTATTGAGATTATAGATGGTTCGGGCGGATCGGTTCCGGGTGATCCTATGTCACCAGTTGATCTATCAAATGCTCAGATGTACACAACAGCATGTGGACATAACTGTGGTGCAGGTACACGTTGCATGACAAATGTTCATGTGGTGAATAATAAGATTGTTAGAGTTACATCAGATGAAGATGAACGAGATTTTAATGGTAATTTAAGAGATAAAAATTGGTTAAATGATACAAGAGTATTAAGTTGTGCAAAAGGTAGAAGTTCTAAATTTAAAGTTAACTCTGCTGTTCGTGTAAAATATGGACTTAAACAGACAAAACAACGTGGTGATGTAACGGGTTTTATCCGTATGGACACAGAAGCTATGATGAAAGAAGTTGCAACTAAAGTAAGAAGTGTCTATACAAAACATGGAGTTGGAGCGATATATATTCCAAAAGCATCTGCTTCAAACTACTCAGGTACATTTAGTAAGTGTTGGGATGCAGCATATGGATTGACTAAGTATGTGGCAAGTACTAGAGGGGAGTTAAATGATTGGAGTTATCATCAAATTAACTTCGCAGGTGGACTTACGGGGTATATGATACCTTATAATGGAAGCCCTTATACACCAACAATAGGCTCACAGTTACATAATATAGCAGGAGCAGTGAAGAATGCTGTTTCATGGGGAACAAACACATTATCAACAGCGAACACTTCTGCTTGGGGCTATATCAGAGCTATGGAAAAGTTAAAAGAAAGAGGTGGTAAGCATTACTTTATAGGGCCAGAGTTTGTAGATACAGGTGTAACTTGTTCAACAGATTGGGTTCAAGTGCGTAACTATACAGATACTGCTTTAATTATGGGAATGTTCCATGAGATGATAGTTAATACGTTTAATGCTGATGGAACTTTAAAGCCTAAAGCTGAGAGATGGCTTGATGTAGCATATCTAGATACAATGGTTTACGGTTTTTTTGATTCTCCTGAGTACTGGCTCCATATAGGCGTAAGAAAGGTTGTTGAAGGTAATGTTGTAACAGTACCAGAGGTTCCATCTACTGGAGAGATAGTATTCGTAGAACCAGCTACAAAACTTAATGAGTGGAGATATATTAATTCAGTTCCATCTGGAAGATCTTTATCAGCGTATGTAATGGGTAGTGATGATAGATTAACGAAAGCAACTTATGATGCAACAGGAGAGACAGCTACATATACAAGTGCAAAATTTGTAACAGTTCAGCCTAAACGTAACGTGAGAGTTTGTTCTTATACAGCGACAAAAGGTGATGCTACAGAGTATCTATATAAGAGAGATTTTTTAACAGCAAAAACTCCAGAGTGGGCAGAAGCGATATGTGGCACACCTGCTGCAACTATTAGAGCACTTGCAAAGATGTATTGCAATCCAGCACAACATCCAATTTATAATGACTGGGCTGTTGGTATGCAGAAGCAAAACAATGGAGTAATAAATATTATTGCTATAACAGCACTTATGTGTGTAACTAAAACGTTTGGATTAAAAGGCGAAGGGTTATTTAGCTCTTGGGCTTCATATCCTGCAAAATGGGGAAAATCTGCACCTGCAGGTTCAACTTTAGTCAAAGACTTTCTGATTGATCCTAACGGTCCAGCCTCAGGCAAGAAGCGAGATCGCTCAATACCAGAGCATAGACCATCTATGACTGGTGGAACGTCCAATCAGGTAGGATGGATAGCTTCTCTTTCTGTTAAAGAGTGGTTTAACAGTTTAAAAATGGCTCATTTTGATGAATTAAAAGAGAAGTTAGGTGCTGATATTAATAAACATATCCCTGAATGGAATCCTGATAATGATAGATATATTAATGATAACGGTGGAGCAAAAGCAGGGATCAAGTATCTTTATGCAGATAACGCTACATCTGGTAAAGAACCTCTAACATATAAAGATGCTAATGATAACTTAGATTACTATGATTATGCTGGTAGAAACGGTAATACTACTGGTGTTGATAGCACACCTGAATATAACGGTATTAGAGTAATTGTTAATCCTGGTGGTGGAATCCCTTTAAATCAGAGTATGAACGCTAATGATACAGCGTTAGTTTATAAAACATTAGAAGTTTCTGGAGACCCAACCGATCCTGATAGATTTTGTTTAGTTACATTTGATCCGTTTTTTTCACCCGGTGCAAAATATTCAGATTATCTTTTCCCAGCAACTGTGCATCTTGAGGCAGGCGATTGGACAAGTATTGCAAGTCATACAGTTTACCGTCCAGCGATTGTAAAAGCACCTGGGGCTGTAAAAGATGGTTGGAGATACGCTTATGAAGCTCTTAAAGCACAATCAGAGCTTGGTCAGTTTGGTAAGATATCAACAACTGGTAATCATTTTAAATATGTAGGTACTACTAATAGGTATCAGCCAGCAGAGGTCTTATCGTTAAAACTCGTAGATGAAGCTATAAAAGGTGAGCACAAGATCATAAAATTTTACGGTATGACGCGTAATGAAGTCTATGCTAATCAAGCTATAGCTCGTGCCCCTGCAACAACAAAAGAACATATAGCAACAACTGTTAGCTTAGTAGATGATTGGCATAGTTGGGCTGGTTCTACTAGAAAAATAATAGATGAATATTTAGCTCTTGATCATGCAAGAAGAGTTATTACTCCTTTTGTTAAAGTTGGTGGAAGTTCTGCTGCTGGATATACTTATATAACTTCAGAAAAGAGCTACTCTCGTGATTCTGATGAGGCATATCATGTTGCAGGAGGACTGGCTGATCGTCCTGTGATGTCTCATAGGTTTTCAGTTTATTTAAATGCAGTAGTATGGGATTATGAACGTAAATATAGTAAATGGCACGGCTGGTTACCAAAAGAGAAACGTGGACAAACTAATAAAGATTACGAAGGCGATCAGATTGTCTATCCTATCCCTATGTATTTCAATTTTGAAGATTCATTTAATGAAGCGTACGGTGTATTTAATGGTAAACCAGAGAATAATGTTATCGGTAAGAATCTTCTAACATTAGGTACAACTCATGATAGATATCGTGTTCATTCAAGTAACTCTACAAATGCGTTTTTAAGAGAGTTAACTACAAGAACAGATAAAGGTAAATGGTTATCAGGTAATGATTGGAACGAGTATGCAACAATCCCAGATCGTCATCCAGAGGGTGGAACAGCACCTATATCACCAATGCTATCAAGTGCAGTTTATAAAGCAGATCCAACTACTGCATCTTGGCAAGAGATATGGATGAATATAGATGATGCTAATGACCGTACTATAAAAGATGGTGATTTAGTATTAGTTAAAAATCCGATCGGTGCAGTACGTTGCGTAGCAAGAACTACTAATCGTTGTGTAAGAGGAACAGCTAATCTTCATCAAGGAGCATGGTATGATCCTAACCCTATTGATGGAGTTGATGATGGTGCGTGTGTAAACACTCTGATGTCGTATCACCCATCAAGAATAGATCAAGGTAACGCACAGCAATCGGCGTATGTTTCTATTGAGAAAACTACGCCACCTGCTGCTAAGCAATAATGTTTAAATTAGTTTATTTAAGATAATGGGAGATATAAGTATGGAGAAATCAACAAGAGTAACAAAAACACAACTTGGTTTTTATTTCGATCAAACAAGATGTATGTCGTGTAATGCATGTACAGTTGCTTGTAAAGATTGGAATCAACTAAATCCAGGTCTTGTTAATTGGAGAGAACAGTTTACATATGAAGGAGAAAATATCGGTGAGTTTTTCCCATTTTCTATGGGTTGTAATCATTGCGAAGAGCCTGCTTGTTTGACGGTGTGTACGGCAGATGCGATATCAAAAACAGATGATGGTATTGTTACTATTAATAGAGATAAATGTATAAATTTATTATCGTGTATAAAAGCATGCCCGTTTGCTAAGCCTCAAATAGCAGATAGTAAACAAGAACCCAATACAATAATCGGTTGGCAGATTGAACACCCAGCACAAAAATGTACTATGTGTTTAGATAGATTAGATGAAGGTTTAAAACCAGCGTGTGTATCATCATGTATAGGTAGAGCATTAGATTTTGGAGACATGGCTGTTTTAGAGAGAACATACGGCGGTGCAAATGGAGCAGTAAGATTGAATTCTACAGATTTTCCGTATGTGTATAAAAATAATAAAGTAGATACGAAGCCAGCTATGTTAGTTAAGAAAAAAGCGTCATCTAATTTAACAGTTCATAAAAGTACTTCGTATAAGCCTAAATAACCTTAATTGATTTAATTTGAGTAGGGGATAGATTTGTATCTTTCTCCTACTTTATACTTGATAGTTAATTAACGTATATGTAAACATACAAGAAAGTCTAAGTATAGGAAAATAAATATAATTAGATATATATACGATGTATATGTTTTTTATGTTACAGTCAACTCTGCTAACTCTTAATATATGAACTTTTTGAAGTATTTAGTTAATTAGGTAATTAGATAGCGATTATACTAAATTACTTAATTATATAAACCATTTTATATGTGTATGTTTTGAGTAGGTATATGTGTTTTATGATTGACAAAAATATTATATATATGATAAAGACTATCTATTTATATGTATATATTTCTTGTTTTATACTTTCATAGTTAAGAGGTTGTCGTAACTGTAATTAGATTTAGTTAAGTTATTAATTTAATCTTGTTTTATTATTGGTAAAAGAGTGAGAGTTTAATATTTTATTCGTAAAATATATGGAGAGGGGGTTCATCTATGAAATCAAGTAAAGTCATTACTGATTTAGTTAAAAAAGTAATGGTAAGCAGAAGAAGTTTTATCAAAGGAGCATTGGCAATTGGGGCTGCTAATACTGTTTACGGATGTTCAAGAGGAGAAGGCTTAGAGATAATTGGAGGTGAAGGTGGATCGTTGCCTGGTAATCCTATTGAGGAGGTAGATCTTTCTAACCCACAAATATATACAGCTGCATGTCCGCATAACTGCGGTGTTGGTACACGTTGTGTGTCTAAGATTCATGTTGTAAATAAGCGTATAGTTCGTATAGGTACAGATGATGATAAGCTTGATTATGATGATACCCCAAGAGATAAAAATTGGTTAAACGATTCTCGTGCATTAAACTGTGCAAAAGGTAAGAGCTTAAAGTATAAAGCTCACCACCCAGGACGTTTAAAGTATCCACTTAAACAGACAAAAACAAGAGGTGATGTTACTGGATTTATAAGAGTATCATCACAAGAAGCTCTTAAGCATATTGCTACTAAATCTAAAGCAATTAGTGATAAGTACGGTGCAGGAGCGATATATAATACATACGCAACAGCGATCGGTTACGCTGGAACATATAACAATATGGGTGTTGTAAGAGATGCTCTTACAAATGTACGTGCTGGTGCAAGAAATTATTTCACAGCAAATACTCATTCAGATTACAGTTACCACCAATATTTATATGCTTATCCGTTAACAGGACATCCAGGTGTTGGTTATCCATACGGAATAGTTGCTCCTTCATCAGCTCAAGTAGGTGGACAGACTCAAGCTATAAATGTTGATTTTAATGGAAATTGGCAGGCGGACTATACAGCAAGTCTTGGAGCTGATTATCACTTCAACCATAATATAGGATATCAACTACCACATGTTGCAGGTGTTGTAGGCAATGTTGTATCTTTTGGTACAAATGCAACATCAACTAATAATTCATTAGCGTGGCCATATATAAGAGCTATGGAAAAATTAAAAGCAAGAGATGGTAAGGTTTATTTTATAGGTCCAGAGCTTACAGATACAGCAGTAACTTGTGCTACAGAGTGGATACAGTTACGTAACTATACAGATGCAGCGTTAATAATGGCTATGTTTCATGAGATGATAGTTAATACATTTAATGAGAATGGAACTTTAAAACCTAAAGCAGAAAGGTGGTTAGATGTAAATTATATTGATACAATGGTTTACGGTTTTTTCGATTCACCAGAGTATAATCTTGCTGAGGCAACAGGTATTATCAATGTAACTACTGGTGATGCATTAACGGGTGAACGTAAGATTAATGCTGTCCCTGCAGGTAAATCATTATCAGCTTATGTAATGGGTAGTGATGATAGATTAACAAAAGCAGATTATGAAACTTCTGGAGAGAATGCAACATATACAAGTAAGGTGTTCCAATCTCAACAAGCTAAACGTAACGGAGCTACTTGTTCTTATACAGCAATAAAAGGTGCTGATACAGAGTATCTATATAAGAGTGCTTTTAATACTGCTAAAACACCAGAGTGGGCAGAAAAGATTTGTGGTACACCTGCATCTAAGATTAGAGAGTTAGCAGCGCTATATTGTGGACGTGATGTACAAGGTGCTATAAACGAACAGAATGAGAAACCTATCTTTACAGAATGGGCAGGTGGTGTTCAGAAACAAAATAATGGTGTTGTAAATATGTTTGCAATAGCATCATTACTATGTGTTACTAAAAGATTTGGTAGAAACGGAGAGGGATTATTCGGACTATGGGGATCAACTATTAGAAACAGAGGGGTATTACCTACTGGTAACGATATGTTCTTAACTAATACAGATAAGACAGATCTAAATGCTAAAGCTCCTGTATTTGGAGTTGCTTATGCTTCTGATCTAAAGAAAATTCCAACTTTATCTATTAAAGATTGGTTTAATGGAATTAAATTTGCTTTTGCAGATAAACTTAAAGAGATGAAAGATATTACAGGTAATGCAATTGATATAAATGCTTATATTCCTGATTGGGACCCAACTATAGATAAATATGTGCATGATGATCCTGGAACAAAAGCAAATGTAGTTTTTGATTATAATGGTGGTACGGATAACTATCCTGCCTTAGATGGCGATACATATAAGGTTGTAGAAGATACTGGAAAAGTTAGAGTTGCAGGAACTCGTCTAATCATTAATCCAGGTGGTAATATTGCAGTTAATCAGCATATGAACTCTAACGATAACTCTGCTGTATTAAGAGCACTTCCTCTTTCAGATGAAACAGCAGAAACTTTCTGTTTAGCAACATTTGATCCATTCTTATCGCCAACAGCAAAATACTCTGATTTTGTATTTCCAGCAACGATGTCTTTAGAAGCAGGAGATTGGACAGCAGTTGGTGGAGAAACAATTTATCATCCACCGATAGTTAAAGCACCAGGTGAAACTAAAGATGCTTGGAGATATACTTATGAGGCTCTTAAAGCTCAAAAAGAAGTAGGTGCAATTACTGGTATAGATAATGAAATTAAAAAGTTTGAGAACGGTGGAATTTATAAGAGTGCAGAAGTTGACTCTCTAAAAGTGGTTGATTACGCTATAAAAAACCCTAATTCAAGATTTTTCGGTAAAACTAGAGAAGAAGTTTATGCTGATCAATATATACCTCGTAAAAATGCTGATAATGAAGATATAACATTGCCTACTGATGAAACTTCAAAAGCTTTAGGTGGAAAGTTAAGAGAAAAACTAAGGGATTATTTAGAAGATTCTACAGATCAAGATAGAGTTGATAAACCTTTTATTATGTTTAGGTTACAAAGTGGTTCATACACTGTCCAAGATCCAGATAGTACTACTGGTGGTACTATTACTATTGATATTACTGAAGAAGTTCATGGATTAACATCTGTTTTTGCAACAACACGTCCAGCATCAGGTAATGATGTTGCAGATATTATCGGTGGACATGCTAAGGCAACGATTAATGGTAAGGTTCGTGAAGCTCGTCCTAGATCAACAGGAAGATTTCAAGTTTATAACGATATGATGGTTTGGGATTTTGAAAATAGAAATAGTAAATGGCACGGTCACCTAGATGCAGAGAAACGTGGACAGAAGAATAAAGATACAGAAGGCGATCCGATTGTTTACTCCATCCCTATGTATTTTAATTTTGAAGATTCGTTTAATGAAGCATACGGTGTATTTAATGGTAAAACAGAGAACAATGTTATCGGTAAAAACGGCGTAACATTAAGTACAACACACGATAGATACAGAGTTCACTCAACTCATGCTGAAAACCCATTATTAAGAGAATTAACGCATAGAACAGAGGGTGGTAAATGGTTATCAGGAAATGACTGGAAAGAGTATGCTATAATGCCAGATCGTCATCCAGAGGGTGGGACAGCTCCTATACAACCGATGTTATCATCAGCTGTATATAATGCAAATAAAGAAACTGCATCATGGCATGAAATATGGATCAGTTCAGAAGATTCAGAAAGGTTACAAGTTGTTGATGGAGATTTAGTTTTAGTTTCAAATCCGATAGGTGAAGTACGTTGCGTAGCAAGAGTTTCAGATCGTTGTATGAAAGGAACAGCTAATCTTCATCAAGGGTCATGGTATGACCCTAATCCTATCGACGGAGTTGATGATGGAGGATGTGCAAATACATTAATGGCATCTAAACCTTCACGAATAGATAACGGTAACGCTCAACAGTCAGCATATGTTTTTATTAAAACAACTACACCACCTACTAAGCAAACAAAGTAAGTATTATATTAAGTGGAGATAAATTATGAGTAAATCAATAAAAGTAACACCAACACAACTTGGTTTTTACTTTGATCAAACTAGATGTATGTCATGTAATGCTTGTACAGTAGCCTGCAAAGATTGGAACCAAGTTGAACCGGGTAAAGTTCATTGGAGAGAGCAGTTCACTTATGAAAAGAATAATAAGTTTTTCCCTCTTTCAATAGGTTGTAATCATTGTGTTAAGCCTGCTTGTAGAGATGCTTGTTCACAAGGAGCAATAACTAAAAGTGATGACGGTATCGTTACTATCAATAGAAAGCAATGTATCGGTTTATTAGCATGTGCAGATGCATGCCCATTTGCAAAACCTAAGTTTGCAGATGATAAACAAGAACCTAATTCGATAATCGGTTGGCAGATTGAACATCCAGCACAAAAATGTACTATGTGTGTAGATAGATTAGAGAAAGGATTAGATCCAGCATGTGTATCATCATGTGTTGGTAGAGCGTTAGATTTTGGCGATATGGAAGTTTTAAAGGCGAAATATACTGATTCAGTACAGGTCTCTCCAACAGACCCTGATTTTGAATTTATCTTTAAAAATAATAAGACAGATACTAAACCGTCACTTCTTATTAAGAAGAAAACGGCACATATTACTATCTCTAAAAGCTCAACATATAATCCTTAATTAAAATTAAATAAAAGTAGGAGAGATTTTTATCTTTCTTCTACTTTTAGTTTTTACTTAATTTAGTAATAAACTCTCTCATACTAGTTTTTAGTTTAAATTTACATAGTTGTATAGAATGGTTAGAAGATTTAAAATCTGATGAGAGAAAACTTATCGCTCATATTTTTATAACATCATTATGTTTTATTGCAAATATTTCTTAGTAAAGACATTAAACATGTGTATAAATTATATAAAGTACTTGTTTTGAATTTAACCGATCTGAAGTGTATAACGGTATAAAAAGAGTGTTTTAGTCCTTTTAAAGAAATTACTATCAGAGCATATATGTAAAAAAAAGATTTTTACACTATATATCATTATAAAATAATGTATTGTTGTAAAAATATTACAAATAGTTTGCTCCATGTTTTTTAATACATTATTATATATTTAAATTATTTTATAGTATTTTTAGTAAATAAGTATATATTAATACTTGACATTAAAAATGGTTTTATGGTAAAATTGTGTGTATTAACGTTTGGTGTATATCTTTTTCAAAGATATATTTCGGTAATAGTATTTTAGTTTTTATTAAAATATAGTTTTTTTCTAATCGTAGTTTTATTTTAGTTTATTGTAAGGTTGATTTTTATAGCGAAGTTTTAACGGTTTAAGTAGCTTGAGCCACATTACATAATATACAACTCTACTACTTTTTAATTCTAAATAAACATTATAAACATTTAGCTAATCAGATATATAAATAGATGAAGATATAATTGTTCTAAGTTGATGAAGCTTTATATAGAGGCTTAGCAATTTAATAAATATAAATAAATAATGATATAAAAATAAGTAAATTGATCTGTAAATATTCTTTATATATTTTTAGTTATGTTTTTATAGAGTTAGATTATTTAGGATTATTTTTATAGATATTAATATTATTTAAAGATTTAGATATAAAAGTGTTTAGTTTATTTTATAGGTATGTTTTTAAGGAGATTATGTAATGAAAAATGATGTAGTTACACAAGATACGCTTATAGTTTTGCATAGAGTGAGAGGTTTTGTTTATAATTTTATGTATACTGCGTTTTTGAATGTACCAGGAGATGAGTATTATAAAGAGATGTTAACCAACTTATCAGACATTAAGACTTTCAGCATAAATACTGATAATGAAGATATGATTAATGGTATTAAAGGATTGGAAGGTTTTTTTAATAGAAGGGAGAAATTAAATAAAGAGGAGTTAAAGGAGTTTGATTTAGAGGCATTAAGAAAGTACACTTCAATTTTTTGTTTAGGTAATTCTGTTCCAGCAGACGAATCATACTACACATCAAACGATAATTTATTACGTCAAGAGTCGTACGACAAAATAATGGAATTATTTAGAAAGTATAATTTTGCATTAGGGGAAGGTGTTTGTGAAAGTGAAGAACATATATCTATGGAACTTGCTTTTATGAGTAAATTATCATTTATGTCTGTAGAAAAACTAGAGATGGAGAATGTTTCTGATTACAGTAATTTAGTGAGAGAGCAGCTTAATTTTCACAATAATCATTTAGATAAGTGGGTTTATGATTTTTGTGAGAGAGTTATAAATTATCCGATTGAAGATGAGTTGATTTTTAATAATTTAGTAATATTTTTAAGAGGTTATTTAAAAGAAGACAAAATGCTACTTGCTGAACTAATAGGTGATTAAATTTAATTAAGCAAATAGCTGATAAGGGGAAGTTATGAGAGGTTTTGTATTTATTTTATTTATAGTTTTACTACTTAGTTCAATTCATAACTACGGTTATGCCTATAGTGGTGGTAGCTATACCACTCCAGATAGTTGGAGTAAGCATTACAATGCTAATGGTGTAAAGTATTCTATGAACGGTTTAGATCTCGGTGATAAAGGTACTTTAAGATTAGGTTTAACAACTAGATTAGACTTAAAAATATCAGAGATAACTGATATCGGAGTATATCAATATTTTAGAGGATCTTTAACTGATTTTGAATTAGGGTCAGGTACAATGAGGATTAATTTAAATCTTCGTGGTGGTTGGGTAAATAATCCTCGTCCATCAGGCGTGGATCAGTGGGCATATTTTGATGCAACACGTCTTGGTATGAATCCATACGATGTTGATTTACGTATCTATCAAGCGAATGTTATTTTAGAAGATGTTATACCAATCACAGATATAGCATTAGGTCGAATTTATTTATCAGAGTTTGAGAGTTATAAGATAGATGGTATTGATATAGGGGTTAATCCTTCAGAGTATTTTGATATGAATATATTTTACGGCTTACCGGTTACGTATTATTCATCATTATTAGCTACTCAAGTTGCAGGTGCTACAGTTGATATTCCTATTTCAAATTCTGGAACAAGAATTAGAGGTAATTTCAGTTATTTTTTCCAGTATGATAATAAACTTCCAGAAACATTTGTAGGAAAATTTAGAGTTGATCAAACAATACCATGGACTACAATATATGCCGAAGGCATTATTATTAATAATGCGAATATTTTTGATGCTGGATTTGATTTATTAGTTGATATATCAAGAAGTGAGCTATCTGGATATATTATGGGACAAGTTGGTCGTAATGCTGATGATAGTGTTAATCCGTATGTTAGTTTATATGAGAATATGTTCGGAGCATCAAGTGAATATATTATGGGTGGTTTTCTTTTCACACAAGGTATAATTGATACTATAATGGTCGGTTTTGGGTTTGAAGCTCGTTATAATATTCAAGAGAATTATGCTAGTAGAGATTACTATAGAGTATTTGCTAACATTGATTTAGTAGACCTATTATGGAAGAACAATTTTGTATCTATTATATTTGATTGGTATGATGTTCCAGCATACGGACGCCAAGAGGCTAATCAAGAGTTGTTAGCTGGATTTAAGATGACTCAAGTTATTAATGATAAGATTGAGTTATGGGCAGGCTTTAATGTTATGAACTATCAGTATAAGAACAACCCTATAAAGTTTTATGCAGCTGATGCAGAAGGAATGGTGGGTACTTTAAATGCGTATGGAGAGGTTGAACACTTTGATAATACAGCGATTGCATATATTGGTGGTATGTATAGAATAACTGATTGGTGTTTAATTCAGTTAGATTACATGTTTGATTATGCCGATATTTTAAAACAGTATAATACACGTCCAGATGCTCACATGGTGGAGCTATGGGTTAATTTTTTATGGTAATAGGTAGGAATAAATAATATGAAAAAAAGTTTAATAATTATGGTATTAATTTTTGGTGTTGCAGCGATTGCTTACTCTGTAGATACGATGAAACCAGCTACACATAACACAGCGTGGGAGTATCGTCATGGACAGGCTGCAAAGACGAATGAAGCAGAGTGTATGAGTTGTCATGTTGAGAGGTTAGAGTGTATTAGTTGTCATGAGGATAAAGCTCCTAGAACACATACTCCGGGTTTTGTTCAAAAAACTCATGGTTTAGAGAGTAGGTGGGATAGAAATTCATGTCAGACATGCCATAGAGAAGACTTCTGTTCAAGTTGTCATGAAACAGCTGTTCCATTAAGCCACAGTAGAGCTAACTTTTTTGGTGGACAAAATGTACATTGTACAACTGGATGTCAGTTACCAAAAGGTAATTGGAAGAACACACCAAGTAAGAACTGTATTATGTGCCATGATACACAACCCATTTTTGATAGTGGTCGACTTCATCCTTTGAAGAATTAGATACAATTTTTAAAGTTATAAATATCAGATAGTTTTATTGGAGTATATAGGGCTATCTGATTTATCTATTTAATATCATTTGTGTAGCTTATAAGTGGTACATCTATAATTTATAAAGTTTAGATTTTGTGTAGATATTAATAACGTTGCTTAAATGTTTAACGTGTTGAAGTCTGTTTTATTTTATATCGGTAATAAAATTATATTATAGCTAATCGGTTGAGTGTAGTTTTGGTATATTATCTGTATTATATATGAATAGATCTGCATATATATAGTTCTTATATTTTTTATGTTTAATTTGTAAGATGTTTTAGTTTCATTATTTATCAAATTTATGTTTATAAGGAAGAGATCATGAAAAGTTTTGATTTATTATCTAATCTTAAATCTAAGTTGAGTATAACAAGACGAGGATTTTTACATGGTGCGTTAGCAGTTGGAGCATCAGCTACAGTTGTAGGTTGTGAAAAAGTTGATGAAGACACATTCGGAAAAGATGTAGAAGTGCCTATTGATGCTATAGTTTACGGTTCAACAGGGCATAACTGTGGAGCAAGGTGTATAACTAAGGCTCATGTAAGTAATGGTAGGATTATTAAGTTTACTACAGATGATACTGCGAAATATACAGATGGTACAGATGTTTCTGCTGATAGTGAAAACTGTACACAGTCAAGAGCATGTGCAAAATGTCGTGGCTATAAGCATAGATTATATCATCCAGGACGCTTAAAATATGCACTTAAACAGACGAAGAAAAGAGGTGATCTATCAGGATTTGTAAGAGTGTCTTACGCTACAGCATTAACAGAGGTGGCTACAAAACATAAAGCTATTACAGATAAGTATGGTTCAGAATCGTTTCACTCACTTTACGCTTGTGGCACAATTGCTAGTAGCTATCAAGGTGGTGGATACACAGGTATATGGACAGGAATGAACGGTATCGGTGGTAAATATGTCGGAGGGCAGTTGTCATATACAGATGATTATTCTTTTCATCAAAAATCATTTTTTGGAAATAGATATACTGGTTATACATCAGAAACATTTAATGCTCCAGTAGTTGCTCAACATGTTAAAAACCTTGTTCTATGGGGATCAAATATTTTATCAACAGTTAATGAGAAAGCGTATTCATGGATACGTTCAGTTGAGAAGATGAAATTAAGAGATCCGAATGCTAAAGTATATTTTATAGGTCCAGAGTTTGTAGATACTGGTGTAACGTTAGCAGATGAGTGGATAAAAATTAAACCATACACAGATGTAGCTCTTATAATGGGTATGTTGTATCACATGATAGAGAAGACGTTTGAGACAACTGGAGAAATAAAAGCTAATCCTATGTTAGATGTAAAATATTTAGATACTATGGTTTATGGTTTTTTTGCTTCACCAGAGTATTGGATACATATAGGTGTAAAAGAAGTTAAGGATGAAAATAATGTAATAACAACGGTAGAGGTTAAAGCTACAGGAGAGATTGTATTATCTGAGCCTTCGCAGAACCTTGAACAGTATAATAAAGTTGATGCAGTTCCAGCTGGAAGAGCATTAGCATCATATATAATGGGTGATGGGAATTACTTAGGTGGGACTTATGATGCAACAGGCGATAATGCTACATATACAAGTGCTAAATTTATCTCTGCTAATCCACCAATAACTCGTGGAGCTAGATGTGACTATCTAGTAACAGCTGGGGTAGGTACTACTCCTTACATGTATAAACAAGATTTTACTACTCCTAAAACTCCTGCATGGGCATCACGTATTACAGGCATATCAGAGACTAAGATTAAAGAGCTAGCAGAGATATATGCTAATCCAGCTAACCACCCAGTTGCAAGCACATGGGCAGGTGGACAGACTAAGCAATCAGAGGGTGTTATGACATTTTTTGCTATGCACTCAATGATGTTAATAAGTAAAGTTTGGGGAGAGACAGGTAATGTTTTTGATAGAGCTTTCGGTGGTAGTAGAGGTGAAGCTGAAGGAAATCTATCCGTTAAAATAGATAGAAACGTACCAGATAATCCAGGTTCGCCAGTTATAGGCTGTACTCAATGGCTTAGTGGTATTAAGTTTGCATTTGGAGATCAATTAACTACCACTAACGGTTATACAGGATCATATGTACATGATCATACCGTAACAGATGTAAATGATCGTAAAGCTTATTTTGATGATTCTGGTGTAAAATCTCTTATAAAATGGAAAAGAGATGATAAAGGTAAATTGATAGTAATAACAGATAATACAAGTTCAGCTAAGGGTTGTTATGAGTGGGATAAAGATAGTAATAATAAGCCTATCTATAGTGGTGTTAGATTTATATTAAATGCTGGTGGTAATATTTTAATTAATCAACATATGAATCCAAATGATTCTAGACAAGTTTATGAGTCTTTACCATTAGCATCAGAAAGCCCTACAGATCCAGATACGTTATGTCTTGTATCATTAGATAATTTTTTATCACCATCACCTAGATGGAGTGATTATATTTTTCCAGCAACAACAAACTGGGAGCAGGAGGATATACTAGGAATATCATTAGGTAACTCTATATATGTTCCAGTTGTATCAAAAGCACCGGGAGAGTCTAAAGCACCTTATGATTTCACAAATGAGCTATTAAAAGCTTATGCAAAAATAGATCCTCGTAAGAGTGGCTTATCTACAGATTTCACAGGTGGTGTTGCAGATAAGAGTTTAGAAATGCATACTAAAGAGGCTTTTGCAGTTGCATCATCTAAAGCAGGCATTTTACAAGGCAAAACATGGGATGAATATTTAAAAAATCCATTCTTACCAAGAGTACCTAATGATTCTGTAATTACTAAGAGTAAATCAAAATTGCGTACAAATATAGATAAATATATTGATCTATCTAATGAGGATCGAATAGGTACACCATTTATTAAAGTAGATACATCTACATATAGTGTTAAACATATACACCAATCAGTAAACCTTGTTGGGCTTAATAATGCTGGGTATGGTGATATGGGTGGTGGAGAATTTTCTAATCCAGAAACAGCTCCAGACTCTCCTTCACGTTTTACAGTTTATTCACCAATGTTTGTGTGGAGATACGAGAACAGATATAGTAAGTTTCATGGATATTTAGCTACTGCTGATAGAGGAATGAAAAATGAAGATAGTGAAGGCGATCCATTAGTTTATCCTATCCCTATGTACTTCAACTATGAAGATTATTTCATGGATGCATACGGTGGAGTTGATAAATTGCCTCCAGTTAATAATAGATTTCTTCTTACAACAACACATGATAGATATAGAGTACACTCATCACAAGCAGAAAACCCATATTTGAGAGAGCTAACTCATAGAACTGTTGGTGGAGATTTATATTCAGGAGATGATTGGAATGAGTACGCTTTATTAGGTGTAGAGCCAGCAGAAGATGGTAAATATGCTATTCCACGTTTAAACAAAGCGATAGCAGAGAATAAAGCAAACGCTACTTATTCAGAGATATGGATGAATGATATTGATGCAAATAAGAAAGGTATTAGAGATGGAGATTTAGTAGAAGTATCTAATGCGATCGGTAAAGTGCATTGTGTTGCAAGATTATCAAAACGTTGCGTTGAAGGTTTTCTAGGACTTCATCAAGGTTGTTGGTACGATCCAGATCCAGATACTGGAGTAGATGTTGGTGGTAACTGTAATACGTTGATGGCATCACGTCCATCAAGAGCAGATCATGGTAATGCACAACAATCTGCAATGGTTGAGATTAAGAGAGTAGTAGTTTAATAAATAATTAAGAATATAAGGATATAAATTATGAGATACGCATTTTATTTTGATCAGTCAAGATGTATGTCATGCAACACTTGTTCGGTTGCATGTAAAGATTGGCATGGGGTAAATCCTGGTGCAGTACGTTGGCGTAAGGTTGATTCACATGAGACAGAGGGAGGTTTCTTTAATTTATCTATGTCATGTAATCATTGTGAAACACCAGCATGTCTTTATGTTTGTACAGCTGGAGCTATTTATAAAAGAGATGATGGTATAGTTGCTGTTGATAGAGCTATATGTCAGAAGATAGAAGATTGTAAAATTGAGTGTCCATATGATACGCCACAGTTTGCAAACAATAAGCAAGAGCCTGAAACAATCGCAGGAAGCTTTACTCGTCACCCTATGCAGAAATGTGATTTCTGTGTTGATAGAATAGATAATAATGAACCACCAATCTGTGTAGCATCGTGTCCTGCATATGCATTAGATTATGGTGATTATGCCGAACTACAAGATAAATATCCTGATGCGGTACCGTTAACTAAAGATGATTTTCCTTATGCTTATAAGAGAGATGCTGAAGATAATACAGGTCCATCAATGTTAATTAAGAAACGTAAAGGTTTAAAAATTACTTAGTTTGAGTCAATAATATTTTTATTATTAATATTGTTTTGATATTAATAGGTTGATCTACATTTTATTATGTAGATCATTTTTTTAATGTGATAGATAAATTTTTATATTATATATGAGATTATTATTGAATGTTTATTATTAATTATATGTTGAATTGTTTTACCATAGTATCTCTAATTGTTGTATAGTATAATATATATAGTTATGCAATAGTATTATGTTTTTAATTGTGATACTGTCATTAATCTAATTTAATAAGATAATTGGAAGTATCAATTTGTAAAGGGATAAAGAAGGGGTATTAAATGGATCAAACAGGAACGGGAAATTTATCAGGCACAGTGGGGCAATCAAGTACAGCAGGAGAAGCAGGAGCAAGCAATCAGATAGATCAGAAAGAGATAAGATCTTTAACTGCATTTTTTGTATGGTCTGTGTTTTTTGGTTCATTTGGCGTACATAATTTTTATGTAGGCAATATCGGAAAAGGGATATTAGCGATACTTTTTTGTTGGACAGGTATACCTGCAATATTAGGCTGTGTAACTTGTTTACTTATCTTAAGATGAGTATAGAAGATATAGATATCAAATATAATCGTGTAATTCTTTTAGATTGTGATAAAGGTGGCAGAAAAGCTTTTTTTATTGTTAGTGCGATATTTATTATCATAGTTGTTATAATAATAACGTATGTATTAATGATTACTACATGGGTTTTAATGGTATATGGGTTTTAATGGTATAGCAGTTAATGAGTTTTATTTTGGATAAAATAATAATGTTTTAGTTATAAAATTTATATAATATCAAAAGGTTAATTTATTTTTTATAAAGTAGATTAACCTTTTTTATTAACTGTTATTAAATTTTTTACTAGGTTTACTATCCTGCTTAGAGTTTACTATCCTGTTTTAAGGTTTCATATCTTAGTTTGTAAAACAGTTCTACGAGGTTACAACCTTGTAAGTATTTATTAGTTTAATGTTTTTTATGTTGAACTTAGAGATAATCTGCATTATCCTGTAATAGAGAAGATTATCATAATTAAAAGGAGATATAAGTAATGAAAAAGTTAGTTGTAATCACAGGTGCAAGTTCAGGTATAGGAGAGGCTACTGCGAAATTACTATCATCTATGGGGCATCCGTTACTTCTTCTTGCTCGTCGTGTTGAAAGAATGGAAGCTTTAAATCTTCCGAACACAATCTGTCGCAAGGTAGATATTTTAGATACAAAAACATTTCAACAAGCGATCACAGAGGCTGAAGAAAAATTCGGAGATGTAGATTGCTTAGTGAACAATGCAGGAGTGATGCTATTAGGTGACTCTACAACTCAAGATATTTCTGAGTGGAATCAGATGATAGATGTAAATATTAAAGGTTTGCTTAACGGTATTCATTTAGTTTTAAATAAGATGGTTAAACGTAACTGTGGAACTATTATCAATATTAGTTCTGTTGCAGGACGTAAAACTTTTTCAGATCATGCGATTTATTGTGGAACAAAATTTGCAGTACATTCAATAAGTGATGCGATCAGAAAAGAGGTTGCAGCATCGAATGTTAGAGTTTCAATTATAGCTCCAGGAGTTGTTGAAACAGAGCTACTATCACATACAACGGATAAAGGTATCGTTGATGGTTATAAAGAGTGGAAAGATAGTATGGGAGAACCGTTAACATCAGAAAATATCGCAAGTGCAGTAGATTATATTTATCATCTACCACAATCAGTTTGTGTTAGAGAAGTTTTAATAGCTCCAACAAAACAACCAGATTAATTAGAGAGAATACTCTTTAATTAGTTTACGTTAGAGAAGTTTTAATAGCACTAAGAAAACAACCAGATTAATTAGAGAGAATACTCTTTAATTAGTTTCCGTTAGAGAGGTTCTAATAGCACTAAGAAAACAATCAGATTAATTAATCAATACCCGATAATGTTTCATGGTTTTTTACACCTAAAAATAATATAATAGATTCTGTTTTCTAGTTTTATCTGATTTAAATATATGGTGTTAAATTCTTGATATATATATGTATTATGTAATTAAAAGGTACTTGTTTTTGTTTCATAATTTATTGATAAAATATGGCAATAAATATTGTTTTATCTTATGGTTGCAAGATCACAAGCGTAATTGTTATGAGTTAATAGTTGTAATAGTAATGAAGTTTCTCACAACTTTAATCATTTAATTCAACCTACTATCTAATAAGTGCTTTAGTGCCTTTTGGACAGCTTACTTTATCAATAGAGTAATAGGTTAGCTTACTTGTTATATCATCTTTACATATTATCAAATAGGGTATATAAGTATTTATTGCAGGGTGTTTACTTTTACCTTCATAGCTTCTAAATACCCATGGTGGTATAGGTTCTTGTTTATCGTTCCATAGTCCGATTTTTTTATCTCTTGCTTTAAGATACATATCATTTAGTTCAGAGTTGGTAGAGTATCTTTTGTTTTGCCAAGCGTATCCGTTTTCTACCATTTTATCATTTATATTTACGCCATCAACGTATAAAACCCCTTCAGGTTGAGAGTCTAAATTTTTACTTCTCATTTTAAATTTAATATCTATAGACCTTAAATTAGATATAAGATGTTGTTTAGCATTAAAACCGTATGCTTGATCTAATTCTGG
Source organism: uncultured Deferribacteraceae bacterium (assembly GCA_947039395.1). GTDB lineage: Bacteria > Chrysiogenota > Deferribacteres > Deferribacterales > Mucispirillaceae > CAMQYB01. Next base: position 72,875 of record CAMQYS010000004.1, on the reverse strand, counting down.
TGCATCTATACCAAATAAATGTACCTGTTCAACTCTACCTTTTTTCTCTCCATCAAGATATTTAATCGTAATTGTATCACCATCATGAACGTTTTTAATGACAACCTTTTCCATTGAAAATAGGTTCACTACAGATATAATTGATATAAAAAATATAAGAGGAATTATTGTAGAATGTTTCATAGTAATCTCACTTTATTAGAGTTAGTGAATAATAAACCATAATTTAAATTTTTACTAGTATTTTATGATATATGATATATAATGGATTTCTACATATATAATAAGGTTTATAGAATATGAGTAAGCTTTTCAAAAATAATTTTCTGACAGATATCTATGGAATATCTGATATAATCAAATCTAAAGATTATGAGTTGAAGGATATAGATGATATATCTAAACAATTTACGAAATCTTTAGGTGTTGAAACCGTTTCACAAAACAACAAATCAATTAATACGATAGAAAAATCGGTAGATAGTTCTATTGAGGTTATCGACAATACTATCAATACGGATAATAAATCGTTAGATACCTCTATCGGTACGATTAAACATAGTAGTAACACTGTTGAAAAAACAGTCGTTGCATCGACCAATGATATGGTTAATAAATCAATAGGAGTTCCACCGTTACAGGTTTTAGAAGCATTAAGGAAAGAGATTGAAAACTGTTCAAAATGTAGGCTTTCAACATCTCGTACGAATATAGTTTTTGGTGATGGTAATATTTTTGCGAAGCTACTTTTTATTGGTGAAGGTCCAGGTGCAGATGAGGATAAAGCTGGATTACCGTTTATAGGTAGGGCAGGACAACTGTTAACTAAAATGATTATAGCGATGGGTATTAAAAAAGAAGATGTGTACATTGCAAATATTGTAAAGTGTAGACCTCCTAATAACCGAAATCCGTTTGAAGATGAAACAGCATATTGTATCCCATATCTTCATAAACAGATTGCAACAATTAATCCAGATTATATTATCACACTCGGATCAATCGCTACAAAATATCTTCTTAATACTAATGAGGGGATATCTTCATTGCGTGGTAGATGGCAGAGTTTAACTTTAAATGGTGTAGATAAAAAGTATCAAGTTATGCCTACATTTCATCCAGCGTATCTTCTTCGTTCTCCTAACAAGAAGGTGTATGTATGGCAAGATTTACAACTGGTTATGAAAGAGATGGGCTTACCTGTAAAATAGTATTATTAATCTAAATGTATTTATATTAATATAGTTATGCTTAATATAAATAAAAGGAAGGTGTTATGAAGTTTTTCTTAGTGTTAACATTTTTGTTTGTTTTTTCTATACACCTCTATGCTGATTTTGTAGAATCAGAGGGTGAGGCTATGATTTATAATGGAGATATTCCATCAGCAAAAGCTATTGCAATATCTAGAGCAAAATGGAGTGCGTTAGAGTCCATTGCAGATATGAGTATTAAAGCTGATACATTAATCACCAACTCTCAACTAGCCGATGAAGCTGTTAAAATTGAGTATGAAGCTAAATTTAAAAAAGTTAAAATATTATCAGAGGGAAGAAGTGGAGATAGATATACTGTAAAGCTTTTAGTTGAGATAGATAAGTTAGATGCTAGACGTGAAGTAGAGTCGTTATCAAAAAGTACCTCTATAGCTGTTGTAATACCATCTATAGTTGCTAATAAAAAATATAGTTATATCACTCCTTTCTCTGAAAAAATTGTTACAGAACTTACGAAAGAAGGTTTTGAAGTAAGAGATATATCAAAAGAGTTAAATCCTGATATTATTAAAGAGATTAATAGTGCAATTAGTACGGATAATTATGAAAAATTAAATTTTTTAACTGCTAAATATTTTACAACTAATATTCTTGTTGGAAAGATAAGCATTAGAGAACGTTCAAAAAATGTTGGTTATACAGAGATGCCTTTTACTATAGTTGATGGTTCTCTTGATTGGCGTATTATTGGTAAGAAAGGTACTAGAAGAGTAATGTTGGCATCAGGTACTTATAACGATAATGGACATGGTTCAAATTTAGATGCTGCGGTTGCAAATTTATATAAAAATATGTCATCAACAACATCACATAAACTTGTATCAGATGTAACAGATGAGGTGTTGAAGAATAATCGTAGAAAGGTGGTTGTAGTTCTTTCTGGACCTAGAAATATTAGATATTTTTATGATCTACTTACAGATATTGAGTCAATACCATTTGTTTTAGATGTAGTAAAAGAAGGGGTAGATACTTTAATAGTTAATTATCCAGAGAAGACTTATTATCTAGCATCATTTTTAACGGGTGCTGGCAAGTATACTCTTGAAAAAATAGGTAAGAATGAAATTGTTATACGTAGAAATTAAGTGTTTTACATATAAAATATTTCCTATATATTAAGTCTAGAAGTATTAATCGTAATTTAAATTAAGAGGGATTATCATGTTGAAATTATCAGTTACCGTAGTCGTTTTATTTAGTATGGTGTTTTTAGGTTGTTCATCGAAAGAGGTAGCTGTTACACCTCCTGATATAGGTGGTACTAGTGGTGCTGGAGTTGGTGGAGCAGTTTGTTTTAATGGTGCTCCAGATTGGGTTATTGCAAGTGGAGAGGGTGAAAATTTATCTGCTGTTGGCGTTGCTGTAATCGGTAAATCAGGTTTACAATATGCAAGAATTGAAGCAACTGCTGCTGCAAGAGATGAGATGTCAAGAACTCTATCTGTTAAAGTAAATAATATGTTCAAAACGTTTAATCAGACAACAGGATTAGGTGATGATCAAAGTATTGATAGAGTAACAGTTAACGTTTCAAAACAGTTATCATCACAAACTATATCTGGTTCTAAACAGATCGGTTCATGGGTATCACAGTGTGCTGAGCTGTATGTACTTGTTGCTTTAGACGAATCTCTTGTTAAACAGGCAGTTAAAGAGGAGTCTATTTCATCTATTAGAAATGATGTTGCTTTATGGCAACAGTTTCTTGAAAAACAAGCTCAAGATGAATTAGATGCTGCTATTGAGAAAGAGTTTACAAATACAGTAACTTTTGAATAATAATTATTGTCTAGTAATAACTATGTAATATAAGTAGCTTGTTAAATACAATGTTATTTATATTACATTTGTTCTTATACTTACTTAAATGGGGGAGAATTAATGAGATGTTTTAACCTTATTGTATCAACTTTGTTTTCAGTTTTTGTAGTTGGTTGTACTAAATTTACTAAATATTGTTATAATTTTTCTATATTATTTTTACTTTTATTTCTTGTAACGGGTTGCATGAAATTTACTATAGAAGATAAACATAGAGTTGATGTTCAACGTCAATTAAATTCAGCATCTAAAAACTTTTATGAGCTTGATACTGAAATGGAAAATATACGAGAAACTGGTGAAGTTCCAGATCTATAATCTGTTGTTATTATCTTGTTTTATTTTATATTAGTAAATCATTATAATGTATTTATTATTTTAATCATTATTTTTAATAATTAATTTTTAGGTGAAATTTGAACATTAGAGTTTTAATATTTTTTACAATAGTTTTTAATTTTATATTAAGTTACTCTAATAGTGTTCTAGCTATTGAAGGTATTGATAACATTGATAGAACTTTAGATCCTCTTTTATCTCTTTCTGCTGATACAAATAGATATAAAAATGTATTTATTATTGCAAGTGGAGATGTAAGACATCTATCTTCAACGATTGATGAAAATATTAATCAAGATAATTATGTGCAAAAAAGTAATGATATTAATATTGATGATGGAGAGAAAAATATTATTAACTCTCCACTTAGAGAAACAACAACTGAAATATCATCATATCCTGATTGGTTTCTAAATCCAAATATAGCTGGATATTTTGCAACGGCAGTAGGCAGTTCAAAATATAACTATGAGAGAGGGTTATCTTATCAGAAACGCATGGCACGTATAGAGGCTGCTGCGGAACTATCTAAAATCATTTCTGTAGAAATTGATAATCAAATTGAAAGATCCTCTGTACATTCAGAAGGTAATGAAATAAAATATGATATGAATGTGAAGTCACGACATAAAAGTAACAGTAGGTTAGAGAATGTAGAACAATTAGAAGAGTGGTTAGATCCAGTTACTAATGATTACTATATTTTATTAGGTATAAAATATAAACCGACTTTAGATTAATGTTATGTTAACTTAAGGTATTATAGAAGTATATAGATAAATAAAAATGAGGTATAGATTTGTTAATAGGAGCACATCAATCGGCATCAGGCGGTGTCGACAATGTTTTTAAAGGGGCTAATGCTGATGAGTGTGAGTCTATTCAGTTGTTTGTTAAATCTCCAACAAGATGGAGTGGTAAAGAGTTAACCGATGAAGAGGTTGAAAGTTTTTTAAGTAAATCATCTGAGTTTGGTAAGAATGCGATTGTAACACATTCATCATATCTTATAAATTTAGCATCACTTGATTTAGAAGTAAGAGCTAAATCTGATATATCTTTACAAGAAGAGATGTTGAAATGTAATAAGTTAGAGATACCTTACTATGTTATGCATCCAGGTTCTAAAGGTACTGGAGAATTAGATACTGCATTAGGTATGATCGCTCAAGGTATTGATAATGTGTATGATAATAACGACATCAAAACTATGATGCTTCTTGAGAATACTGCTGGTGCTGGAAATCTTACTGGTGGCGAATTAGAACATCTTGTTCGTATTATTGATAAAGCAAAACATAAAGATAAAATAGGTGTATGTATAGACACATGTCATGCATATGTTTACGGTTATGATATAAAAAATGAGTATGATAAATTTGCAGATAAACTACACTCATATTTTGGCGATAAGTTAAAAGTTTTTCATCTAAATGATGCCAAGAAAGAGCTTGGAACTAAACTTGATAGGCATGAGTTTTTAGGTAAAGGTTTTATAGGTATTGAGACGTTTGAGAGATTAGTGAATGATAAAAGATTTAAAGATACTTTAGGCATACTTGAAACACCTGTAAAAGATAAACAAACTTATCTTGAAGAGGTTAGGTTACTTAAAAGTTTTAGAAAATAACTATATAGTTTGAAGGAAATATATGTCTGATAATAATGAAGTAAAATACTCTAGTGAAGTAGAGATATTGAGAGGTATAATACCTAATATTCAAGAGATAAAAGAGACTCATATCTCTTATGCAATACTCACTGATGAATATGTATACAAGGTAAAGAAAGATGTTGATTTCGGTTTTTTAAATTACAAAACATTGAAAAGCAGAAGATTGTATACGATCTTAGAGCAAGAGCTAAACGATAGATTTTCTAAAGATGTGTATATCGGAGTATTAAAGTTAGTTGAAAAAGAACATAAAGTTTTTATGCTTGAACCATACACTTCTTCACTTGCTCCTGTTGAGTACGTATTAAAGATGAGAAGAATTAAAGAAGATTCTTTTCTTATGTCTAAGCTAGATAGTAAAAGTCTAACGCTTAATGAGATTGAAAAAGTTGGTAGTGAGGTTGCTAAATTACTTAAAAATCTTGAAACTGCTCCTTTTGAAACAGTTGAAGGGTTTATATCAAATTTTGATACAGTAGCTTATAATGCTAGAGAAAATTTTGAACAAACAGAGAAGTATGTAGGTTCTTTAATTGATACAGATAGTTATAATTTTATTAAAAAAGAGAGTAGGTTATTCTTAGATAATCATAAAGAGTTATTTAATGATCGCTATATTAATGGATTTGTAAAAAACGGTCATGGAGATTTACGACTTGATCATATATATTTTAATGACGATGGAACGATAGGATTAATTGATTGTATAGAGTTTAATAAAAGATTTAGATTTAATGATATTGTATCGGAGTTAGCTTTTTTATCTATGGAACTTGATCTATCAAAAAACATTCCAACATCAGATGCGTTTAGTAAGGGTTTTCTAGGTGAACTAAATGATCCTAATTCATTATTATTGTTGAATTATTATAAGTCTTATCTTGCGTATGTTAGGGCTAAAGTTGCTGCATTTACTCTTGACTCGTTAGATCCTTTATCGACTACATATAAAGGTAAAGTGATTGAGCTTAAAAGATTAATTGATCTTTCTGCATACTATATTATGATTGCAAATAAACCTACTACTCTATTATTTTTTGGTTTAATGGCAACGGGTAAATCTAAGAATGCAACTTTATTTTCTGATACTTTTCCAGTTAATAAAATTAGTTCTGATATTGTACGAAAGACGATTAGTAATGTTAACTTAACTGATAAAGTTTATGTCGATTTTGATGCAGATATATACTCTAAAGAGGTATCATATAAACTTTATGAAGAGATATCTAAAATGGTTAACGATAGTTTATCTATCGGAAGATCATCAATTATTGATGCATCTTTCACTGATAGTAAATATTATGATATTGTTAAATCAAATATAAAAAGCAGTCTCTTTAATATAAAGTTTACTACATCTGAAGAGGTTATATCTATAAGGCTTAAATCAAGACTTAATAGAACAACCGTAACAGATGGACGTCCTCAAATATATGAGGAGCAGAAAAAGAGTGCGAATTTTCCTAAAGAGGATATGCTCATTGATACAACAGGTAAGATGAATGAAAATAGCAAGAAGATTTTTTCTGCAATGATTACTAAAAAATGAAATTTAATTATAATGTAAGACAATTAAATAGTTCGTTTTCAGATCCAGTATTTTTTATCCGTAATGTATATATGAAAAAAGCTGTGCTGTTTGATCTAGGTAAATTAGGTAAGATAGGTAATCATGAACTTCATGATATATCATGTGTATTTGTTTCCCATACTCACATGGATCATTTTTCTGGTTTTGATCGGCTGTTAAGATCTATTTTAATTACGGATATGAAGATACGTATTTTTGGTCCTAAAAATATCATTAAAAATGTTGAAGGAAAACTTAACAGTTATACTTGGAATTTAGTTGATGGATATGGATTAGAAATTGAAGTTATTGAGCTAAATTATACCGATAGTAAGAAAGCTGTTTTTAAAGCAAATAATGAGTTTAATAGAGAAGATTTAAAATACTCTGATACAGATTTAGATTTAGATGATGGATTTAAAATAAAATATGAAATTTTTGATCATGGAATACCATCAATAGGTTATCGTCTTATAGAGCCAAGAATTATTAATATTCAAAAAGATAAACTTTTGGAGTTAGGTTTTAAAGAGGGTATATGGTTAAAAGAGTTTAAGAACAAAATTCTTAATAATGAAGATGGATCTATCACGGTTAACACTGTAGATGGAGAAAAAGTTTTCAATATTAAAGAGTTGGCAAAAGATATCTGTATCGATAAACAGCAACAAGATATAACGTATATTACCGATATTGCACCACATGAAGAGAATATTTTAAAAGCTATCAAACTTGCTGATAAATCATATCTTTTAATTATAGAGTCCGTCTTTATGGATATAGATTTTTGCCATGCATCAGAAAAGAATCATTTGACTATAACTATTGCTAAAGATATATTTTATAAATCACAATCAGAATTTATAAGATTTATTCATTTTGCTCCAAGATATGAGAAAGAGAAAGAAATGTTCTTCGAAGAGTTGTATCATGAGGTAAAAAATAAGATACTTATAATTGACTAGATTGTGTTAAATAATTATTAAACGGTGATCTATGATAGATACTTTTACTAAAGATTGCAACTATTCATCACATGATTACTATATAATGGATAGAGATATAGCTATTAAAAATGGTATACAAAATCCAAAAAAACTACCTTACTTTAAAGATAGTAAATCTAAAATTGGTGTTTTGCTTATTCATGGATATACAGCAACTCCTGAAAATTACATTCCATTATGTAAGGCTATTGAAAAGAAAGGATATACTGTGTATGCAACGCTTGTTGCAGGACATGGGCTTGATGCAAACTATCTTAATACAGCGAGTTACATAGATTGGTATAACTCACTAAAGTATGGTTATTTGGCGATATCTAAGGCGTGTGAAAAGATTATTGTAATTGGCGAATCAGCTGGTGCTCTTCTTGCGTTGCTTGTTGCTAATTATAATAAAGTTGATAAGGTAATGCTTTTTTCTCCTGCATTTAAAACAAAAGATAAGCGTTTTCCACTTTTAAAATACTTTCATTATTTTAACTTTAAAATACATATTAAATCTGATCGTAAATATACACTTGAGAATGAAGTACGTTGTACAACTTTTAAATCTTTAAATCAATTAAGATTACTTCAAGAGTTTATTCAGAACTTAGAAATAAATTATAAATATGATTTACTTTGTGTTATAGGTAATGAAGATGTGATGGTATCGGTGAAAGCAGTTGATGAATATTTTAATAAATATTTTGCTAAAGAGTATGGCAACTATAAATATTCACTACTGTATTTATCAAACGAGGTTTATGAGATAGATCATGCTATAATAGAACGTGATCATAGCAAGACAATTACTATGGTAGTTGATATGATATAAGTATGATCATCGTAAGGCGATTAACTTTAGATTATGACATAATGTAATGGAGTTTAAAATGATATCAAATAAAATAGGTATTATCGGTACTGGAAATATGGGTGGAGCTATTATAGATGGCTTAATGAGTAAAGGTATAGTTTCATCTAATAATCTTCTGTTAAATAATCGTGATATTGATAAAGCTAATCATTTTTATAATAAGTATAAAACTCCTGTAATGGAGGTAGAGGAACTTATTGAAAAATCAGATATTATTCTTTTTGCAGTAAAGCCTAAAGATATTGATAGCTTAATACCTTTTTTAAAAAAGTATAACAACAAAGTATTGATCTCTGTGCTTGCAGGGATAACACATGATTATTTTGTAAACAATTTAGATGCAGGTATTCAAGTTGCAAGAGTGATGCCTAATATTCCTTCTACTATATCTAGAGGTGTAGTATCAATATCATATTCAGATAATACAACTGATGAGAGTAGAGATATTGTAGATATGATTTTTAAATCTATAGGAGAGGTGTATCATGTTGCTGAAGAGAGATTAATAAATATTTCTACAGGTTTATCAGGATCATCTCCAGCATATATATTTTTAATAATTGATGCGATAGCAAGCGTAGGTGTTGATTATGGAATGGATAGAACTACAGCATTAAATATGGTTATAGATACGATGATAGGATCGGCGATGTTTATGCGAGATTATTCAGATATTGATTCAGACACTCTTGTTAGTAAAGTTACATCTCCTGGTGGAACAACGATTGAGGGGTTAAAAGTTTTAAAAGAGAGAGAGGTACTATCTGATATATCTACTGCTATTAAAACCGTTATAGAGAAAAGTTTTTCTATGGAGAGAAAAGTTTGATTGTAGTAAAGTGAGTTTTAGTAAAAATAAATTAATGTAATGAATTTTTATTAGTAATAAATTTATTTTGATTAAATATGGTACTATAATTTTAGCTATTTTAACTAAGTAATCTTAAGCAAGTCAATCGTCTAATAAGTAACAGTTCTGTAAATATACAAGCAATGATCTTTTAATCAAGGTGTAGATAATTTAATCTCAAATAGATAGATTTAAACAGATCAAGCTAATAAACTTTCAATGATCTTTTAATCAAGGTATAGATAATCTAATCTCAAATAGATAGATTTAAACAGATCAAGCTAATAAACTTTATAACTAAGTATAGTAGTCCAGCTTATTTTCATTATCTCAACAAAACCTACTAGCTTCTCAAGTTTAAAGTTAACTTTTCATTGAGAGTGAAACACGATTTCTATTCTTATCTATCTCTAGAACTTTTACCTTCACATTATCTCCTACCTTAACAACTTCTGATGGACTTTTGATAAACTTATCAGATAGTTGTGATAGATGAATTAAACCATCATTTTTAAGTCCAACATCAACAAATGCACCAAAATCAACTATATTTGTAATTTTACCATTTAACTTACTTCCGATCTCAATATCTTCAAGTGATATAATTCCATTCTTAAAAATTATCGGATCAACATTATCTCTAATATCTCTATCAGGTTTCTCTAAGTTTGCTATTATGTCATCAAATGTGAATGCACCTATGCCTAACTCACTTAAGATTTCTTCTTTTTTTACATCTTTTAATTTTGATCTAATCGTATTAGCATTATCTATATCAATACCTAGTTTATTTAAAAGTTTATATGTTGCTTCATAGCTTTCAGGATGGATAAATATTTTATCAAGTTTCTCTTCACCATCATATATTTTTAAAAATCCTGCACATTGACGATAGATAGACTCGCCAAGTCCTGGTATATCAAGCAGTTCAGAACGTTTTGTAAATCTACCTTTCTTCTCTCTAAATTTTATAATATTTTCCGCGATAGTAGTGTTTAACCCAGCAATATATTTTAATAGCGATGTTGATGCAGTATTTAGATTAACACCAACAGAGTTAACAACTGTTTCAACAACTGTCTTCAATGATTTATCTAATTTTTTAGCAGAAACGTCATGTTGATACATTCCAACACCTATAGATTTAGGTTCAATTTTTACAAGTTCAGATAACGGATCAATAACTCTTCTTGCAATTGATATCGCTCCACGAAATGTTAGATCTATATCAGGAAATTCTGCTTTTGCAATCTCACTTGCAGAATATACTGATGCTCCTGCTTCATTAACTATTGTATAATCAATAGTTAAACCTTCTTCACTTATTATTTTAGCTATAAATTCTTCTGTTTCTCTCGATGCTGTTCCGTTTCCTATTGCAACTGTATTAAGGTTATATTTTTTAATTGTGCTTAATATAACCTCTTTACTGCCTTCATAATTAGATACAGGTTGAGTAGGGTATATAACTCCATAACTTAATAATTTTCCAGTATCATCTATTGCAGCATATTTACAACCAGTTCTAAATGCAGGATCTATACCGATAATTCTTCTACCTTTAATTGTTGGTGTTAATAGTAGTGCAGCAAGGTTTTCAGAGAAAACATTAATAGCTCTAAGTTCAGCATTAGATTTTAATTCAGATCGTAACTCTAATTCAATTGATGGAGATAAGAATGATTTATATGCTCTTGAGATAGCTCTTTCAACGTGTTCATTTTGCTCAAATGTTGTATTATAGAGTATGGTTGATATCGCATTAATTGCTAATTCATCATCTATTACTATTTTTACTTTTAAAGCGTTATCTTTCTCTCCTCTAAATATGGCTAAAATTCTATGAGGAGGGATTATGGCTACTTTTTGATCGAACTCATAATAGTTCTCATAACTACTTCTCTCTTCTTTATTTTCAGCATGTTTTTTAGAAGATATTATAGCTGTTTCAAAATATAACTCTCTTAATCTATTTTTAACTGTAATAGTATGTGATATATCTTCAGTTAAAATATCTCTTGCCATATCAATTGCCGTTTTAATATCAAGAACTACATCATTAATATATTTAACAGCTTCATCATCGATATAAGTTAGATCAGCAGTTGACTTTATATATATAGCAAGAGGTTCAACGCCTGCTTCTTTTGCAATATCAGCTTTAGTTTTACGTTTAGATTTATAAGGAGCATAAATATCTTCTAACTCTGTTAGAGTTTTAGCATTGATTATAATTTTCTTTAGTTGATCTGTTAATTTACCTTTTTCATCAATATTTTTTATAATATCTTCTTTTCGTTTTTCAAGACTAACTAGATATTCATATCGTTCAATAATATCACGTATAACAGTTTCATCCATAGCTCCAGTCATCTCTTTTCTATATCTTGCTATGAATGGTACAGTATTACCTTCTTGATGAAGTTTTATCAAACTATCTATCTCGTGATTTTTTCTATTAAATTCTTTTACTAATATTTCGTTAATGTTTATCATTTAGCTGCCTTTATTTTAAGTAATAAAAAAATAGCAGAAAATATCAATATTAGATACCTTCTGCTATATATATGAAAAGTTATAATTATTTACTATCTTTACCTAGAACCGCTTTAATCAGATCAACAGGAAATGGTATTATAGTTGAAGTACCATTTTTTGCACCTATTTCTGATAAAGTTTGTAGATAACGTAACTGTAATGTTGCAGGATTTTTATCCATAATTTTAGATGCTTCAGCTAATTTAGTAGAAGCTTCAAACTCACCTTCAGCTGCAATAATTCTTGCTCTTCTCTCTCTTTCAGCTTCAGCTTGACGACTCATTGCCTTTTGCATTTCAAGAGGTAGGTCTATATGTTTGATCTCAACTGCAGAGATTTTAACACCCCATGGATCAGTTTGCTTATCAATAACTGTTTGCATCTCCATATTAATTTTATCCCTTTGAGATAAAATATCATCTAGCTCAAACTGTCCGATAATACTACGTAATGTGGTTTGCGATATCTGACTTGTAGCATATTCAACATTTTCCACTTCAAGAATAGATTTTTCAGGTGTAATTATTCTAAAGTAAACAACAGCATTAACTTTAAGAGATACGTTATCCTTAGTGATAATATCTTGTGGAGGTACATCCATAACGATTGTCCTCATATTAACACGAACCATTTTCTCGATAAAAGGGATAAGAATAATTAGTCCAGGCCCTCTAATTCCAACATATCTACCAAGTCTAAAAACAACAGCTCTCTCGAATTCGTTTAAAATTCTAACCATTTTAAGAAACACAATCCCGATACCGATAACTATAAATAAAACAGTTATCATTGATGGATTGATAATTTGAAGTGTATTCATTCTCTTTCTCCCATAAAACATGTTATTCCCCACACTATCATATACGTATCTAAAATGCAAGAGAGTTATCATAGGTTTGAAGTATCTAATTGGATATTTGATATTGATTTTATTATATATATTTATCATAATGTTACTCACTATATATAATTATTGGAGTAGATTTTATGAATATTAAAAGTATGACTGGTTTTGGTAAGTATAGCTTATTGTTAGATGATATTGATGTTACAGTTACAATTAGATCTATTAATAGTAAGTATTGTGATATATCTATCAAAACACCTAAAACTTTATTGGAAAATGATCTTAAATATAGAAAACTTATTCAAGAAAAAATTAAACGTGGAAAGGTAGATGTACGTATAGAACTTGAACTGAAAAAAATAGAACGTTTACCAGAGCTTAATATCGATCTATTAAAAAAATATAAAGAGCTAATGTATACATTAAAATCAGAGGCTAATATATCTACAGAAATAGGTCTACAAGATTACCTTAAACTACCAGATTTAATATCATTTAAATACGATGAAACAGCTACCGAACATATTGAGCCAATTATTGAGGACTCTCTCCTTAAAGCGATAGAAGATCTAAACGTTATGCGTATGTCAGAAGGTAAGGTTTTAATTGATGATATAAAAAATAGGTTAAATACAATATCAGAGATAACTAATAGCATAGAGGGTAGTAAAGATGATGTATATAATTTATGGATTGATAGATTGAAATCAAAAATTGATCTACTTAAATTAGAAAATATATCTGAAGATAGACTTATTCAAGAAGCAGTTATACATAGCGAGAAAGCTGATATAACTGAAGAGATTGTAAGAATTAACTCTCATATCACACAATTTAAAAATATTATTGAAACAGAAGAAGAGGTTGGTAAGAAACTAGATTTCTTATCTATAGAACTTAATAGAGAGTTTAATACTATCGCATCAAAATCAACGAAGTCATCTATTATAACATTTGTGGTAGATGCAAAATCTCAGATTGATAAGATTAAAGAACAGATACAAAACCTTATATAATTCTTGATTGTATAGTTTATATAATCTTGATATTAAGATATATGAGATTTATTTATCAACTTACACATATAAGCATCTTTAAATTATATGCATATTTATATATAATAGACTTTAAGTTTACAAAAGCTATTTTTTATTAAAAAGTTGACTACATGTAAATAATTTAGCTTGCAATATTATAAAATAAGCTATATTATGGATAGTGTACAAATATAATTTACAAAGAGAGAGATAAAAATTGACTAGTGAATTAAAGTTTGGTGATAGGCTTGCACGAGTTTTAAAACTTCGTAAAATAAGTTATACTCAACTAGCAGAAGAGGTTGCGGTAACTAAATCTGCTGTGAGCAAGTGGATACATAATAAGTGTATGCCACAGGCTGCTGTTATCCAGAGGATTTCTAAGCGATATAATATTTCGTATAATTATTTAATGGGTGAGGAGTTCAGTTATACAGATAATAAGTTTCTATTACTATCGCCATCGTTAGTTAATTCTGTTAATGAGCCAGATAGTATTGCTGGATTATCATGGATTCCGATGTATGATACAAATGAGGGTGAGGGTGATATAGGAGATGTTATAAATGATGGAGAGATTATTGCATGGCATAGTATCTCTGAATCATCGTTTCAATATAGTAATGAGAGTGAGAAACCATTTTCAGTTCGAGTTAAGACGGACTATATGTTGCCATATTTTTTGAAAGGTGATTATATAACTGTGTCTAGGAGTGAGATTGACACGGTTATTAATGATTCATTGTACGCATTAAAGATCAATGATGCACAGATCGGTATTGATGGTATTTTAATTAAGCGAGTACAGTTTTATTTAGATAAAGGTTTATATTTATTAAAGTCAGACAATTCCAATTTCAAAACGTATATAATTGATCAGAAGAAAGTAACGATCATCGGTAAGGTTGTCGGATTATGGCGTCAGCTGTAGGATAAGTTTTATGGTTGTGGTAGTTGGTGAGATTATAGTTATAGATAAAATTAACATAACATATTTTATAGAGAAAAAACTTCAATCATATTAAAGATGTGGAGTTTTAAATCTTATTATTTAGCCATAACAAATAAGCTCATAACTCTTTATGATTAAAGATGTCATGAGCTTTATATTTTTATATCACTTAATTATTATTTTTATTACTAGACTGTATCTTTCATCGTACGATCACATCAGTTTATAATCATATCTATAATCGTAGTGTAATGATAACAACATCCACTCCGATTTTTTACAATTTCGATATTCACACAACAAGTTAGTCTGTGTTTTACTTCACTCTATTACTAATTTCTTTCATGGCGTCTATCACAGCGTCGACTTCGTTAAAAGTTGTATAGGCGTTCGGCGAGAACCTAACCACACCTGTTGGGTATGTATTAAGATATTTATGTGCACGAGGATTAGACTGTAATGTACCATCTACAATTATACCATATTTTTTATCAAGTAATGTTGCAAGATCTATAGCTGCAATATTTTTCATATTAATTGATAATATATTAGTAGATAGATCGCCTAATGTATGATAGAAAGTTATATTATTTAAAACTTTTAAACCTTCTAACAATTTGTTTTTGATTGTTTCAGTACGGTAATATATTGAGTCTATACCTTTTGTTTCAATCCACTTTAAAGCCCCTTGCAGTCCAGCAATAGATAGATAGTTAAGCGTACCTATTTCGAATTTATCAGGAATAATATCTGGTTCGATTTCAAATTCAGCTAAAGCGTCAGTTCGTCCCTGCATCATGGTTCTAATATCTTTAGATTGGATATCTTTCCCTAAGATCAGAATCCCAACACCATGTGGAGCGAAGAGGTTTTTATTTCCGCTTAGCACGAGAAAATCAACACCTGATCCGTCAACGTCGATATTAATAAGTCCAGCAGTTTGAGATGCATCAACAAGAATATATGCACCGTTTTTATGAGTTATATCAACCATATCGGTGATATTATTCACAGCCCCAGTAATATTATCTCCGTGACTTACGATAACCATTTCAGCTCCGAGAGATTTTTTATATAGATCAAATAAGTCGATTGTATAAGTATTGGTATGCTCTGTTTCAACGATTTTTATATTTTTATCAATATATAATCTTCCAAGTGGACGCATGATAGAGTTATGTTCTAGTGATGATATAACGACTTTATCATCATCATTAATTACACCGTATAAAACTGTGTTAATCGCAGTTGTACAGTTATTAGTAAAGATAACTCTTGAAGGATCTTTAACATTAAACATTTTCGCAATTTTATTACGAGTTTGCGTAATCATTTCCATAGATTTAAGCGATAGCGAGTGCGAATATCTTGATGATCTCACGGCAACGGTTTTCATAAAATCATTAACTGCGTTATATACTTCTTCAGGTTTAGTATGGGTAGAGGAAGCATTATCCATATATATAGTTTTTTTAGTAATATTACACCTCATTAACAATCAGCATATTGTAATGTGATTATAGTTTATTAGAGAATAAAACGCTAATATATCAGATTATAATATAAGACTATAAATATCAAGGAAAAAAAGAAATAAAACAATATATAATTGTAGTTTGATAGCGATTTTAGAGTATAAATCGAGGAGTATTAATTAATAGAGTTATTTCAATATAGATGATATAGTGGATATGAATATAAACATAGAGGCTAGAATGTGATTATGTTGATGATTGCGATTATGGTGATGTAGAAGTGTTATAAGGTGTACCGTAGTGATATATGGTATGGCGTGATAGATGATTGAATAGATATATATATGTGATGATGAGTTAAAATTATAGATAGTGATGGGGAGATGGAAAAGATGGAACAACTTGATACTTATAATGAGATGACAGAAGAGAAGCAAGGGATTGATAATATAATTTATTCACTTTATAACTTCACAGAAGAAGAAATCCAATTCATCAAAGAGGTTAAATAATTATGTTACAACCTGAAAAATATATTAATAAAGCACACTTAATTCAGTGGCTTAAAGAAGATTTAGCAGATCAGAAATCAAAGGGAGTAGCAGAAGAAAAGTTGATTCTTAATATCGGGAAGAAAACTAATAAACAGAATAAAACAAATGCAATCGAGTTTAGCTTAGGTTATGATTTTAACCTTAAAGGTATATTAAGTGATTTAGGAGATGTGTTAGACGATGATATCCATAATGGTAATCGTATATGCCGTTATATAGTAAACTTAAATAAAATAAATTCTAGTAAAACAGGACCAATAATTGATTTTTCTAATACCACATTTAATAATGAAATTTATGCGTCATCTTCTATTTTCAATTTAGATGTAAATTTTAGTAATTCAATTTTTATAAAGGAAGTTAATTTTAATGCTTGTAATTTTATGGGGGTCACTTACTTTAAGGATTCTCATTTTTATAAAGATGCTTATTTTACAAGCACTTTTTTTAATAAAATGGCTAGTTTTGTTGGAATAAAAACAAGAAGTAAAGTAACTTTTGATAACCTTTCATTTGGAAAAGGTACATGTATAATGTTTTTTAGGGATATTTATTGTAATGAGGATGAGTGCTTTACAAACTCTGAGATTGAGATAAAAAATAGTGTCATAGATTGCCGTATTGATTTTAACAACGTGCATATAAGTAAGTTTCGTTTTGAAAACGCTAGTGTTATTAATGGTGGTGTTATAAGTAGAGTTAATTTTGAACCTTATATTGAAAACTCTGATACTGCAATAATATTTAAACATGAAGAACTTGCAAGATCAAATACAATCAAAGCATTAAAATATAAAGCAGATGAAAAAAAATTATATGAAGATTATCTTAAATCAAGAATTGAAAAATTAAAAAATAATGATAAAAAGAAAGAAGATAACGACAATCAAAAAGTTGAAAATATTAAAACAGATAATGAAAGTAAAATAGATAGCATTAAAGAATATAAGAATAAGAAAGAAGATAAAAATATTGTTGAATTATACGCAGAACTTCTTTCTCTTATGCTTAGTAGGTTATCAAACAATCATGGACAAGACTGGATCAAAGCAGTTAGATTTATCTTTATAACTAGCTTTATATCTGTAAGTTTAGCTTATACTTCATTAATTTCTATGAAAATATTTTTTGTAATTTTCGTTATTTATTTATGGATACCATTTTATATATGTTTAGATCGTAAAAACTATATTAAAAAAAGTGTTCCTCCTGTTTTAATATCGCTGATAAGTTTTTATTTTATATATACTTATTTTAACTCTAATATATCTCTTGAAATCATTTTAATAACTTACTTTAGTTATTTAACTCCTACTAATTTAGATTTAATGAAAGTTGTTGCAGGTACATTACCCAATAGCAACTTAGATATAAATAGTTTAAATCCGTTTCAACTAATCTCCTTTTACTTCTTCTACATCTTCGGTAAAATCGCTATCGGTTACGGTATATTTCAAGTGATACAAGCTTTTAGAAAGTTTAATATTAAATAATAAATAATAAAAATCGCTTCTATATCTAACTTATAATAAACATATAAATTGTAACTTAGATTAAAAGCATTGCAAACTACTGCTAAACTACCTATAATTTATATATGATAGGAGCAATAACCGCAGCCGCACAAGCTTTAAATGTTGGATCATCTGTTGCAAATGTTAGAGCTAATAACATCGCTAATATAAACACGCCCTCATTTAAATCTCGTCTAGCATCTCTATCTGAAATGAGCCAAGGTGGAGTTGGTTTAGCTCCTCTTAGAGTTAACACTAACTCTGGATCGCTACTATACACTGGTAATCCGCAAGATGTATCTATAGTTAATAGACACGGTGGAGTCGGTGGATATCAATCTCCCGGTAATAGATCGTTCAGATTAGATGGTAGTCAAGATATATCTTTCACTTCGCTTGATACGGCTGATCTCTCTGTTGACGATGACGGCTTTCTATATAGTAACGGTGAACCGATCGGTAGATTGAACTCACTAGGAGGCAATCTCGGTGCTGTATCGCCTACCGACTCTCTCATGTCTGGATATCAAGTAACATCAAATGTCAATATTGTAACTGAAACCGTCGGAAGCCTTATCAATAACGCATATTTTAAAGCTAACGCTCTAGTTATCACATCGTCTGATGATATGATGAAACGCCTTATAGATATAATCGGCTAATAATTTACTTTAAGATAATAGGTACTATAAACTAATAGTTGATATCATTCGTTAATAAAATATATCAATAGGTCGTATTAAAGTAATCATTAATACTAAACAAAATAAAATAAAATATATAAATAGTTATCTAAGATTAATTTTATTTAATCTCAACTCTAAAACTTTCTATATTTTTTCAATCTATGTAAATTTAACACTTATTATTTTTTTCAATCTATGTAAATTTAACACTTATTATTTTTTTCAATCTATGTAAAATTAACACTTATCAAGCCGATCATTTTTTAACGATTTTCTAACACTTTCCTATTTTTTTGTCAATTTTGATGAAATATCACATATTTAGAGCTAATATTTGTATATATATCTCTACTATTTTATATTTTTTGACTATAAATTCAATTATTTCATATATTCTTAAAAATATATAATTTTTTTATACTTTTTATACAACTATTGTAACTATTTTTATAAAATATACGTAATTAATCCTTTTTAAATTATAACAAAAAGTCTAATATTATTAATAGTTTACACATTTATTTTAAATTTTAACTTTCTGATTATTTAATTATTTTGTTTATTTTGTAAAAAAGCTTGACATTTCACTAAAAAAACTATACTTTTTCACTTCTAAAGAGTTAAATTTTGGAGTGTTATTTTGAAAAAAACAGCTTTTACATCTTTTCCTAATATTTTTAGGATAAGCAGTAATTTTTTTGCAGACATAATATCAAAAAAAGATTATTCAATTGATAATCAATCTGAAAATATTTTAGATAATGATACTAATGAAGTAGTAACTTTAGATGTTAGACGCAAGGTAATTGTAGAGTTAAAAGGTATTAATAAATCGTTTGACTCTAAAAAAGTTTTAGATAATTTAGATCTATCTATCTACAACGGAGAGTTTTTAACATTACTTGGTCCTTCAGGGTGCGGTAAAACAACAACACTTAGAATTATCGGTGGGTTTGAAACAGCAGATTCAGGAGAGTTATTCATCAACGGAAAATTGATAAAAGATGAACAACCGAATAAAAGAGGCGTAAATACTGTTTTTCAAAGTTACGCTTTATTTCCACACATGACTGTATATAACAATGTAGCTTTCGGACTTAAGATGAATAAAATACCTAAAGAGGATATTCACACTCGTGTGATGGATATACTTCGCATCGTTAAGTTAGAAGATTATATTGATCGTAAACCTCATCAACTATCAGGTGGACAGCAACAACGTGTTGCTCTTGCAAGAGCCGTTGTTAATAATCCATTAGTGTTATTACTTGATGAACCGTTATCAGCACTTGATGCCTCTTTACGTAAAAATATGCAGAATGAATTAAAACAGTTACAGCGTAAGTTAGGTATAACTTTTATATTCGTAACGCACGATCAAGAAGAGGCTTTATCTATGTCTGATAGAGTTGTTGTTATGAATAATGGAGTAGTTGAGCAGATCGGTTCTCCTAAAAATGTTTATGAAAATCCTACGTCACTTTTTGTAGCATCATTCATAGGCGATATAAATATATTTGATGCAGAGGTTTTAGGATACACAGAAGATAACCTTATCAATGCTAAAGTTGAAGGTAGAATTTGTACCGTTGACACAGAGAAAAAATTAGAAGTTGGACAGAAATTTAAATTGCTTCTACGTCCTGAAGATATGTTGATAGAGAAAATATCTGAAGTGCCTGATACAGAAGGGTTGATGTTAGGTAACATAGAGTTTAAAACTTATAAAGGTGCAACGCTTGATACATTAATCAGATTAAATAACGGTAAACAGATTAAAGCATCAGAGTTCTTCAATGAAGAGTATGAAGATTTAGATTATAACTATAATGAGAAAGTTTCTATCGGTTGGGTATCTGGATGGGAGGTAGTTATAACTGATGAAAGAACGTAACTTTTTCAACGTTGTTACTATCGCAATTATAGCTTTATGGCTTTTAATATTTGCATTTATACCTAACATAATGATGTTTGTGATAAGTTTTTTTGAAAGAAGTGATACAGAGTTTTTCAAAGTAGCTTTTACACTTGATAACTATAAATCATTTTTTAGTTCGTTATATTTTCAAGTTCTATTTAACTCATTTAAGATGGCAACTATCACCACAGTTATAGTTCTTCTAATCGGTTATCCGTTTGCATATATGCTTGCTAGGTCAAACTTTAAATATAAATCATTACTTGCGATACTTGTAATTATTCCGTATTGGACGTCAGCATTAATTCGTACATATGCGATTAAAGTTTTATTAACAACGAATGGAATTATAAATACTGTTCTTGAAACGGTTGGAATAATTGATGCACCGTTAAATCTTTTATACACAGAGGGGGCAGTTATATTAGGGCTTGTGTATACACTTCTACCGTTTATGATTTTGCCTCTTTATGCAACGATAGATAAACTTGATGTAAGGTATATTGAAGCAGCTGGAGATTTAGGTGCAAGCAAATTTAAAGTGTTTACTTATATAATTATACCTTTAACTGTACCAGGAATAATAGCTGGTTGTTTACTGGTATTTCTACCATCACTTGGTTTATTTTATATTCCAGATATTTTAGGTGGGGCAAAAAATCTTCTTATTGGTAATCTGATTAAGGATCAATTTTTACTTGCAAGAAACTGGCCATTTGGATCAGCTGTATCTAATCTATTGATGATTATTATGGCGTTTATGTTATTTGCATACTATAAATCTGCTAAGAAAATTAATAGTAAGGTGTTATAGATATGAGTAAAAAATATTTAAAAAATATCTATTTATGTACGGTATATCTATTTTTGTATATACCCTTAATTATACTTATTTTCTTATCGTTTAATTCATCACAGTACGGCACATCAATAGGAGAGTTTACTTTTAAATGGTATATCAAACTATTCAATAATAAAGGGTTAGTTGAAGCTGCATTTAACTCATTTATTTTAGCAGTATCTGTTGCAACGATATCTACTATTATTGGAACTTTAGCATCGGTATCTATATTTAGGTTTAAATTTTTCGGTAAAAACTTTCTATTGACGCTTATATATGTAGTGTTGATGTCTCCAGATATTGTTATGGGGATTTCGTTATTGATACTATTTTTAGTGATTGATATGCCACTTGGTTTTTCAACATTATTAATTACTCATGTTACTTTTAGCTTGCCGTTTGTAGTGATAGCATTATTTACAAGGCTTGCTGGTTTTGATAAAAATATTATTGAAGCTGCAAAAGATTTAGGAGCTGATAGTTTAAAAACATTTTGGTATATTATTTTACCATCAATATTACCAGCTGTAGTTGCAGGTTGGTTGCTATCATTTACTATATCAATGGATGATTCAATAGGTTCATTTTTCACAACAGGTCCTGGGTTTGAGGTTTTACCATTAAAGGTATACTCAATGGTACGACTAGGAGTAACACCTGAGGTTAATGCACTTAGTACGATTATATTTGGATTATCGTTTATTTTAATAGTTCTTTCACAGATACTATTAAAAGATAAATCAAAGTTAAATAAAAATAAATAACAGATTGAGTGTTTTAGAACAACTTGGTTAGTTTATAAAAGTAAAAAAAGGGGAGTTAAAAGTTATGAAAAAACAGTATTTTTTAGTTTTACTTTTAATAGCATTTACATTTCTACTTATTCCTGCATGTAAAAAGAAGAATAAAGAAGTGGTAAATGTTTTTAATTGGGCAGAGTATATATCGGAAGATATATTAGAAAATTTTGAGAAAGAAACAGGTATTCAAGTTATCTATTCAACTTATGATAGTAATGAGGCTATGTACTCTAAGGTTAAGTTATTAGATGGTTTAGGTTACGATCTTCTTTTTCCATCTAACTATTATATTGGAAAGATGATAAATGATGGTTTATTATTACCTATTGATTTAAGTAAACTACCTAATCTAAATGAGGTTGATAAAGCACTTCTTAATCAATCTTATGATAAAGGTAATAAATATTCTGTTCCGTTTATGTGGGGGATAACAGGTATAGCTGTTAACTCTAAATTTATCAATCCAGATAATGTGACATCTTGGAGTGATCTATGGAATGAAGAGTATAAAGGTAAAGTTATCGTACAAAACGATATAAGAGAAGTTTTTCATATCGGTTTAGCAAAACTAGGTTATTCAGGGAATAGTACTGATCCTAAAGAGATTGAAGAAGCTTATAATGAATTAGTAAAGCTTTACCCATCAATAAGATTATTTAATTCTGATTCACCTAAAGTACCTTTATTAAATGAAGAAGTTTATATAGGGCTTGTATGGGGTGGAGAAGTATTTATGGCAGCAAAAGAAAATCCTGATATTAAATTTGTCTATCCTAAAGAGGGAGCTATAGGTTGGGGTGATAGTTATGTTATTCCTGCTAAGGCAGAGAATGTTGATAACGCTTATAAGTTGATTAACTATCTTCTACGTCCTGATATATCTGCAAGAATATCAGAAGAGTATGGATACTCATCACCATCTCTAAAATCTAAAGAGTTTTTACCTACAGATATCGCTGAAAGTGTAATCCTTTATCCTCCACAAGAAGAGATCAATAAGATTGAATTTCAAAATGATGTTTTTGAGTCAATTGTTGTTTATGAAAAATTTTGGGAAAAACTTAAAACAGGAAACTAGATAGTTGCTGTGTGCGTACTAGATAGATTACAGTATTGATTATATTTAGCTGATAGAGATTAACTATGAATTAATAATAAATTGATACGAATTAAATAAGAATTAGATATGAGAGTGTTACGTTATGTAGCACTCTCTTTTATTATATTATAACTATAAAATGTATGTTCATTTAGATAAAATTTTTTTAATGATAGAGAGTAGGGTATTTATATTATTAATTATTATTCTGATTACTATCCATTATCAACACAATCCCAAAACTTATATTGTATTGCGGAAGATCATCGTCCCATCATAGAACAGTGTTATCGTTAGAATTCAACTTCGTATCTATTGCAACATATCCACCCATACCGTTAGTGAAAAATCAGAATGTTGTATCTAAATTAATCTCAATAAGTTCGCTATTTTCTTCAACTACCTCCCAGTCATGATCTGAAAATATGTTACATCATCTTCTGAAGATAAGCCCATAGAGTGGCATGCATGATAGTCAAATCCGTTATATAACTCTTTATAAAACTTTTGTATATCGTTAAATGTTCGATGATAGACATAAGATAATTCTCTCTAGTTTTTTGATAGTTATAAGATAAGTTTTACGGTAGATTTGAGTATGTAATTCCTATATTTAAGATTGCGTAAATTATTGCAGGAAAGAGAGCTATATAATTTTTTTCTAACAGTGAAAACATAATAAAAAAAACTGATGGAAAGATAGCCATTCCCATAAATACGATAGATGAGGTAATCGCCATATAATATAGTACCCAAAAAATATAATATCCTAAAAGTGATACCGTACAACACACAATATAAAATGTATCTGTATTACTTGCAGTATCTATTTCAGTTTCTGCCTTTCTACTTAAGATCATAAGCAGTGTTAACATTATCCACTGACTTGTAAACATAGTATAATTTAGTATAGAGTAATCACTTAGGTTTGTAGTAAGTATATCGTTTGCAGGAGGGTAGGCTATCCAAAGTATATTAGGTAGCATCACTGCGAAAAAAACTCCAAAACCCTTTATTGAAAATGTGAATTCGTAATTTTTCATCAAAATATCCTTTTGCATATATCAAGCTATTTTACAGCTTTTTAAATATAAAAACAAGTTAATACTGGTTATTTATAGTATAGATAAATTGTTTATACTTATTAGCTTTATAACCAGAAAGAAGTTCAAAAATATCCGTAATCAAACATAAGATATCTGATATTGTTTATGCTTAAATATCTGATATTGTTTATGCTTAAATATTTTTAATATTGACATTATCTTATAAAAACATAATATTTACTTATACAGCAAAATCGGAATTAAATTTAAGGATATTTTATCAAAAAATTATTACTATTACTGTGTACACAGTTGTTTATTTTATCATGTGGGGATATCATAGATGATAAAAATAATGGCAATGGTGATATAAAGCCACATCCTTCAAATTTTCTTGCACAAGTGAGCAATAAATTGTTGATTGATAGCACAGGACGTTATCTCTCTTATCATAGTGATGGTGGTAAAAATTATACTGATTATACAGGTAGAACATATGTTTTTGTAAAAGAGATATCTCATACAAGAGGGGTATATCGCTTACAAAATAGAGAATATTATTACGGTCATGAAATTAGATCAGATGTATTATATGTTACCGATGATCCTATCACGGATATAAATAATATAAGCTGGGTTGGTGCTAAAATAGTTGGCGAACTTACAGTTGATTATAGTGTGTTATTTCTTAATCATGTCATAGGTAAAACGATTGAGGCATGTCAAAAGTATTTTGATTCGCAAACAGGTAGAACGTATCTCGGTAAATATCAGAATATAAAAGATGCATTTAATTTTGTACAAGCTTTATCTACAACTAAGGCTATATATGAAAATGAAACAGATGGAAACGTAAAATTTATCGGGCTTTCAACAGTTGGTTTAGATCTTTATGAAACTGAAGAGTCGGACAATTTAAGTAACATTGATTGGAATACTGCACGGAATGTTGGAGTATTGGAGTAAATATATAAAGTTAGCATCTCTTATCTTTTATTAATACTATTTTGAGTTACTATTTAAAGTAACAAAATATTAAATAGACTTTATATCGTTACTTGATATTAATAAAGATAATCATTTAATCTCTTTTTTATAGCTTTCTTTTTAAGTTTATCTAATGCTCTTGATTCTAGTTGCCTTACTCTCTCTCTTGATATGCTTAATTTGTTACCAACTTCTTCAAGTGTTAGTGAGTCTTCTCCATCTAATCCAAATCTTAATGCGATAATTTTACCTTCTCTTTCATCAAGTTCTGATACTATATCATGTAAAGATACTTTTAACATATTTTGAATAAGAATATCTTCAATACTTTCTCCCTTATCTTCGATACTATCAATAAATGAAGTCTCATTATCGTTAGATATAGGTGTATCTAATGAAAGTGTTCCTTTAGAAACACGGTAGATCGCTTCAATTTGTTCTTCAGATATACTAAGTTGAGCAGCAATCTCATCTATATGAGGAGCACGTTTTAACTCTTTTGATAATCTCTCTGATGTAGAATTAATTTTATAAAGTAAGCTACTATGTTTTAACGATAACTTTACCGATCCGATATTATCTGATAAACAACTTATAATCGATTGTCTTATCCACCACACAGCGTAAGTTATAAACTTTACTTTTTTCTCTGGTTTATATCTTTTTGCAGCTTCTAATAATCCTATATTACCTTGATTAATTAGATCAGGAATAGGTACAGATGTATTTTTATATTTCAAAGCAATTGAGACAACAAACTTAAGGTTAGCAAGTAGAAGTTCCATTAAGGCATTTTTATCACCTTTTTTAATCTTTCTACCTAAAGCCAACTCTTGTTCTAAAGTTAATGGTTTATATTGAGCGATATTTTTATAGTATTGAGTAGTGATATCACTGCTGACATAAGATTTTTTATCGTCTATTTTATCTTGTTGTTCTATATTATCAAGAATATCAATCGGACCTATATTTTGCATATCGCTATCAACTAAGTCAAGATTTTCTAATTCATCAAGAACATCAATTGGATCTACATTATCAAGCTCATCTAGGTCATCAAGCTCATCTACATTATCAAGCTCATCTAGGTTATCAAGCTCATCTACATTATCAAGCTCATCTAGGTTATCAAGCTCGTCTATATTATCAAGCTCGTTTGTATTTTTAAGCTCGTTTATATTATCAAGCACATTTGAACTGTTATCTTTTATGATATCATGATCATTATTAAGACGATCATCGCTACCATTTTTTTTAGGTGTTCTTTTTGTCATTATTTATTCATGAACTCCATAAACTAAAAATTTACTTATTAATAAGTTAAAAAGTAAATTAACTATTTATATTTTTAAACTCTAACTGTGAATTTTTATAGTATAAATTAATAAGAGAATTTTGTTTTATTTCTCCTCTAATTATTTTATCAGCAATAAAGTTTTCTATTTTTTTCTGTATAATTCTTTTCATAGGTCTAGCACCATATGATCTATCAAAACCTGTTTTAGATATCTCATCAATTACAGAGTTATCAAAGGTTACTTTAACAGAATTATTTTCCAATCTTTTTTCAATACTATTTAAAGTTAATTTAATAATTTTTTTCAAATCTTCATCTTGTAGTGGATGAAACACAATAATATCATCTATACGATTAATAAATTCTGGTTTGAAATATATAGATAACTCGTCCATAGCGATTTTACTCATCATTCTATATTTCTCTTCCATAGTTTTCTCTTCGGCAAATTCTTCTTGTATCTTTAAAGATGCTATATTAGAAGTCATTATTATTAATGTGTTTTTAAATGATACAACCCTTCCTTTACCATCAGTTAATCTTCCATCATCTAGTAGTTGTAGTAGAACATTAAAGACATCTGGATGAGCTTTCTCTATTTCATCAAAGAGGATAACAGAGTAGGGTCTACGTCTTACTTTATCTGTCAATTGTCCACCTGCTTCATATCCTACATATCCAGGAGGAGATCCTATTAATTTTGAGACAGAGTGTTTCTCCATATATTCGCTCATATCAATTCTAATAAGTGCATTTTCAGAATCAAATAAAAATTCAGCTAATGCTTTAGCAAGCTCGGTTTTACCAACACCTGTTGGACCTAAGAAGATAAATGAGCCGATAGGTTTATTTATATCGTTTAAACCAGCTCTATTCCTTCGTATAGCATCAGAAACAGTTTTAATCGCTACATTTTGTCCGATAACTCTTTTATGTAGATAGCTCTCCATGTTAATAAGTTTATCGACTTCTTCCTCTAGGAGTTTTTTTACAGGAATTTTTGTCCAATTAGATACAACTTCAGCGATATCTTCTTCATCAACTTCTTCTTTAAGAAGAGGGTTACCTGTTTGAATAGATATGATTTTATTATTGTAAGTATCTAACTCTTTCTCTAGCTCTACTAACTTGCCGTATTTAAGTACAGAAGCTGATTCAAAATCACCTTTTCTTTCAGCATTAAAAGCTTGATGTTTTGTATCTTCTATTTTCTCTTTAAGCTCTCTAACTTTAAAGATAATTTCTTTTTCGTTATTCCATTTAGTTCTAATAATAGATATCTTGTCATTAAGGTTAGCTATCTCACTCTCTATTTTATCGTATCTTATCTTAGATGCATTATCTTTTTCTTTTTTTAATGCTTGTCTCTCAATTTCTAATTGACGAAATCTTCTCTCTAATTCGTCTAACTCTTGAGGCATAGAGTCTATTTCCATTCTAAGTTTTGCTGTAGCCTCATCAATAAGATCTATCGCTTTATCAGGCATAAATCTATCAGTTATATATTTATTTGCAAGATGAGCGGCTGCAACAAGTGCAGAATCTTTTATTCTTACACCATGATGAATTTCATATCTTTCTTTTAATCCTCTAAGAATTGAGATAGTATCTTCAACAGATGGTTCATTTATTGCAACAGGTTGAAACCGTCTTTCTAAGGCAGCATCTTTTTCAATATATTTTTTATATTCATCTAGTGTTGTTGCACCGATACAATGTAGCTCTCCTCTTGCAAGCGATGGTTTAAGTATATTTGCTGCATCCATTGCACCTTCCGTTGCACCAGCACCTACTAAGGTATGTATTTCGTCTATAAATAATATTATGTTACCATTACTATCAATAATCTCTTTTATTATACCTTTTAATCTATCTTCAAACTCACCACGATATTTTGTTCCTGCAATCAATATTCCCATATCTAAGACTACGACAGTTTTGTCTTTTAATGAATCAGGAGTATCTCCATCAATAATTCTTAATGCTAAACCTTCAGCGATTGCTGTTTTACCAACACCTGGTTCACCGATTAATATCGGATTATTTTTAGTTCTTCTAGATAGCACATGTATAACTCTTCTAATCTCTTCATCTCTACCGATAACTGGATCAAGTTTTCCGTCTCTTGCACGTTTAGTTAAGTCTATCGTATACTTTTCCAATACATTTAACTTATCTTCAGGGTTTTGATCGGTAATTTTTGCTCCTTTACGAATAGTTAATAACGCTTGTTCCATTATTTTTTCATTAATATTAAACGTTGTGAATATTTTTCTTAATGAATATTCAGCATTTTCTATAATACCAAGAAGAATATGTTCAACAGATATATACTCATCAGACATTTTTTTAGCGTATTTTTGAGCGTAATCATAAACTTTAATAAGCTCTTTAGAGATAACTGTATCTGTATCTCCAGAAACTTTAGGAAGATTGGTTATAAGCTCCATAACCTCTGTTTTTAATCTATCATAATCTATTCCAATTTTTTGCAATATAGGAACAGTTAATCCATCTTCTTGATTTATTAACGCCACTAACTGATGCTCAAGTTGTACTTGTTGATTACTCTTTTCATTTGCTAAAGAGATCGCACTTTGTAATGACTCTTGTGCTTTAATAGTTAATTTATTAAAATTTATCATAATACTTATCCCCGACTTACTCTTTTAAAATAGTTATCTTAGTATAAACTTTGTTAATAGATAGTCCGTCTCTTCTTTTATTATTATCAAAATTATTTTTAATACGACTTATTTTATCATTGATCTGTTCATTTAAGATATCTATCTCTTTTTGCATCTGCAAAATTATCTCTACACCAGCTAAGTTTACACCGTTTTCTCTTGTTAATAGAATAATTTTTTTTAACTGTTCTATATCATTTTCAGAGTATAAACGGGTGTTTCCGATAGTTCTTGATGGCTCAATAAACCCTAATCTTTCATATTGGCGTAAAGTTTGAGGATGCAATCCTAATAGATCAGATACAATACTTATTACATATAATGGTTTCTCTTCCATACCTATATCCTTGTAATTTTGTTGCGATCTTATACTTTATAGATCTACTGATCTTTCTTAATCATACCTTCATTTAAAATCAATGACCTATCAATTCGTTTTGTTTTATCCATAATACTTTTAAGATCATTTAAAATATTATCGTCCTCAATTTTTGGAGTTTTTACATGTATAACAACATATAGGTCTCCAAACTCTACAGATTTCATTTTAGGCATTCCTCTTGATTTTAATCTAAATTTCTGTTCATTATTACTTCCTTTAGGGATATTTAGCATAACCTCTCCATAAGGAGTAGGAACAGTAATTTTTGCACCTAATAAAGCCTCAAACATATCTACATCTAAGTTTAGATATAGGTTGTCGCCATCACGAGTATAGATAGAGTGTTCGTTAATATTTATTTCAATGTATAAATCTCCAGTTTTACCAGTACCACGACCATCATCACCTTTACCAGATAAACGTATCTTTCCACCATTTTTAATACCTTTAGGTACAGTTACTTTAATTTTTTCATATATCGGTGTTAGCCCTGTTGCGCCACATACTTTACACGGTTCAACAATAGCCTCTCCAGAACCATCACATGTATAACACGACTCTTGATAGTATGAACGTTGTGATTGATCCTCTCCAGTACCGTTACAATCAGTACATTTACCTTTTGTTCCAGTAGCACCATTACACTGTTTACATTTTTCACGTCTTGTGATAGATAGCTCAATTATTGAACCTGTTATCGCATCATCAAGATCAATTGTAACAGCATAGAGTTTGTCATCACCTTTTTGGTTTGCAGGTTTTTTTTTCTTTCTTCTTCCTGTACCGAAAGCATCTCCAAAAATATCTTCAAATGATGTGTTGCCACCGAAACGAAATGATCGCATATCTTCAGAGTTCATATTTCTAAAATTGTGTCCTTGCCCTGATGATGTAAATGCTTCATGCCCTAATGAGTTATAATCTTTACGTTTTTCACTATCAGATAGAACGGCATAAGCTTCTGATAACTCTTTAAATTTTATTTCAGCTTCTTTATCATTAGGATGCATATCAGGATGATACTTTTTTGCTAATTTTTTATAGTTCTTCTTTATATCTTCAGCTGTTGCTGATTTAGATACCTCTAAAATTTCATAGTAATCTTTACTTTTAATCATAAACCGTCCATATTATTTTCTTTAAAACAAATGAGATAATTGTATGTTTAGCAAGATATCTCAAATTTATATTGTAACATTATTTAACATTACTCTAAATAGTATATTATTACTCTTTATTAATTACTATAGATTTAGAATTAGGTTCAATTTTTTTTCTTAAAACAATTCTTAATAAACCATCTTTGAGAGTTGCAGATACAGCAGGAGAAGTAATCTTTGGGTGTACTGCAAATGAGAGTTTAAAATTACCGTACTGTCTTTCTAATTTATAAGAGCTCTCTTCATTAAGATCTTCATCAAAAACTCTCTCTCCTTTAACAATCACACTTCCATCTGTAATCTGTATATCAATATCTTCCTCTTTCATACCTGCAACTTCTATTATTAATTTTATATCATTATTAGTTTCAATTATATCTACTAAAGGAGTAAATGTGTGTGTAGTAGATTGATCATCATTATTATCATCAAATAATTTGTTCACCTTCTCTTGCAGAGTGAGAATATCGTTTACTGGGTTCCATCTGATTAATGACATTAAGTCTCCCCATATAATTAAATATGCTTCTGTTTGCATTATAATACTTGAGCCAATCACTGTCAACATATCTTTTAATATCTTTCTAAAACAGTAACTTTAATGTTGTTATTCTTTTAATACTGTATTATTATTCTATCAATATGTTTAGAAGAAATAAGTTTTTAATAATATCTATATTACTCTCTTTATTAATCCATATTGCTATTGTTTTAATTAAAATACATAAGCCTGTTGTGGAAGAGGAGAAGGAGTATACAGAGATAGAATATATAAGTGAAAAAAAAGTTGAGCCTATCACTCCACCTATGCCATCTAACGAACCCCCTCCTGTTATTCCTCCGCCTATTGATGATGATAGAGATACTACATTTGATCACGACAAAATTACATCTTCTAAAGAGAGTAATATTGATGAGCCTGAAGGTAGTTTATTACCTAAATCTACTCTGAATGAGAACGATGAGATAGTTAATTCTAAATCAGATCTTGCAACGGTGTATAAGCCAAATATACTTAATACTAAAGAGATAACGAATAGAGTTGCTCGTCAAAAAAGTGTCGATAGGGACGGCGAAGATACAGCATCATATAATAAGTTTGAAGATAAGTATGCTTCGTATTTTGGTAAATTTCGTACAAGAATATATCAGATATGGAAGTATCCTAGAGAGTCTGCTATTAGAGGGGAAAGGGGGGTTGTTGGTGTACAATTTTCAATATTATCAGATGGATCAATCGTTAATATAAAGATGATTAGTAGTAGTGGGTATCATAATTTAGATAGAGAAGTTATGAGAGTGCTTAGATCATTTGGTAAATTGCCTCTACCTAAAAGTTATAAATTAAACCAACTTAATGTTGATGAAGCATTTTTCTTTTATGATAGTAGTGAAGATATTAATAGATGGATTAGATAAGAGTAATCTATTTTCATCAATTATTATATAATTATATTGTCATACGTTAAAAATTGTATTAACATTGTATAAGTATTGTAGAACTATTAAAGTTATGTTTTACAATCATATAATCTTAGAGGTAAATAAGATATGGAATTAAAATGGCTGGCTTGGGAAGTAACACAAGCGTGTAACCTTACATGTGTTCATTGCAGGTCATCATCTGATAAATTTTCTGAAACTGGTGTATGGACGTTAGAAAAGTGTTATAACTTTTTAGATCAAATAAAAGAAATGGCTAACCCAACAATAGTTTTATCAGGTGGCGAACCACTTGTAAGAGGAGACATATTTGATATCGCATCATACGGTACAAAACTTGGACTTCGTATGGCGATGGCAACAAACGGATTATTAGTTGATGATGATGTGTGTAAAAAAATTATAGATTCTGGAATGAAAATAGTATCCATCAGTATTGACGGACCTAATGATGAAATTCATGATAACTTTAGAGGCGTTAAAGGAGCATTTAAATCTGTTTTAAATGCAGTAGAATATTTCAAGAAACATGATATTAAATTTATAGTTAATTCATCATTTACGAAGCGTAATCAAGCATACATTGAAGATTGTTATAAACTTGCTAAATCAATCGGTGCACATGCTTGGTATATGTTCTTAATTGTGCCAACTGGTAGAGGTGAGGATATTATGGCTGAACTTGTATCGAAAGAAGATTACGAAACGATCTTAAATTGGCATTACGATATGGAAAGATCTGAAGAGGAACTTTTAGTTCGTCCAACTTGTGCTCCTCACTACTATAGAATATGGAAAGAGAGAAGCCACGAAGATGGATTAGATGTTAAACGTAGATCGTTAAGTTTCTCTACAGGTGGCGGTAAAGGATGTATAGCTGGACAGAGTATATGTTTTGTTTCATCGAAAGGAGATATATTCCCATGTTCATATTTTGCACTTCCAGCTGGAAATGTTTTTGAAGATACATTAAAAAATATTTGGGATAAATCAGAGTTATTTGATGATATGCGTAACTTCTCTGGATACGAAGGAAAATGCGGAGTTTGTAAGCATTTAAACGTCTGTGGAGGCTGTAGAGCAAGGGCATATTCTATCACTGGAGACTATTTAGCAGAAGAGCCATTTTGCGATTATATACCTAAAAATTATTAATTTATATAATAAGACTTGTAAATACTTTGAAAATAAGGTAAAAATAGTCTTATAGTTAAAAAAATAATATATATCTATGTTTTACGGGAGGAGTATATATGTCAGAATTAGAGAAAAGAATACGAGATAAGAGTCTTCTATCAAAAGTAACAACGACCGATAAAGTAATTCCTTTGTTTGCTGAAACAGAAAAAAGAATGTTAAATTTGGGACTATCAGGATTTACTCCTGTTGGGTATCCTAAAACATTAACTGCCGACCTTGCTGATCATGTTGAAAAGAATAATCTGCAAGGAAAATGGGTATTTAATTTTTTTACAGGCGCATCAATCGGCGCTGAAATTGAAGACAGATGGACTGATCTAGGTATGATCAATAAAAGATGGCCGTATCAAACATCTTCATCAATGAAAAAAGCTATCAACTCTGGACAAGTTAAAATGGGTGATAAACATCTCTCTATGTTTAGTCAAGATCTTCTTTATGGATTTTATACAAAAGGAGAGGGTGAAAAACTTGATTACGCTATAATTGAAGCATCTGCTATTGATGAGAATGGTAATATCGTTCTTGCAGGATCAGTTGGAGCATCACCAGAAATTATAGAAAAAGCAGAAAAAATAATAGTTGAAATAAATACTCATCTACCATCGTTTGAAGGTATGCATGACATATGGATGTCTGGTATTCCACCATACAAAAAACCTATACCGATAATTGATGTAAGAGATAGAGTTGGTACAACATATGTTCCAACAGATAAGAGTAAAATCATCGCTATTATCGAATCTACTAAGCCTGATAACGGTAGAGCTGTAAGGGGAGCTGATGATGCATCAGTTGCTATCGCTCAACATATTATTGATTTCTTACAGTTTGAAGTGAAAGCTGGTAGATTACCTAAAAATCTTTTACCATTACAATCAGGAGTAGGATCAATCGCTAATGCTGTTGTAATGGGGTTAACAACTTCTCCTTTTGATAAATTAACAGTTTATACTGAAGTTTTACAAGATGCGTTTATACCGTTTATGGATTCTGGTAAATGTGAATATATAAGTGCTACATCACTATCATTATCGAACGAAGCGTTTGAGCAGTGGTGGAGCAAATATGATTACTATAAAGAGAGAGTAGTCTTAAGACAGATGAGTGTTTCTAATCACCCTGAGGTTGTTAGAAGGTTAGGTGTTATATCTATGAACACTCCTGTTGAGTTTGATATGTATGCTCATGTGAACTCATCTCTTGCAGGTGGCGTTAAGATGATTAACGGTATCGGTGGATCGGGTGATTTCTGTAGAAATGCTTATCTATCTATAATGCATGCTCCATCATTTAGAGCTTCTAAAACTGATGAGTTTGGTATATCTTCTGTTGTTACTCAAGTACCACATGTTGATCATACTGAACACGATCTTGATGTTTTAGTTACAGAGCAAGGTTTAGCAGATGTTCGAGGTTTAGCTCCAAAAGATAGAGCTAAGGAGATAATTACTAAATGTGCTCATCCAGAGTATAAAGATTATCTGTTTGATTATTTAGAAAGAGCTACTGCAAAAACTAAATCTGCTCATGAGCCTCAAATCTTAAAAGAGTCGTTTGCTATGCATAACTCATTAGAAGATAACGGCACAATGAGATTTTGGAAGAAGTAAGAAGTAGTTATAGTATAAAAAATAAATTTAAAATTTATAGTTGATAAGTGGAGTAGCGTAATTGCTACTCCATTTTAATTTATGTAAGGTAGTTGTAATAATAGTAAGATGAAAAATAATATAATAAAATTTTTAAATGAGTTAAGTAGTAATAATAGTGTAGTATGGATGCATAAAAATAAAAAATGGTATCTTGAAGTTAAGCAAGAGTTTCAAAATATTGTTCAATTGATTATAGATAAACTAATCGTAGTTGATCCCTCAATAGTTGATATAAATGCTAAAGATACGCTTTTTAGAATTAATAGAAATATGAGATTTAGTAAAGATAAAACTCCGTACCATACAAACTTGCGATCGTATATATCGTACGATGATAGTAAAGATGTTACAATAGGATATTATTTATCTATATCACCTTATAAGATTTCAATTGATGGAGGCTTATATAATCACTATTTTAAAGAGGCTACTAAAAAAGTACGAGAATATATAACAATAAACAATGAAGAGTTTTTAGATATTGTTAATGATCCAAACTTTTTATCGTTATTTGATTTTAAAGGTGTAAAGTTAGTAAATGTTCCTAAGGGATATATTAAGGATGAGGATTTTAGTGAATATTTAAAATATAAAAGTTGGTATATAGAAACAGGTATAGAGAGTAGTAGACTTAATAATATAAAATTGTTAGTAGATGAAATTGTAGAGAAATATACGTTAATGATTCCGTTCAATAATTTTCTTAAAAGTGCGTTAGAGGGTTATAAATTTATCCCAGTAACTGTTTAAAAATAAACTAGATAAAGTTTTATATTTAACTTAATAATAGCATAAAATAAACTAGATAAAGTTTTTATATTTAACTTAATAATAGCATAAAATAAACTAGATAAAGTTTTTATATTTAACTTAATAATAGCACAAAATAAACTAGATAAAGTTTTTATATTTAACTTAATAATAGCACAAAATAAACTAGATAAAGTTTTATTCCTATTTACAGACAAGTTAACTAGAACAATCTAAATTAATTTTATCCTTTAAAAAATATTGCTATTTCATCAAGTCTAGATAAACATCTTAAAAATTGTCTTTCAAAAGTTGTCTCCATAATCTCTTTAGGGAATAAAGTTTGTCTATCCATCTCTTTATTGAAAAATAGTTTTGTGTCGTAGTAGTAACAATGATCAACAAAAACAGAAAATCTTAACGCATCATTTAATTTTGTAAATCCATCAAAATTCTCTATAAATATTACAGATACATTGTTAGGTATTACAAAAAATTTAAAAGGGTGATTAGATTGTAATATTTTATTTAGCGAGTTATAATCAATCTTACTTATAGTATAATCAATCTTACTTATGATTGAGCCAACTTCATCTGTGATTGAACCAGTTTGGAAATTGTTATATACATCGTTAAAGTTATTATCAGAGTAACTAGCTTGCCATTTACCTAATTTTATCCTAAAAGACTCTCCTTCAACGACTATTGTTGTAAAGGAGTCTGCAATTATACCTAACTCTCTTGCGAACGCCCCTGTATCAAAGTTTGTTCCACCTAACTCTTTAGGTAATCTATTTGATGTTGTAACGATCGTTGTATATTTGTTTACTTCAGATATAAACCTTGCCATCATTCTTGTTGTTGCAGGATCATCAAGATCGAACTCATCAAGAAGAAGAAGTTTAACTTTTTTAAACTCTTCAATCGTTTTGTCAAGTCCGTAATAGTTTATAAAATAAGTTAATTCAAGAAAAGATAGAAACGCTTTACTATCATCAAAGAAATGAAATAATGCAGAGAGTAGATGTGTCTTACCGATACCGTAAGTTCCATCGATATAGATATTTTCTGTTACCTCTTTTTTACCACTAAAGATTTTTTTGATTGAAAAAGGTTTCTTCTTACTATTATTAACAGGTATCTCTTTTAACTTATTTTTAAGATATAACTGTGATGGATAATTCATATCTTCTTTATAGTTATCAAATGTACAACCTGTAAATTTAGGGTGAGGTACAAGTTTTGAAAAGCACTCTATTACAGGTATATCATAATTGAGTTTTATTAAATCTATATTTTTTTTATTTTCCATATAATTACAAATATCCTCAAGGTTATATATTCTAAGTTCAATTATTAAACCTACATGATTATATACTATTACGATATAAATAACTAGTTATTAATACGTTTATGGTATTAATATAACTTATAGCGTTTTTGTACATAAGAAAGGTAATTAGTTTCATAGTTATGTATCAGATATTTGTTAATATAAAGTCAAGTAAGTTGATAGATAATTATTAATATGCTACTCTGTAATTGATTATAAATTATATTATACTTACTAAGAGGATTATAGATGTTAAACAAAGTGATAGAGATTGCAGAAGAAGCAGGAAAAATTATTCTTGAAGGGTTTTATAAAAATAAGGAAGTAAAATATAAAGGTGCATCAGATCTTGTAACAGAGTACGATGTTATGGTTGAAGATTTTGTTGTAGATAGAATTAGTAAACTGTATCCTAGCTATCAGATAATGGGTGAAGAGTCTACAACCGATACATCTAATCAAGCACCTAATATTATCTATATAGATCCGATTGACGGTACAACAAATTTTGTTCATTCATATCCGTTTGTAGCAGTATCAATAGGGATATATACAAACTCATTAGGGGATATCGGTGTTGTGTATAACCCTATATTAAAAGAGATGTTTTATGCACAACAAGGTTCTGGTGCATATTGTAATGGCACGGCGATATCTGTATCTAAAGAAGATGATCTATCTCACTCATTATTTGCAACAGGATTTCCGTACGATAAAAGTACTCTACCAACCGTTGTTAAAAAGTTTGAAAAATTGCTTAATAAATCTCAAGATGCTCGCAGATCAGGATCATCAGCACTTGATACCTGTTACGTTGCTAAAGGCTCACTAGATCTATATTATGAGGGAGCAGTTAAACCTTGGGATATAGCAGCAGGTGCGATTATCGTAACAGAAGCTGGTGGACATATAAGTGATATTAATGGTAGTGATCAATATCTTAAAAGAAACTCGATCATAGTCGCAAATAGTACTCTTCATAAAAAGTTTTTAGAGTTTATAACAGAGGGTTGATAATGCTTGGTAAATATGTTGTCATTCAAATCGGTTTCCTTAAATAAATTATAAGAGGTGTATTTGTGTTAGAAAAATTATTAGAAAGTAATTGGTTTGGAGAGAAAACGAATACTTAATCTTACGCAGATCAAGATACTGAAGTTGGACATTTAATTAAAATATTATGTGAGTATCAAGGTGGAAATTTTGAGAATATATTAGAGATTTTAAAGATAATGGAAAAAAGTAATTATGAGACAACTGTTGATTTTTGTAGAAAACTATTTTTATCGGTTGCAAGCAATGAACAAGTTGCTTTCATTGGAGATGTTCTCACACTTGTTGATCAAGAGGATATTTCATCGGAGTGGTACTTCTACTATCTATCACTTTCTTTAAATATAGCTCTTTGCTTATGTGATCTCTATGAAGATATTGAAGGGACAGATGCTGGAGAAAGTATAGCTTTCTATATCGGTTGTATTTTAGATGATGAAGATATAAGAGAGGGAGAACCGCAGAAGAAGTAAGTGAAGAGTGTAATAATTTATGGAAGAAAATGATTTAGATAAATATTATTATGATGGAGAAGAAGTCTTTCTAAATGATATCGCAAATGAGTTAATAGATGATATGATGAGAGTAAAAACCGAGAGTAAGCCGTTTTTAAATAGCGATCTTACAGAGATTTTATCTATTAATACAGGTTTATATGCTCCGATTAAATACAATGATATGGTTGATGATATATTAATCGAAAAAACTAAAGAGTTTGTAAAAATGATCTCTGCTGGTAGATTTGAAAAAGGTGCTAAATATTTTTATGGACATAAGATTTAAGGTTTAATATTCATCAAGTAGACCTTAAAATTCATGATTGTAAATATTGAAATAAAGGAAAGTACACCTTTTTAGGTTTATACACTAAATAAAAAACTTGTAAATTATAAGCTAAAAAACTTAGTTATTAACTGTATTTATTTAAATTACTATTCATTTGTTTTAAAAGATAAAATAAAGATGTTAAAAGAGATAAAACATTATTTATATTTAAATATATCATTGACTTGTTTCTATAAATATGTGTACAATATGAAGGAATAAGACTATTTTAGTATCTGTTTTATGGGGTTTTCTCAGTAGCCATTATTTTGTTAAGGTTTTTTTTGAACACTAATATATATTATTTAAGTTTAGGAGGGAGGGGAATGTCGCTATGAAAGAGATATCAATTGATTCGAAAATTGTGATGGGTTATATATACTCATCATTGTTTTGGGGAGTAATAGGTTTATTAATAGGTCTTCTTATATCTATTCAGATGTGGGATCCAGATTTTAACTTTGGAGAGTATTTTACTTTTGGAAGATTAAGAACGGTTCATACAAATGTTCTAGCATATGGGTTAGGTATCGGTGCTGAGATGGGTGTATTTTACTATATCATCACTAAGTTAACAAAAAGAACGTTACTATTTCCTAAACTTGCAATGGTTAACCTTGTTATTTTCAATATTGGAATACTTGCAGGAACTATAACACTTTTCATGGGTTATACTCAATCATTAGAATATGCTGAGTTTGAGTGGCCTATAGATATAGGTATTGTTATTATTTGGGTTTTATTTGCAATAAATGTTATTGGAACGGTTGCAACTCGTAAAGAGAAGCATATGTATGTATCATTATGGTATATATTAGTTACAGTTGTTGCAGTTGCTATATTGTATATAGTTAACAACCTAGCAATAATAGCTACTCTTACAAAATCTTATCATTTATTTAGCGGATTAAACTCTGCAAATGTTCAGTGGTGGTATGGGCACAATGCTGTTGGTTTCTTATTTACAACGCCTATATTAGCAATGTTTTACTACTTTCTTCCTAAATCTACAAATATGCCTATTTATAGTCATAGATTATCAATAATTTCATTTTGGTCTTTAGTGTTCATGTACTTATGGACAGGAGCTCACCACTTAGTTTACAGTCCAATTCCAGATTGGTTACAAACATTAGGTATTGTATTTACTATAGTGTTAGTTGCTCCATCATGGGGATCAGTTATCAACGGTTATATGACTGTTCAACCTGATTGGTCAAAAATGAATTCACAATATCTAACTAAGTTTTTTATATTAGGTATAACATTTTACGGTCTTCAAACATTACAAGGTCCATCACAAGGTTTAAGAGCGATTAGTTCGCTTATACACTTTACAGATTGGGTTCCAGGACATGTTCATATGGGAACGATGGGTTGGGTGGTATTAGTTACCACAGCATCAATGTATTACATCGTAACTAAAATATATAACACAACAATATATAGTGAAAAACTTGCTAATACTCACTTTTGGTTAGTATTGATAGGTCAAGTTGTTTTCTCTATCACTATGTGGATAACAGGTATTCGTCAAGGTGCAATGTGGAAGTCTTACAACGATGATGGAACATTGATGTACACTTTTATGGAAACTTTAGTTGGTAACTATCCATATTGGCAGATGAGAACAATATCTGGTGCAGTATTTATTGTTGGAATGCTCTTTTTCCTATTTACTCTGATTATGACGGTTGTAAAAGGTAAAAGAGAGATGTCATCGAAATAGAGAGGGGGATAAAATGAGTAAAGATAACAGTATATATAGTAAAATTATTCCTTTAGTGATTACTATGGCAGTAGTTGTTCTAGTTGGAACAGTAATTACTATGGCGATGCCTTTGTTAAGAGATGATATGCATCCAAAACTTGAGAGTACAAAAGAGTATACAGCTATTGAACTTGAAGGTAGAAATATATATCAACGTGAAGGTTGTGTTAATTGTCATTCGCAGATGGTTCGTCCTTTAACAGCAGATGTTGTTAGATATGGTGATTATACAAAAGCAGGTGAAGAGTTTTATGAACGTCCATTTTTATGGGGTTCAAAACGTACTGGTCCTGATTTAAGTAGAAACGGTGGAAGATATTCTGATGAGTGGCAAATTGCACATCTTAAAAATCCTAAACAATTCTATCCTAAAACCAATATGCCTTCATATGCATTTCTTGACAGACCTGCTAATGCAGTAGATGCAGAAAAGTCTATGAAAGCACTAAAATATCCATATACACAAGAAGATATAGACTTAGTAGCTAGATCGACTGAGCTTGAAGCACTTACTGCTTATTTACAATCATTAGGAGCGGATATACCTGACAATTTATATGTTAAGGTAGAGTATTCTGATTATGAAGATAAGATGGCTCCGATGTCTACAGTTTCTCCTGAAACGAAAGTAGCATTTGTTGATAATTGTGCTGGTTGTCATGGAACAGAAGGAGAGGGTACAGAGATTGCTGCACCACTATCTGATGTAATTCCTGATCCAGTAATTGATGGGCCTTTATTTGTTAGTATAGCAAACGGTATCCCTTATACAATGCCTAGTCACATCGGTATTATGACTAAGAGAAGAATATGGGAATTAGTATTATATGCTAAAGAGCTTGCAAATAAGAAGAGAACTGTAGCGACTACTACTAACACAGATATTTCTGCTGTTGATAGTGGTATTAATAAATAACTTTACTGGAGGTATATTTATGTCTATAGAAGAGGATAACGTAGAAAGTCTATCTAGAAAGGATACAGCGCATAAGCTTCCATTGCTTTGGGTAGTTTTATTTGTTGGTTTAATTGCTTGGGGTGTGTACTATTTTTTTGCATATACGCCAGCATTTTCTGGATGGACTCAAGATAAAGAGATTGAAGAGTCTTTAGATAAATTAAATTTAAATTAAGACTATATCTTAATTAGTTATTATTAAGCTCTCTTTTTTATATTTATGTAAAAAAGAGAGTATTATTTTATTATTTAATATATTATTGAAAAAACAATGTTATTAGTTTAAAGCTGTTATAAAATTTATGGTTTCTGTTTAACTTTTAGATTTATACTAATGGCTAGGTTTAAGATTTTAGATTTATACTAATGGCTAGGTTTAAGATTTTAGATTTATACTAATGGCTGGGTTTAAGATTTTAGATTGATACTAATGGCTAGGTTTAAGATTTTAGATTGATACTAATGGCTAGGTTTAAGATTTTAGATTTATACTAATGGCTGGGTTTAAGATTTTAGATTTATACTGATAGCTAGGTTTAAGATTTAAAATAAAAGTTAGTTTAAACTTTTGACAACAATATTTAATATTATATTATATAATGAGGTGTGGTATTATGACATTTGGTGGAAGCGAAATATTTTTATTAGTAACAGGCAGTATATTAATTATAGCAATGATAATAGTGATATATTACTATTTTTCTTCAAAAAGAAAAGAAACGGTTGAATCTCCTAAGTATGAAATGTTGAAAGATGATGACAAAAAATAGCAGTAACGAAGATGAGATAAAGATTGATAATATCCCATCACTTTTTCGTACTCAACTTATCTCTAGTATATTAATAGTAGCAGCGATTGTACCTCTATTTCTTGTTACATCAAATGGTAATACTGCGTTAAGATTAGATATATCTACAGTGTCACTCTATTTCTTCAATCAGGTTATAAAGATAGATGATTTTTTTATAGCATCAGTTTTATTTTTATTTCTAATATTTATTCTTATCTTGTTTACACAAATATTTGGAAAGATATGGTGTGCAGTACTTTGTCCGCAATCTATCTTTTTGAATATAATAATGAAGTTAGAAAAAAAAATCTCTTTCTTAGGAGAAAGGTTTGCTAGATTTTTTCTATCCTTAATTGGAGCTTTTTTATTAACAGTGATCCTCTTTTTATTCTTTACATCACCATACTATTTTTTAGATATAGTTTTTGGTTCAAATTCACATATTTTAATCCCTATATTTATAGGAATAATGACATTTTTATTTCTTGATTTTGCATTTTTTAGGTATAAATGGTGTAAATATTTATGCCCATATTCAAAAATTCAATCGGTAATGAGTGATAATGAAACTCTTTTT
Source organism: uncultured Deferribacteraceae bacterium (assembly GCA_947039395.1). Lineage (GTDB taxonomy): Bacteria > Chrysiogenota > Deferribacteres > Deferribacterales > Mucispirillaceae > CAMQYB01. The sequence continues at coordinate 29,301 of CAMQYS010000004.1, read as the reverse complement.
ATCGGTATGAAAGAGAATGGTGATATTGAGTGTATTAAATGTAATGCATGTGTTCGTGTCTGTCCAGTTGATATTGATCCTCGTAAAACTCCGAATGCTGCTTGTTTTTACTGTGAAAAATGTATTGTTGCTTGTGAAAAAGCTTTATCAAAAAAAGGTAAACATTCTATACTGAAATATAATTGGGGAACAGGTTTTAGGTTTAATATATTAAGACCAAATATAATTATCACTGGTATAGTTGCAGCTGCATTATTTATTTATTTGATATATCTTGTGTGGTTTAATATTCCTGTAATAATTACTCCTCAAAACAATATAGTTGAGAGTGATAACGGTTCTTATACATTAACTATTAGTTATGAAAATAGAAGAGATATGTCTCTTTTACTAAATTTAATACCTATTGATAACAACACATATATTTATCCAGATAGTACGATTTTAAGAGCTGCACAGAAGATTGAAAAAGAGTATAACATTAAAGTTAATGATGATAATATAAATAATAATATAAAAATTGTTATTGAGACAGAGTTAGGATATAGAAAAGAGATAGAATTTAAAAAATTAAATAGGGGAAACAAATAAATGAAACCGATGATATTACTAATATCGTTTGGAGTTATAACAACGGCTATAACACTTATGATAGGTTTAAAACTTCATGATGGAGAGGTAACAAATAGCAAATATATTGATGGAATTAATTACGATAACGATCAAGCTTTTAAGAAAGAGTATAGAAAAGATATTCTGTTTTATGGATTTGAAAGAGATAATAACTCTATGATATTAAAAGCATCTTTTCTTCCAGATAAAGTTCCTGTTGAAGTTATTTTAAAAGCACCTATAAAGAAAAGTTCTTATGCCTTTAAAAATGATAATGGTACATTTATATATGATTCCTTATCTTCAATAAATCAAGGGTGGTATAATTTAGAGCTTGTATATTTAAGCGACAATCGTACTGTTCCTGTAGTATTTTCATACTACCATGAGAAGTAATTTATTATATGTTTACGTTATATATTCTTATATTGCTATCATTAGTTGTAGGTGTAACAGGTTATGTTATATTTATATACTCAAGCAAAAAAAAACAATTTGATGATATTGAGGCACCAAAATATCGTATGTTAGATGATGATGACGAAAATATCAAATGATAAATATTGTGCACATTGCAACAGTTTAATAAAAGAAAATACTTCTATCTACGATGAAGAGAGGGACATACATTTTTGCTGTAGTGGTTGTAATGCTGTTTATGATTTAATAGAGTCTAAAGGATTATCTTCATTTTATGTAAAGCGTACTGCTAAAGATTACAAACCTTTTGAACAGATTAAAATCAACTCAGATTTTTTCAATAAATCTATAACTAATCTTCCAGAAGGCGATATAGAATTATCGGTAGTAATTGATAATATCCGTTGTGCAAGTTGTATATGGTTAATTGAAAGATCGTTACTTGACGATGGCCGTATAAAATCTATTAGAATAAATTATTCTAATCATAAAGCTAAGATACGTTTTTCACCGTTAGATATCTCAATAGATGATATGTTAGAGATTATCACTTCATTAGGGTATTGTCCACTTCCGATAACAGATATTTTATCTAATGCAGATAAAGAGCGTAAAGATTATTTCTATAGATTTATCACAGCTTTATTTTTAACAATGCAATTAATGTTATACTCTGGTGCATTATATACTGGATATTTTCAAGGTATAGAGGATGAGTTAAGATCATTTTTTCAGTATGTTTCTTTTCTTTTAGCTACTCCTGTTATGTTATATTGTGCGTATCCATTTTTTAGAAATTCTCTTAAAGCAGCACGGCATCGACATTGGACGATGGATACACTTGTAGCATTAGGATCAGGTACTGCATACATATATAGTGTTGTTGCTATTTTTACTGGACATGAAAGTTATTTTGATACAGCCACTACGATTATAACACTGATATTACTTGGAAGGTTTATTGAAGCTGGTGCTAAGCAACGTGGTGGAGATGCTGTTTCTAAACTGTTAAATATGCGTCCATTGACTGTTAAAAAAGTGTTAGATATTACAGATTTAGACAATGTTTTTGTAATCAACATTGAAGAGTTAAAAATTGGTGAATTATTTTTAATAGAGGAAGGTTCATCAGTAGCATTAGATGGTAAGATTGTGTATGGGGAATCAGATATTAATGAGTCTATGTTAACAGGAGAGCCGTTACCAGTATCTAAAAGTATGGGCGATGAAGTCTATTCAGGTAGCCTTAATTTATCTGGAAAATTAGTTGCAACAGCTATTAGAATTGGAGAGGATACATTTCTTTCAAAGATCGCAACAGCTGTTGATGATGCAGAGAGTAGTAAGGCTGATATTCAAAATTTTGCAGATAAGTTTATATCATATTTTGTACCAGCGATGCTTTTAATTTCAATATTAACTTTTATAAGTTGGAGCGTTTTTTCTGATAATGAATTATCATCTAATATTATGCGTGCTGTATCTGTAATAGTTGTCGCTTGCCCTTGTGCAATGGGGCTTGCAACTCCGTTAGCTATTATCAATTCTACCTCACGACTTATGAACATAGGGATATTATTTAAGAATGGACAATCAATAGAACGTATGGCTATGGTCAATGATATCTATCTTGATAAGACAGGCACGATTACTGAAAGTAAAATGAAAGTTGTAGATTATGAGATATTGGATAAGTATAAAAACTCATTTGATACGATCGGCAAAATAACATATAACTCTATGCATCCTGCATCAAAATCTATATCTAACTTTATTTTTAAAGATTGTGAGTATATTGATGTTGATAACAGTATTGAGTATAAAGAGTATCCTGGAAAAGGTATTCAAGCAGAAGTTGATAATGTAAAATACCTGATCGGTAATCATAAGTTGATGAAAGATTTTAAAGTTGAATATAACCTCAATATTAGTAGTAAGATGGAAATATATATTTCAACAGGCAAAACTGTTGTAATGATGGCGATTGATAATAAGCTATTTGCTGTATTTGCAATAACAGATACGATAAGAAGTGAAGCAAAAACGTTTATAGATCAATTAATTGATGATGGCAACAAGGTTACATTATTAACAGGAGATAATCATTCATCTGCAAAATATATGTTAATAAGTAATGATATAAATATGGATATTATATCAGATATATCTCCATTTGAGAAATCAGATATAATAGGTAGATCTAAGGATATTAATAGAACGTGTATGATAGGTGATGGGATTAACGATGCTGTTGCATTGACTAAGGCATCGGTTGGGATATCTATGCGAAACTCTACAGATATTTCTATGGAGTCAGCATCAGCTATATTACTTAGAAACGATCTTACAATTATTAATAAAGCACAGAAAATATGTAGAAAGAGTTTAAGGATAATGAAAGAAAATCTTCTATGGTCATTTTCATACAACCTTGTAGCTATTCCACTTGCAGTTGCAGGCTATATTCATCCAGTAATGAGTGCTGCATTTATGAGTTTTTCATCATTAATGGTTATACTCAACTCATCTAGATTAAGAAAATAAAAACCAGTAAAAACCCTTTTATTTTTTTATGTTAAACTACTTTTAATATAAGATTTCAATAAATAATTAATAGAGAGATTATGAAAGCAAAAGTTATTCAAAATACCCAAATAAATAATGATTACGGCTATATGATTGTAGAGTCAGAAGAGTTATATGCAAGCAGTGAGGCTGGTAAGTTTTTTATGATATCACCTCGTATAAATAATGAAACAAACTCTGATCCATTAATTAATAGAGCGTTCGCTATTGCAGATATGTTAGATAACAATAGAATTTTATTTATATACCGAATAGTTGGTAGAGTGACTACTATGCTAACCTCTGTGAAAGAGGGAGATAAATTAAATATTGTAGGTGCATTAGGTACAAAATTCTCTATATGTGAAAATAAGAATGTAGCTTTAGTCGCAGGTGGAGTAGGTATTGCTCCGATGATTATTTTAGGTAAAGTACTTAGAAAACATGGTAATAAAGTTACATTATTTTACGGTGGTGCATCGAAGAAAGATATTTTACCATTAGATATCTTATCTACCTCTTATGATAATCTTGAGGTGTCAACACTTGATGGAACAGTTGGTAGCAAAGGTCTAGTAACAAAGCTATTGTTATCAAGTGATGAGAAGTTCAATAATATATATGCTTGTGGTCCTACAGGTATGTTATCTGTACTTGTTAAGTCTGTGTTGTTAATTGATGAGAGTATTGATATTGAGGTATCAATGGAAGCAAAAATGGGTTGTGGAATAGGTGCTTGTTTAGGTTGCCTTATTCCAACTATATCTAATGATGGATCAATTGTGAATAGACGTTGTTGTGTTGAAGGCCCTATTTTTGATGGTAAAAAGATTGTATGGGAAAGGTTGGTATAGATGAATAGCAACAGTAAAAACAATATATTAGAAAAAGTGATTTGTGGAGTAAAATTTAAAAATCCTGTAATTACTGCATCAGGAACATTTGGATACGGTTTAGAATTTATCCGTTTTATCGATTTAAATTTATTAGGTGGAATATCAATTAAGGGTATATCTCTTGAACCAGTAGAGGGCAACCCTATGCCAAGAATAGTAGAAACCCCATCAGGATTATTAAATGCGATCGGTTTACAGAATGTTGGTGTAAAAACTTTTATTGCAGAGAAATTACCGATATTAAAAAGTTTCGATACAAATATAATAGTTAATTTTTGGGGAAAAAGTATAGATGAATATCTTAAAGTTGCTGAAATTTTAGATAATACAGATGGTGTTGATATGCTTGAGATGAATATTTCATGTCCAAATATTAAAGATGGTGGAATATCATTTTCATCATCACCTAATGCTACTATAGAGATTACACATAAAGTTAGAAAAGTTATTCGTAATAAGCCTCTAATTATAAAGTTATCACCTAATGTTTCTGATATAAAAGAGTATCTAAAAGTTGTAGAAGGAGAGGGTGCTGATTCTGTATCATTGATCAATACCTTGATAGGTATGGCGATTGATATTCATAATTTTAAACCTGTGCTTGCTAATAAAACAGGTGGACTATCAGGCCCTGCGATAAAGCCTATAGCATTAAGAATGGTTTACGAGGCGTTTAATACGGTAAAAATCCCTATCATAGGTATGGGAGGGATAATGACAGGTAATGATGCTGCAGAGTTTATCTTAGCAGGAGCAGATCTTGTACAAGTAGGAACAGCAAACTTTACAGATCCATCTGCTGCAATAAATATTTCAAATGAATTAAGAGAATATATGAATAGCAAACTATTTAATTGTATAGATGATTTTAAGGGCAAGGCAGTAATTTAATTATTATTGTTTTTGATATAAATATTAATATCATTTATTTATAATATAATATATAATCATCGTAATTTTGGTTTAGGAGTGGTGTCATAAGAGAAGATATTTTAATTTCAGATAGTTGGGAAGATTACGAGTTAATTGATGCAGGATCAGGAGAGCGTTTAGAGAGATGGAAAGATATAGTTCTCATTAGGCCTGAGCCTCAAGCTATATGGAAACGATCAGATCATAAGCTATGGGATCAAGCTGATGCGATATATTTTCGTAGTTCATCAGGTGGTGGAGAGTGGAAATATTTAGATGCTGATAGCGTTCCAGATAACTGGTTTATAAATTATAAACAATTAAAATTTAAAGTTAAGCCAACTGGTTTTAAGCATACAGGATTATTTCCCGAACAAGCAGTGAACTGGGACTTTATAATTGATAAGAATAGAAGAGATCAAGTTAAAACAACTTTAAATCTTTTTGGTTACACTGGTGGTTCATCTATTGCCGCAGCTGTTGGTGGATCTAACGTTGTGCATGTGGATGCTTCAAAAGGTGCTGTTAATTGGTGTAAAGAGAATAGCCATTTATCTAAAGTGCGTGAAGATAAAGTACGCTTTATAGTTGATGATTGTATGAAGTTTGTTGAACGAGATATTAGAAGAGAGAAAAAATATGATGCTATTATATTAGATCCACCAGCTTTTGGTAGAGGGGCTAATAGTGAAATATGGAAATTGCAAGATGATTTATGGGATCTACTTGTTAATGTACGTAAACTGCTTTCAGATAGTAAATCGTATATAATATTGAATACATACACAGCATCTATATCATCAACAGCTTTACATAATATTATGTTAGATGTATTTTCACAGTATCTAAATAATAACTCTGTACTTACAATAAAGGAGACAGTTCTTCCTTTTAGAGAGGGTAAGATGTATATGCCTTGTGGTATAACTACAAGATTACAATTTAAGTAATTTTCAAAGTATAGTTATAAACATAAACGATAATTATGAAAATATTTAAAGATTTTACAGTAACATAGTAGAACTCTTAGAAGAACCTGTATTAAAACCTTTAAAATATTTAGGTTATGGGTAGTGGTAAGGTTTGTTGTTGTATAAATATTAAATTGATTAATATAGTTGATATGTTTATTACTCCTGAGATATTAAAAAACTGGGTGAAGCTTTTGGAGAATATCTCTATGAATATTAAAATTATATTTAAAAAAATAGAAAACTATAGTAGTAAGATCGCTATAAATGAAGTATCTTATAGATTATAATTAAGTTATAGGTTTTGCTAACTAGATTTAGTAATAGTTAGAAAGTTTTACAATAAATGGGGATTTAGGAGAGTGAAATGTTCATACTATTAAGGTTAATGCTATTGTTATCTGTATTATCGACAGCAATAGGTTGCACAACATATGTCACAACAGAGTATATTATTCCTGCAAAGGAAACAGAGGTTATTAAGTATAATAAAATTGCAGTTATGGATTTTACTGGTAGAAAAGGAGATAATTATCGTTCAGAGTTTGAAGCTCTTTTACAGAATTTAAAGTTTAAAGGTTCTCCAATATATGAAATAATGGATCGTGCAAATATTGAAACTATACTAAATGAACAAGCGTTTCAATTAAGCGGTATTGTTGATGATGAAACAGCTGTGCGAATAGGTAAACTTGTTGGTGTTGATGCAATATGGACTGGAAATGTTGAAGAGAAAACAGATCAAATTGTATCTTATGATAGAAGATCTAGATGTAAATTATATGATAGCAATAGTAACTGTCAATATTATGAGACGTATCAAGTCAAGTGTCTAACTACATCGGCTATAGTTTCATTTACTCCCAAACTTACATCAGTTTCAACGGGTAGATTAATATATTCTAAAGCGTTTATAGAGAGTGTTGGTGATTATAGTTGTAGTGGATATCAAGATGATAAAGCAACTCTTGCAAATAAAGCGAAAACTAAAATCTTTAGAAATATTAAAAAAGATCTGTCTCCGATGGTAACGGAGATATCTATTGAATTAAAAGATGATACAGATGGTATGGCAAAAAGTGATAAAGAATTATTAAAAAATGCACTTAAATTTGTTAAAAGTGGTAGAGATGATAGAGCATGTGAAATTTTTAGAGAGTTATTATTAAAAAACAGATCATCTTTATCATTAAATTATAATGTTGGGATATGTTATGAGCTTGAAGGAGAGTTTCAAAAAGCATTAGATCAACTTAAATATACTGATAGTATATCAGTTGAGCCTGATGATCTTTTAAATTATACAATAAGACGTGCTGAGTCTAATATTAAACGTATGTATGAATTAGAAAATCAGTTCGGTAAGTAATCTCTAATAATTGTTATTGATAACAAATTTATAGCATATGATGTCAATACTTTTTAACTTTTTAGTATTGACATTTTTTATTTATATAGCAACTATTTATTTTTTTATAAGTAAGTTTTTTTTAATTTATGTCGATTATAATATATAACTAAGATTAATTTAGTGACGTAGGGAGAATTTTAGAATGAGTTTAAAGAATATAATGAACGAAGATATGAAAACAGCGATGAGAGCTAAGGATAGTATTACCTTAGACGCTATTAGAATGCTAAAAGCAGATATAAAAAATCAAGAAATAGCTTTAATGAAAGAGTTAGATGATGAACAAGTTTTAAAAATCATCGCCTCATCAATAAAGAAACGTAAAGACTCTATAGATCAATTTGCAAAAGCTGGTAGAAATGATCTTGTAGAAAAAGAACAGAAAGAGATAGATTCAATTATAAAATATCTACCAGCACAGCTATCAAAAGATGAAGTAGTAGCTATTGTTAAAGGTGTATATAACGATCTATCAGATGGAGAGAAATCAAATTTTGGTATAGTTATGAAGAATGTTTTAAGTAAGGTTGCTGGAAAAGCAGATGGTAAATTAGTATCAGATGTAGTTAAGGAGATAGCAGGTGGACATAACTGATATAGTAATCCTATCTATAATAGTTTTCTTTGCAATTAGAGGGTTATTTGCTGGATTAATAATAGGTGTTGTTGGTATGTTAGGTATCGCATTAGCATTAATATTTTCATATATGGTTTATACTCCAATACATAATATTGTTGTTAATATGGGTGTTACTGATGATAAAATATCGTCAGTAATTACTTATGTGTTAGGTTTTTTACTTATTTATGTCATAGTCTTTTTAATGGGTAAGATATTGCATAGGTTTATTACAATGATACATTTAGGTGGATTAAATAGGTTAGGTGGATTGATTTTTGGTGGAGTGAAAGGAGCGGTAATCGCATCTATATTTTTATGGATAGTTATGTTATTTATCCCTAAAGAGTCGGCTATTAATAATAGTATTGCAGAATCTAAATTAGTGCCTTATATTCTGCCTATCCCTAGTATTATATATAAGAAGTTAAATGAAATCTCTGGTATAGATAGGTTTTTACCGTTTGATAGTTCTGATATAGGATTATAGTTTTAATAACTTCAACTTATTAATCAAACGTAATAGAGTTTGTTTTATATAGATTAAATAAGATAAGCTATATGATTGATAGTAAAAGTAAATAGTATAGTGTATGGTTATATATCGTCAATCATTATTCAACTGATATAGATATGAAGTATTAAAACAATATCTATTACAATCTTATAAAAAATAGACTGCTATTAACAGTCTATCTCTCTAAAACATCATTAAAACAATATGAAAATATTTTCAAAATAAAATTTATTATTTCTTTTTCACTAATCCTGTATCAATCAAATATTTCTCTGCAATTACGCTTCCGTTATCAGATAGTGCAATTAATTTATCAATTATATATTGATCGTTTGGGACAAAATCTAAACAACTCATATAATCACTTGTAGCTTTATCTATATCACCTTTTAACTCATATATTGTAGCTCTACTATAATATGCACGTACATATTGAGGATCAAAACCGATGATAGTTGTGAAATCCTTAATAGCTGTATCGTAATCTTTTAATTCTAAATATGCTAATCCTCTATTGTAGTATGCAACCAAGTAATGTGGTTCAAGTTTTACTGCATCACTAAAATCTTCAATAGCTTTATTATAGTTTGCTTGTTCAAAAAATATTAAACCTCTATGATTATAAGTGTTTACAATTGCAGGGTCTTTCTCTATAGATTGATTGTAGTAATCTAATGCTACAGTTTTATTACCTTCATCATTATATATATTTCCTATCCCGTAGTAAGCCATAGCAAACTCATGATTGATTTCTATGACTTGTTCATACACTTCTTTTGCTTTAGCTAAATCACCTTCACGATGATATAGAACTGCTTTATTGTAGTATGCATTAGGATAGGTAGGTGATAATTCTATTGCTTTATTAATATCTAAAAAGGCATTTTCAATTTCACCTTTATCAGCTAATGCATTTCCTCTTTCTAAATAAGCTGTAACATATATAGGGTCTTTCTCTATAGCTTTATTAAAACTATTAATAGCTTTATCTAAATCACCATTTTTATAGGCAACTAAGCCTTTATTATAATAACTTTCTGCACTGAAACAACCGTATGTAGATGCGAGTATTGATGAAACTACTAAGATAACAATTACATATCGTGAAGCTAATTTTAACATATCAATCCTTTAAAATACTTTATATAGTTATCTTTTATTCAATTTTGCTAACAACCTTAATAACTCAAGATATAACCAAATTAATGTAACTAATAATCCAAAAGCTGAATACCATTCGAAATATTTAGGTAGATTATTTTCTGCACCTTTCTCAATATAATCAAAATCAAGTAATAAATTTAATGATGCGATAACAACAACAACAACATTGATACCTATTGCAAGTGGAGATGCTCCAGTTAAGAACGGTAAGCTGATACCGAAAAAACCAAGTACAAATGATAATAAGTACATCGCAAATATAGCTGAAGTTGCAACGATTATAACACTTCTAAATTTCTCTGTTACTCTGATAATTCTAAATCTATATAGAAACAACATTAGAAAGAGAACCATTATTGTTAAACCTAACGCTTGAAAAACAATTCCATTATACATAGATTCAAACAACATAGATATAATACCTAAACATACACCTTCAAGCATCGCATATACTATAGATAAAGGCATTGCGTACTCTTTTTTAAACACCATTACAACTGCGATAATAAGTGCAGCGATAGCAGTACCTTTAACGATGTTCATCATCAATCCCATATCTGTTGCATTAGCAAAAAGATGAGCTCCATATAATGCAAATCCAACTAATATAGATGTTAAAACTAACGCTCTTGAAATCGTACCGTTTACAGTCATCACATCAGAACTTTCTGTTTGATAAGTTGTGGAAAAAGTTTTTTCACTAAATACAGGACTAGACATAATAATATTCCCCCGAACTAAATTCATATTTTATAATAACTCTCATAATTTATATTATATTGCATAAAAGTCAACAATTATATCGCATATTACGATATCAGACAGGATGATAAAGTATAATAATTACTGTGAGTTTTTACGATGATTATTAGTTGATTTTTTTATACTTGATTAATCACATCTAATATGTGATAAATTATTATGAGTTACGATTATCAAACTTTAGAGTTTTACAATTTTTTAGATATTCTTAAAGAGTCGTTTATATCATACTACGCTAAGTTAGATATAGATAAACTATCTCCTTATAATAATGTTGATGATATACTTTTAGAACAAAATAAGTATAGCGAAATTATCAACCTTGTATCAGATGAGGTAGTGCTTAATAAAGATGAAGATACTTATCATGCAATTGATAGATTAATCAATAAAGAGGTCTCATACGATCCTAAAGATCTCATTATTTTTGCAAACTTTTTGAATGATATAGCTATTATGAAATCTAAGTTGTTATCTACAAAAAGGATTGTGTATTTAAAAGATTTAGTACAATCTATCAATACATTAGATGATATATCGTTAACCATCAAAACAGCTATAGACGATACAGGACAGATCAAGGATAATGCAACTACAGAGCTTTATGAGATAAGAAAAGATATCAAGATTTACAGGGACTCATTACAGAAAAAACTTAAACAGATTATAAATTCAAGTAACGCATCTAAGTTTATAAATGAGGATACGATAACTGTTCATAATGGTAGATATACATTAAGTTGTAAATCTAATTATCATCAATATATAGTTGGTATAATTCAAGATAAATCAACATCAGGACAGACATTATATATTGAGCCATCAACAGCGATCCCATTTAATAATGCGATCCAAGAGCTTACAATAAAAGAGTCAGAAGAGATCGCTAAAATTATCTATAATATAATTTCTCAATTTAAAGCGTCAATTACAGATATAAATCTTTTAACAGAGCAGTATACAAAACTTGCTTTATATTTAGAGATAGGAAGATTTTATAAAGATAAAGTAATCACATTTGCAGAACATTCAGATGGATTAAATTTCAAAAATTTACATCACCCATTAATATTATTGAAACAGGATAGTAGATCAATAGGTATAGATTTCACATTCGATAAAGATAAACAGTTAGCGGTAATCACAGGGCCGAATACTGGTGGTAAAACGGCTGCATTAAAATCTATAGGTCTTAATTTAATTTTAACTTATTGCGGATTACCTATATTTGCTGATTACGCTAAATATGTAATCTACCGTAATATCTTAGCAGATATCGGTGATAAACAATCTATCGTTATGGATCTCTCTACATTTTCATCTCATATGCTTAATATAAAATCTATTATGGAGAAAAGTGTTGATAGATCGTTGCTACTTTTTGATGAGTTAGGCACAGGAACAGATGCAAGAGAGGGTGCAGCCTTAGCTATTGCAATCTTGAAATATCTATTGAATAAAAACTCTGATATCGTTGTTACAACTCACTTTACTGAAATTAAAAATTTTGCATTAAATAATAGTATCTCGATGTTCTACTCTGTTGATTTTGATTATGAAACTTTTGAACCACGATATAGATTATTAAAAGATATCATTGGCAGATCAGATCCGATATTAATCGCTAAGAGATTAGGATTTAATGAACAAGTTATAGATTTAGCGTTAGAAGAGGTTAACCAATATAAATCATCTCTTGAAGTTTCAGTTGATGAGATCAATAGAATGAAAGCAGAGAACACTCACTTAAAAATCACATTAGAAGAGTGGGATCGTGAACTTAATGAAAGAGAGAGAAAACTTACAGAAACAGATGAGATAATAAATAAAAAGTTAGGTAAAAAAGAGTTTGAATTACTATCTGAAACGTATCAACTTCTTCAACAAAGTAGACGTATGATAAAAGAAAAAAAAGAGAAGATAGATCAGATAAGTGTTGAAAGTAGTATTAAGCAAGTTGAAAGTAGACTCTCTAAAGTTAAAGAATCGTTCGATAAAGTTAAAGATATTGAAGTAGGTGATCTAATTTATTTAGATACATATAATGCGAAAGCAACGGTTCTCTCTATTCGTAAAGATATGGTTCAAGTTGATATAAACGGATTTAAGTTAAATCTAAAAATGAATGATTTAATCGGTAAAAAGATAGATAAAAAACAACCTGTAAAGAAAGCTATAAAGATCAAAGATAACGCTGTTACTAACCATATTAAAGGTGAGATAGTTTTAGTAGGTAAACGAGTTGAAGAGGCGTTAGATCTACTTGAAGCGTATCTTGATAAAGCGATAGATAGCAATTTTGATACAGTAAACGTTGTACATGGTAGAGGTACAGGACAGCTACGTAAAGCGGTTCATGAATATCTACGCAAATCATCAACGATTAAATCTTATCGACTAGCTGAAAACCAAGAGGGTGGACAAGCGATAACTATAGTAACTTTATAGAGGTATTTTTTCTATAATGTAAGTTATTAAACCAATGATTATCTAGTTTGTAAATAGAGTTACTCTAAGTTAAATTATTATAATAGTAGTTGTACTGTTATTAGATTTTTTTATATTAAGTTATTATGGTAAATTAAATTGTACTTTCAATTAAAGCAACTACTGTTCCTATAATTATTGATGAGATAATCATAATTATTGACCCTTTTTTATCTTTCTTATTTACAAAAATTATAAGAGGTATCGCTAGTAAAAGATAAACAATTCCACCTTTTAACCAAACAGAAACATTAATCTGTATATGATAAAGAATTGTTGGTGCAATTAGATGAAACATAAACGCTGAAGCTATTGAGTGACGATCAAGTTTCATTTTAATCATAGGAAGAATATCAATAATCCCAGCAGATACACCTATAAGTAGTAGTAATAAAAATGTTACCATAAAATTATCCTCTTAAGCTTATTATAAGAGAATTTCAAAATATAACAATAAAAAAATACCCACCAAACGGTAGGTATAATTTAATCTAAAATCTATTTTATTTCAAAATGTATGTTTCTTATAATTTTTCAGGATAGTTTAGATAGATATTTTTATAATTAACATATCTTTCAGAGAACGATCTAATGTTCGCTACATCATCATCATTTAACTCTCTAACAATTTTATAAGGCGAACCCATAACCATACTTCTAGGTGGGATTATTTTATTTGGAGGTATAAGAGCTCCTGCAGCTATTATACAATCATCACCAACAACAGCTCCATCTAATATAATTGCACCGATACCGACAAGCACATTGTTTCCGATAGTACAGCCGTGTAGAACAACTGCATGTCCTATTGAGGTGTCATTGCCAACTATACATTTCCATTTGTCGGTAGTAACGTGTAGAACAGATCCATCTTGAACATTAGTTCTATCTCCAACAGATATCTGTTCAACATCTCCACGCAGTACAGCTCCGTGCCAGATTGATGAATCATCTCCAAGATCGCAATATCCGAACACTGTAGCAGATGGTGCTATATATACATCTTTACCTTTTTTAACGCCTCTATTTAATCTTTCTATAATAGTCATCATAATAAAACTCCTTTAAATTTATATCAAAATCAATATAACATCAATATTACCAACCTTATTATAATCCATTTTATCAAAATTAGTAATCTTTTTTGCAATTATCTATTTAATAAGTATGGTGGTTTAACATATTGTTTGTTTGCATTATGTAGATAGATCTTGATTAAATCATCGCAATAAAGAGTATAAATTATAAAATAAATTAATCTTAAAAATCAAAGAGATATTTTCTCTAAAGTAGCCGATATTACAATTAGTAAGTTTTGATAAGATAGTTATTACATGAATAAGTATCATTGTTCATGTTTCTATTTGTTAAAAATTATTTATATATAATGGATATAAATATCATTTCTATTGTCAATTATATATTTTTATACTATATTTTAATAGTAGATTTTTATCACTATATCTAAATTTAAAAGTATCATATTATAAGATGCTATTAAATATTTTGGAGTATATATGTCAGATTTAAAGAAATATGTTGGATTTAAGTTAGCGAATGACGATTTCGCTGTAGATATTATGGTGATAGAAGAGATTATTAGAAGGATCAATATCACTCCTATACCTAGATCTCCTGATTATGTTTTAGGCATTGTTAATCTTCGTGAAAAAGTAATTCCGATTATATCGCTCCGAAAAAAACTTAATATGCCAGTGCTTAATGATGATGAGGATACAAGGGTTATTATCTCTTCAATAAATAATCGTAGAATTGGGTTTGTTGTTGATTCTGTTTCAGAAGTTTTAAGTATTAACACTAATGATATTGATGCAACTCCTTGTGTTAAAAACAGTAATGAAAATCATCTTGAAGGTATCGCTAGAGTGGGTGCAGATATGATAGTTATAGTAGATGTACTGAATTTATTTTCTCAAAGTGAGTTCTTAGCAATTGATGCTCTCATCGAATAACAAAGAGATATTAAAAAGATCTATTGAAACTCTTAAAGGGATCGGTGAGAAAGCTGCTATATCTTTAAGTAAGTATAATGTATATAATATCTATGATATGATATATTTTCTACCATATAGATACGAGGTGTTATCTCAAAACTTAGAAACCGATAACGGTGTCTTATCTGGTATCTATGAAAGCCACACTTATATTGATTCAAAGAAAGGTAAAAAAGTTCTAAAACTTCTTTTTAGAAGAGATAATGATTTTATAGCAGCGTTATATCTAAATTATACATATAGCTATCCGTTACCGATATTTAAAGTGGGCAAAAAGTATAACTTATACGGTAGTATATCAACAAATAAAGGTATATCATCAATTTTTCACCCAGAGATTATACCAGACTACGATCTAAATACTGTAAGAGCTATCTATCATTTACCAGTATCATTATATCAAGCTATAATTCGTAAAGCAGTTAAAGAGGCGTTATCTATCGGATTAGTTGAAGTTAAAGAAACATTACCTAATTATATATTAGATAGATATAATTTCCCATCAATTCAGAATTCATTACAATCTATTCATACTCCAAAAAGTTTTGAAAACAGTAAATTAATAATTAGTAGAAAGCATCCTTCATATCAACGACTTATATATGAAGAACTTTTTTATCTCAATTTACTGCTTGCAAAAAAGAGAAAAAATTATCATGAACTAGAAGGTGTGTCGTTTGATATATCAAAGGAGTATCTAAATAGAATTAAAGAGATTATGCCGTTCAAATTAACATCTGCACAACGCAGAGTACTTGTAGAGATTTTTAACGATATGCGTAACTCTAGACAGATGAATAGATTAATTCAAGGAGATGTTGGATCAGGTAAGACAATCGTAGCTTTTATATCAGCAGCTATATCGGTGATGAACGGTTTTCAATCTACTATTATTGCTCCAACAGAGGTTTTAGCTGAACAACATTATAATAGTTTTATTAGAATTTTCGGCAATGATACTATTAAAGTTGAGCTTATAACAGGTTCAAAAACTAAAAAAGTTAAAGATGATATTAAGCAGAGATTAGCTAATAATGAGATAGATATACTTATCGGTACGCACGCATTATTAGAAAGTGATATCGTATTTAATAAGTTAGGTTTAGTAGTAGTTGATGAACAACATAGATTTGGAGTTGATCAACGTAAAAAGTTGATTGAAAAAGGTAGTCCTGTACCAGATATAGTATTGATGACAGCAACGCCAATTCCTAGAACTTTAGCAATGACATTGTATAGTGATCTTGATATATCAATTATTGATGAGATGCCACCTGGTAGAATTCAACCTATTACAGAACATTATCGTGATAGCGAACTTAATAAAGTTCTAGATAAGGTTAAGATATTGCTAGATAAAAAAGAGGGTGCATTTTTTGTATATCCGTTGATAGATGAGAGTGATAAAATGGATCTAAAGGCAGCCACACAAAGTTATGAGTATATATCAAAATATTATAAAGATAAAAAAGTGGGACTTCTACATGGTAGATTAAAATCAGATGAAAAGCGTTCTCTACTAGATGATTTTAGAAATGGCGTAATAAATGTACTTGTATCAACTACAGTTGTTGAAGTAGGTGTTGATATACCACATGCAACAGCTATGGTTATAGAACAGGCAGAAAGATTTGGATTATCACAATTACACCAATTAAGGGGTAGAGTAGGTAGATCAGATCTACAATCATACTGTTATCTTATTACATCAAAAGATATTACATTTATAGGTATTGAAAGAATTAAGGCGATGATAAAATATAATGATGGATTTAAGTTAGCAGAAATAGATCTAAAACTTAGAGGACAAGGCGATTTATTTGGTACAAGACAATCTGGAGGGATAGAGCTAAAATATGCTAATATAGTTGAAGATGTTATAATATTAAGAGATGCTAATATAGATGCTAAAAAATATGTTGAAGTTGGTATAGAAGATAGTGTGATTGAAGAGAGGATTGTGACTATATTAAGTGGAGATAGTAGCTATATATGTATCGGTTAATCTGATGTTACTAAGTGGTTCTTATAAGAGTTTTTGGTATTTTGTTATATAGTTGCTTGCGATATTGATATTTTACCATAAAATAATAAATATATTTTAGATATCAATATTAAGTAGTTTTATACGATATTCATCTTTTTACCACATAACAACCGATAAGGTTACTCTTTTATTAACCTTTAGTTGATAAAATATAGATGAGATATTATAACTTAAAGCAAAACAATTTAACTTAGTTTTTTACTTCAATTGCAAGTAACGCTTCTTTTATCTCTTTTCCAGGTTTAAAAGTGGGTACTTTTTTTTCAGGCACGAGTACACGAGTACCCGTTTTAGGGTTTCTTCCAGATTTAGCATCTTTCTCTCTAATTTTAAAAGAGCCGAAGCCACGAATTTCTACAGCGTTTCCATCCATTAGAGAGTCTCTAATAGTTAGAAATATAGCATTTATTATATATTCGACTTGTTTTTTTGTCATATCAGGATATCTTTGTGCGATTGTTTCAATAAGCTCAGATTTAGTAATCATTATAAAGTCTCCATTGTTGTAATTATCAACTAATTTATTAGTTAATAAACTATTTTCTTGCTATATGATTTTTTATACCTTAACCTAATAAGCATTGGTTGTCAAAACTATTTTTATGATGTATTAACACGTTGTTAAGTTCTAGGAGGTTTTCTTAATTGAGTAGTTATATTGGTAAAGTTTTACTTTCAAGTATAGGGATATTAATAAGTAGAATATTTGGATTAATACGAGATATTAGTATTGCTGCTTATTTTGGAGCTACAGCATTAACAGATATTTTTTTCGTTGCTTTTGCAATTCCTAACTTATTTAGACAGTTTTTTGTAGAAGGAGCGATCTCATCTGCATTCATGCCTTTTTTAACAGAGAAGTTTAAGGTAGGTGGGCACAAAATGCAGAACGCTTATCTTACACAACTTATAGTTGTTCAAACATTTATCATATCTATAATCACATTGATAATTATCTTTTTAGCAGATTATGTAATACTTTTATTTGTACCTGGTTTTTCAGAAAATAAAGAGATATTAAATGAGGGAGCAAACTTATTACGTATTGTTATGCCTTTTCTCCTGTTAATTAGTTTCTCTGGTTTATTATCAGGTTTTCTAAACTTTAATAACTCATATTTTATTCCGTATGTATCATCAGCGTTATTCAATATGGCGATGATACTTGGTGCATGGGTAGGATATAAAGAGAGTGGTAATATATATTATCTAGCTTATGGAACGTTACTAGGTGGTTTTTTGCAAGCATTACTTATATTCTCTATATCATTAATTTACGGATATAAACCGATTTTTTTTAAGACAATAGATAAAGCGATTAAACAAACATATCTATTAATTATTCCATCTATTGCAGGCGTATCTATATCACAGTTGAACTTTTTAATCGGTAGAGTGCTTGCATCATATTTAGCAGTAGGTTCGATATCTTGGTTATTCTACTCTAATAGAATTTTCCAATTTCCGTTAGGTGTGTTAGCTGTTGCAGTTGGAACAGTATCATTAACAGAGCTATCTAAAGCGTATATCAATAATGATGTTGAAAAGAGGGTATCATTAATTGATAAGTCTATATTGACATTATTTATAGCGATTATTCCTGCAACGATAGGGCTTTATTTACTATCTACAGATATAACTAGATTAATATTTTATCGTAATAATTTTACAGAAACTGATTTGGTTAATACCGCATCAGCTTTACGAATGTATAGTGTTGGATTGATATTTTTCTCATTTATAAATTTATTCACAAAAGTGTTTCACTCTAAAAAGGATACGAAAACACCAGTTAAAGCAGCTTTTATTGGTTTTGTATTAAATGTTATATTAAATCTTATATTGATGCAGTTCTTAGCTCATTCAGGGATAGCACTAGCCTCTTCTATTTCAGCATTTTTTAATGCACTGTTTTTATATGTATTTATTAAAGATTACTCACTTAATATAAATAGACATAAAGTATTGTTAATAAAGGTTATTTCATCAAACATTCTGCTTATAATATTAATAATGATATTGAAGCATATTGAATTAAATGTTTTACTTATTATATTATTTTCTATATTATTCTATTTTGGATATTTATATTCATTAAGAGTAAATGTTTTAAAAGTATTAAGATAAATTAAAGTAGTAAATAAATTAATATAGTAAGGAGAATTTATGTTTAAGTTAGAATTTATAGCAGTTACTCCACTTATGGAGAACACATATATTTATCATGATGGTAAAGAAGCGATATTATTTGATCCAGGTGGCGACTTTCATAAGATAGACGCATTTTTAGAGAAGAATAATTTATCAGTTCACTCAATTCTTAACACACATGGACATTTCGATCATATAGGTGCAGTAGGCGAAGTACAGAAGAAGTATGGTTGTAAATTTTATATTCATAAGAATGATGAGCCATTAATAGGAGATGCAAAATCTATCTCAAAAATGTATGGTTGGAAATACGATGTTGAGCCTATAGTAGACGGTTATTTAAATGATGGAGATAAGATAGACTTTAACGGTAAGGATATAACAGTAATTCATACACCAGGACATACTATGGGTTGTGTATCATTTCTAATAGGTGAGAGAGATGATAAGATACTTATATCAGGAGATACATTATTTCATGAGTCTATAGGAAGAACAGATTTAGAGCAATCAGATCATCCTTCTATAATTAGATCTATCAAGGAGAAGCTATATACATTAGATGAGGATGTAACTGTTTGTCCAGGACACGGACAAAAATCATCTATTGGGCATGAAAAAGTTCATAATCCATTTGTGACAGCGTAACATAATTGTTATAGCTGAAGTGGGATAATATTATCATTTTCTAGTTTATTGTTGTAAGTAGTTACTCTGTTTTAGTGGAACATAATCTGTTAATATAATTGACTTATTGAATTATAAATATTATAATTGGAACAAATGAGAAGATTTTTTTTAGATACATCATCTAGCTATCTATCTTTTGTTCTTACCGATTGTGGTGGTGTTGTTTTTTCCACAAAAATAAGGATCGAGAGAGGAACATCAGAGAAGATACTGCCTATATTAGATTTTATGTTAACTCAAACATCTATTAATATCGCATCTATTGATGAATATTATGTAGTAACTGGTCCAGGATCGTTTACAGGTATACGAGTTGGAATATCATTTGTATATGGATTAGCTATTGCAGATAATAAAGCTATTTATGGTATAAACTCTCTTGATGCGAAAGCGATATCTATACAAATGGATAATGAGTTTTCAGTTATCTCAAGGCTTAAAGGGGATTTATTTGCTGTTCGTAGCTATAATTTTAAAGATACGATTTTTTCAAATATAGAAGAAGTGGTTGTTTCTGATGAATTAATAGGAGATTATATTACAGTTAATTCGTTTCCAAGCGATGTAATTAATCTTGAAGCGGTTGCTAAGCATGAAAATATCTCTTATTTTCTAAGTGAGTGTTTACCGTTGTATCTGCGTAAAGCTGAAGCGGAGATTGATTTTGATAAGAGTTGCAACATTAGATGATATAGAGACAATAAGACGTATTTGCGATGCTTCTTTTGATTTAAATAGGTGGAGTAACACTTCATTTATACAAGAGTTTAGTAAAGATCATTCAATTATTTATATCTATGAGTTTGAAGGGCAAGCTGTAGGTTATATGGTTATATGGAAGCTTAGTTTAACAGTTGAACTTGTAACATTTGCAATTGATAAAGAGTATCAAAATAGAGGATTAGGTAAGAAATTTCTTACAACTATTATCAAAGAGAATAAAGGTTACACATGGTTTTTAGAGGTTAATGTATGTAATGATGTTGCATTAAACTTATATAAATATTTCAATTTTAAAGAGTGTGGAATAATAAAAAATTATTATGGTAGTAATCTTAATGCTGTAAGAATGACAAGAGAAGCAGTAAGTTAATTAACTAAATTATATTTATAGATATTATATAGTTGATTTGTATAGTTTACATACGAGTTAATTATACTGTTTTATTATATTGTGAAGGGGGAATTATAGATATGAACGAAGATATTATTATTTCAGAGTTACGAAATAGCGATATGGAATTTAAAAAATATTTTAATGAACATATAAAACTAGAGCAGGATTTAGAGGCGTTGTACAGCCTTAAAATTATTCCTCCAGAAGTTGAAGCTAATATTAAACAGATTAAATTAACAAAATTAAAAAATAAAGATCTTATGGATCAAATAATAACAAAGTACAAAAAAGAGTTAGTTACTAATACTAAAGTGTAACTATGTAATGAGTTAATGCTAATAGTTAATGTATAATATTTAAAGAGTTTAGCTACGAACAACGAAGATAAATATTAAAAAGTTAATAATAGTGCTAATATAATAGGTATAGGTATAGGTATAGGAGAAATTTTAACATTATGGATAAGAAACATCTTTTTACATCAGAGTCGGTAACAGAAGGACATCCAGATAAGATAGCTGACCAAATATCAGATAGTATTCTTGACGCAATGCTTACTGATGATCCTGCTAGTAGGGTTGCTTGTGAAACGCTTCTAACTACTGGATTAGTGGTAGTTTCTGGAGAGATAACAACTAAAACATATGTAGATATTCCTGCTGTTGTTAGAAAAACAATTGAAGAAATAGGATATACTAGAGCTAAATATGGGTTTGATTACTTAACGTGTGGAGTAATATCTACAATTAATCAACAATCTCCTGATATAGCTATGGGAGTAGATACTGGTGGTGCAGGAGATCAAGGATTAATGTTTGGGTTTGCCTGTGATGAGACTGAAGAATTAATGCCACTACCGATTATGCTTGCTCATAAACTATCTATGAAGCTAAGTGAAGTGAGAAAAACAGGTGTACTCGATTATCTTAGACCTGATGGTAAGTCTCAAGTAACAATAGAATATAATGGACATCAACCTGTACGTATTGATACAGTAGTTGTGTCTACACAACATGCACCTGAGATTACTCTTGAAAAAATTCATGAAGATATAAAGAAATATGTTATAGAGCCTACACTACCAAGTAGTTTATATGATAAAGATGCTATCACACTTCATATTAATCCAACAGGTAGATTTGTTGTAGGTGGACCTATGGGTGATTGCGGATTAACTGGTAGAAAGATTATTGTTGATACATACGGTGGAATGGGGCGTCATGGTGGTGGAGCTTTCTCTGGTAAGGATGCAACAAAAGTTGATAGATCGGCTGCATACGGTGCAAGATGGGTTGCTAAGAATATAGTAGCGGCAGGTATTGCAAAACGTTGTGAAATACAGTTAGCTTATGCGATAGGTGTTGCTCAACCTGTATCTATTAGTGTAGATACATTTCACACAGGTATAATACCTGATACAGAAATATCAAAAATAATAGGGCAGGTATTTGATCTTACACCTAAAGGATTGATAGAATCGCTTGATTTAAGAAAACCGATTTTTAGAGAAACTGCAGCGTACGGGCATTTTGGTAGAGAGATATTTAATTGGGAAAAAATAGATAGAGTAAATGATATTAAATCATTAGCAAAAATAAGTTAAAAAAAAGTAGTAAATTATAATAATAGATAATAAATTTGTTAAACAACACTTATATTATCTATTTTTATTTTGTGGTACAAAAAGTTATAGAATTATTTAATAGAGGGAATATAAATGTTAAAAAATCATGATATTAAAGATATCAATCTTGCAGATTTAGGTAAAAAACGTATTTTATGGGCAGATAAAAGTATGCCAGTTTTAGCAGAAATTAGAGCTAAATTTGAAAAAAATAAACCATTTAAAGATATGCGTATGTCTTGTTGTCTTCATGTTACAGCAGAGACAGCTAATTTAATGCGTACATGTGCAGTAGGTGGTGCAGATATAATTTTAGTTGCTTCAAACCCACTATCAACACAAGATGATGTGGCAGCATCTTTAGTTAGAGATTTTGGTATATCTGTTCATGCAATAAGAGGCGAAGATAACGATACATATTATAAACATATCAATAGTGCAATAGATCATAAACCACATATCACTATGGATGATGGTGCTGACTTAGTGTCAGAAATCTTAAAAAATCACCCAGAACTTTATGATCATATTATCGGATCAATGGAGGAGACAACTACTGGTGTTATAAGACTTAGAGCTATGCAAGAGGCAGGAATGCTTAAATTCCCAGTTGTTGCAGTTAACGATATTCAAACAAAAAATATGTTTGATAATAGATATGGAACTGGACAATCAACTATAGATGGTATCATTCGTGCTACTGATACATTAATTGCAGGCAAAACATTTGTTGTTGCAGGTTACGGCTGGTGTGGTAAAGGTCTTGCAGAAAGAGCAAGAGGGCTTGGAGCAAATGTTATAGTTACAGAAATAGATTCAGTAAAAGCCTTAGCCGCTTCAATGGATGGCTATAGAGTTATGCCGATGAGTGAAGCAGCTAAATTTGCTGATATTATTTGTACGGTAACGGGTAACATGCATATTATAAGATCAGAGCATTTTAAAGTTATGAAAACAGGATGTGTTGTTGCAAACTCAGGACATTTTGATATAGAAATTGATCTAGTTGGACTTAGTAAAATCTCTAGTGAAGTTATAAAAGATGTTAGAAATAACAACAATGTTGACGAATATATAGTAGATGGAAAATCAATTTATGTATTAGGGCAAGGACGATTAGTAAATCTTGCATGTGCAGAAGGACATCCAGCATCGGTTATGGATATGTCATTTGCTACACAAGCATTATCATCAGAGTTTGTAGTAGAGAATAAAGGTAAGTTAGAGAAAAAAGTTTATGTCCTTCCATCAAGTGTTGAACAAGATATCGCTCTTACGAAGCTTAAAACGATGGGAGTAAATATAGATAAACTAACTCCTGAACAGGAAACCTACTTAGCATCATGGGAAGTAGGGACTTAATAATTGATTAGGAAGTAAACACTAGATCGCAAATGATTAAGGTAAAATATTTAGTTGTGGGTGCTGGTCCTGCTGGTATTGCAGCATCCACAATTTTAGCAAAAGAAAGTAGTGACATTTTAGTAGTCTCTAGGCAGTTAGGTGGAGCATATTGTAATGATGGTGTAGTTGTATCTAATTCTCTACTATATTTTTCGCAAATGTATACAAGATATCTTCAAGTCCATAATAATTTTATTGATAATGGTAAAATATCTCCAGCAAAATTAGATTTCAAAAGATTAAAAAAGTATATTGATAACAATGTTAATAAAGCAAAGCGATCAATTCTTGATAAATTTGAAAAATATGAAATCAACTATATTTCTGGTTCGATAAAATTTCTTGAATCTCATAAAGCTGAATTAACTAGAGAAGATGGTGAAGTTGATACAATTGTTTTTGAGAAAGCACTTATTGCTGTAGGTTCAGATCAACAAAAACTACTATCTAATCTTAAAGTTTCTGATATTAACTCTGTATCAAAACTTGAGAGTATACCTGCCTCTATATCTATTATCGGTGGTGGCTTGATAGGGGTAGAGTTAGCTTGTGTTTTTAATCGTCTAGGAACTAAGGTTAATATAATAGAGAAAGAGGACTCTATCCTTTCATTTATAGATAGCAAGGCTGTCAAAAGGTATGAAGATATATTGAAAAAGAAAGGCATTAATATAATTCATAATAGAGAAGTTGTAAATGTAGATAAAGTTGGACAGAAGTATCTTATATTGTTTAATGATATGCAGATAGAGTCAGAACAAGTATTTCTATCAATAGGTAGAAAACCATTTATATTACCATTAAATCTTGAAGCAGCAGGTGTTAATCTAAATAGTAATGGGAGTGTGATTCATGATACTAACTTTACCACAGACAATAAAGATATTTATGTGGCAGGCGATATAACAGCTGTAGGTATGCAATTAGGTTGGGCTGTGAGTTCTGGAGAGATTGCTGCAAAAAATATGTTAGGTAAAGATATCTTATCAGATGAGTTTGCTTTTTCTACATATTTATCAACTGATCCAGAGTTAGGGTTTATAGGTTTATCTGAAGAACAGGCGGAGGAAACAGGATATGATTATGATGTTATAAAGGTAAATCATACATCATTTTATCATCATCTTTTCGCAGAAGATACCAATACAACAATAAAAGTTATATATAATAAAGCAGATAATTCTTTTCTAGGTGTATATGTTTTAGGTTCTGGTGTAAGAGAGATATTGTCTACATTTAACATGTTTTTTCAAAACAAAATAAAGGTAGATAATATCATTGACTTTACAGGGATTAGACCAGCTTATAACGATATATTTTGTGAAATTGCGAGTAAGGTTAAAAAACTAACTGATTAGCTTTATCTAGATATGAGCTGTACTAACAAGTGATAATAGATAAATAGTTTATGTAACTATATGAAATATAACGATAATAACAATAGTAATATTAATAGTCGTAGCAACAATAATAATTAAGTAATAATAATATCAATAGATGGTAGTTGTAGTAATAAATTAGTAACTATAACGATAATAACCACAATAACTAGAATGTAATAAAAAGTAAAGTAGGTTAATTTAATGAAAAAGATTAAAGGTTGGATAATATTTGTTATAACGATGATAGGAGTATTAGAGTACTCTCTTGAACGTACAATATTGTCATGGTTTAAAAAAGATAAAGATTTGTGCTATAGAACCCCCTTGATACCAAGAGGAAAGTTTATGTTGTGGTTACATAACTCAACATTGAAGTGGTCAGGAGAAGAATATCTTGATCCAAATAAAACATATTTAGTTATGCCGAACCATCAAAGTTATACTGATATATTAATGATATTAATGTCTTTTACAGCTTTTAAGCGTAGAGTAAGTTTTATGTCTAAAAAAGAGGTTTTTTATGTACCTTTTATGGGTTCTGCAATGAAAGGATTAAGTTGTATTCCTGTTGAAAGAGGTAATGCAAGAAATGCTATAAAAAGTATTAATAGAACGGTTGAAGTTCTCCATTCTGGAATAGATGTAACTATTTTTCCTGAAGGAACAAGAAGTGGTAATCGTGTATTACTTCCATTTAAAAAAGGTGCATTTTTGATAGCTCGTAAGGCTAATGTTGAGATTTTACCTGTTGCAATTATCGGAACAGATGTATGTATGCATAAATCAGGTCTTGGTATGTATCCATCTAATATGGAACTTAAAGTTTTAAAACCTATACCTACTGAAGGTAAGAAAGATGAAGAGTTAATGGAAGAGGTAAGAGTGGCTCTGTTAGAGGGGCTAAAAGATAATTATAATATTGAAGAAAAGTAAATTATGTCGGTAATATTAGGTATCGGAAGCAATATAGGTGATAGTAAAAAATTCATAACAAAAGCGATTACTTTAATATCTGAAAAGTTTGTATTGTTAAAAGAGTCGTCATTATATGAGACAGTATCACTTTTAAGAGATGATCAAAGAAATTATTATAATAAAGTTATCTCTATTGAGTCTGATATATCTCCTAAGGAATTACTTAAATTTATCAAAGAGATAGAGGTATCTATTGGAAGAAACAAAAACCATTCATATTGGGGCGCAAGAGAGATAGATATAGATATTATAGATAGTAATGGCATAGTTCTTGATTGTGATATATTAACTATTCCACATAAGTGTATGAGTGAAAGATCGTTCGTTCTTATACCGTTAAAAGAGATAGATGAAAATTATATTCATAGAGTAACTTTAAAGAGTATAGATGAGATGATAGTTCAATTAAAAGATGATTTAAATATAACGATAATAGATAGTAATAAATAACATATATTAGTTAGGATATGAGTATTAATGAAATACAGTAAGATGAAAGGTTTTAGAGATATTTTTGGAGAAGATATTGAGTATTGGCAATATGTTGAGAGTAAGCTAAAATCACTATTTACTAGCTATGGTTTTAAAGAATTCCGTCTTCCTATCTTAGAGAAAACAGCTTTATTTAATAGAGGGATAGGTGATACTACAGATATAGTAGAGAAAGAGATGTTCTCTTTTGAAGATAAAGATGGTGAGTTTGTTTCATTACGTCCTGAGGGTACAGCATCATTACTAAGAGCATATATTGAGAACGGATTAATTAATAATGGTGTGAAAAAGTTTTACTATTTAGGAAATATGTTTAGACGGGAGCGTCCGCAGAAAGGTCGTTTTCGTCAGTTCACTCAAATAGGGGTAGAAGTTTTAGAGAGTTCTTCTGCTTTACTTGATGCAGAGATAGCATCACTACTTTATAACTCTGCTAAAGTTTTAGAGCTAGAAAATATTGTTGAGCTAGAGATTAACTCTTTAGGATGTAAAGAGTGTCGTCCTGATTATAATGAGTTGTTGATCGCATATTTTAAAAATATTAAAGATGAGTTATGTGGTGATTGCAATAGAAGGTTAGAGCGTAATCCTCTTCGTATATTAGATTGCAAGAATGAAAATTGTAAGAAACTGATTAAAGATGCTCCTGTTATGCTTGATAATCTATGTTGCGAGTGTTCAGATCATTTTAGTCAAGTTAAAAAGCATTTAAATGAGATGAATATACCATATAAAATTAATCCTTTTATGGTTCGAGGATTAGATTACTATATACGTACAGCTTTTGAGCTTGTAACAACGATGTTAGGATCAGCGTCAGCAGTAGGAGCTGGTGGTAGATATGATGGATTAATCAAGACATTAGGCGGTTCAAAAGATACAGCAGGGATTGGATTTGCAATAGGTGTTGATAGATTAGTTGAAATTCTTCAACAGAGTAAAAAAATACCTATAAGACAAACAGATTATTTTATTGTATGTTTTGAAAACACATTAGAGCATGGATTAAAAATTGTTAAGAGTTTGAGAGAGAAAGGGTTTATAGTAGAGTACGATTACGATCAATCATCTATGAAATCTCAGATGAAAAAATCTAATAAACTGGATGCTAAATTTAGTGTAATAATAGGTGAAGATGAAGTTAATTCATTAGAGGTAACTATTAAAGATATGTTAAGTGGCTATCAGAAAAGGGTTAGTATTTCTGATTTGTGTGCTATAAATAGAGATTAGTTTATTCTGTTTAAAATATAAATAAGTTATGAAAGTTTTAATTTAGAGTATAATATTTTGCTATAATATATAAATATGTGTTAGGAGCGTTTAGTTAATGTTAAGCAATTTAGGGGATTTTAAAAGAACTCATACATGTGGCGATCTTAGAAAAGAAGATTTAAATAAAGAAGTCATTTTAAACGGTTGGGTACAGAAACGTCGTGATTATGGTGGAGTTATATTTATAGATCTTCGTGATAGATACGGCGTTACTCAGATAGTTATCAACGAAGAACATGAAGAGGCTAGAGTTGTAGGCGATACTTGTAGACCAGAGTATGTTGTAGCAGTTCTTGGAAAGGTTATGCTTCGTCCAGATGGGTTTAGAAATGAAATACAGGTTGTTACAACAGGTGATATTGAAGTTCATATATCAGAGATAAGAATTTTAAATACAGCTTTAACGCCTCCATTTATGATAGATGATAGTATTGAAGTTGCTGAAGATATAAGATTAAAATATCGCTACCTTGATCTTAGACGTCCTGAGTTACAAAGAAATATTATGCTTCGTAGCACTTTAACTAAATCTATAAGAGAGTATATGTTGTCGCAGGATTTTGTTGATATAGAGACTCCATTTCTAACTAAATCTACACCTGAAGGTGCGAGAGATTATCTAGCCCCATCAAGGGTTAACGCAGGTAAGTTTTATGCACGTCCACAATCACCACAGGTGTTTAAAGAGCTGTTAATGATGGGTGGATTTGATAAATTTTATCAGATCGTACGTTGTTCTAGAGATGAAGATTTAAGATCAGATCGTCAACCAGAATTCACTCAATTAGATATA
>CAMQYS010000003.1 GCA_947039395.1 uncultured Deferribacteraceae bacterium | reverse complement strand
GAACCGTAATATGTCTTACCTGCATCATCCATCTGTGCTGTGTAGATCTTATTAGCTTTTTCAGATGTGCCTGATATAGGGTTCTCTAAAACTACTCCAGGACCACTACCAAACTTAACAGTTGCGTAATCTCCACCAGCTGTAGTTAGCACCTTGCCACCAATACCGTATAAAACTTTATCGCCTTCACTAAAACTAGCTGATGTTAATTTAGTATTACCTGCAGAAAAAATTGTACCAAATAATCCTACCTCATTTAATTCTTTTGATCCAAATGACCCGCCGGCAGGCACTACTACCTGTCCAGTTGCATTAACAGTGCCTTGTCCCCAATCACTTTGTAGCCCTGTATTCATATTTGTTACTCGGTATCTAAAGCCCGCAGTTCCAGTCGTAGTCTTATCGCCTGTTGCTTCTATCTCCATAGATATAGAACCACCGATAATCCCTGAACCTGTCATACCTGGAGCACCTGCCGCCATACTACCAAATGAGCCTATAAGTGTGGCAATAGCTGAGGTGCTAACCACCATATCACTTGCCATTATAGAAGTAGCTGTAAAACCTTGACCTACCGTTACTCCAGCACTGACATTAAGCTCAAACTTACCAGCAGGACTAGCAAGCCCAGCTGAAGTAAATGCATTATTAACAACTGTGTTATCAGCAGACAGTGCTACATTATTAGGGTCAGCAGCATCAGTGGTATTCATCATTTGCCAGTCGCCTACTTCACCTGTTACTAAGTTGGTAATTCTAAATCTAGCAACATCATCTATACTTGCTCCCGCGTTGGTACCATTATCTGATACATCCTTCAATACTTCCACTTCCACTGCAAACGAACCACTTCCACTCATGCCAGCTATTGCACCAGCTGTTATAGTAGCGCTTGCTAAAGTATTACCATAAATTCCCGTTGCCTCTGTCGCTGCCTCTGCCGTTCCTTCTGCTACCACAATATCAATATTTTGTGTAGCATCAGTTAATACCCCTTGAATATCATCTAGACGGTTTATACCTGCACCACTAATCATATCAAAAGATGTTTTTCCTGCACCCACTGCCATAATCTGTGATTTGTAAACATAGTTGCTACCTGGGTTCATTGTCGTTTCAATATTGTAGTTACCACTTATTGTAGCACCGCTTACTAACGCCTCTATACCTTCTGTTGCTGTCCATAATGCCGAAGCATCTCCGTTTAGTAACTTCTTCGTGTTAAACTCGGCTGATGAAGATACTCTATCTATCTCTTCTATCAACTGATCAACCTCTGTTTGTAGAACAACGCGATCGTTTGTTGTATATGCAGGGTCACCCGCCTGAACTGCTAACTCTCTTATACGTTGTACCATGCTTGTCATCGTACCCATTGCAGCCTCTGCTGTTTGTAAGTACGATAAACCATCTTGTGCATTTCGTGATGCAACCGCTAATCCTGAAATCTGACCTGCTAACTTATCCGCAACAGCTAATCCTGATGCGTCATCTGCTGATGAATTAATTCTTAACCCTGTTGATAACTGCTCTATCGTTTTAGATAGACTGTTATTCGCTCGATTGATTGCACTCTGACCAACTAATGCTGTTGGATTTGTGATAATTGATAATGCCATAATAATTTCCTCCATGAATCATTTGTTTATATGATACTCCAGCTGATAAACGTGGGAATCCTTCCCTACGCACAAAACTGGAATGTATACATATTGAGTTCATAAAGTTTTATACATCTCAAAAATACCGACCAACCAACAACACTAGGTATATATTATTCCTAGATAATTATTATTAATCAAAACTAATATCTTTGAGCAAAAAATGACTTCAGCTATATACTTTGAAAATATGGGTTTCAACGTATATTTAAATACTGTTTTTGCAACAAATTAACCAAATTGTATGTTAAATCTTAATCATCTGTTAAATTGTATCTCTAATTTTATCCTCCTAATTTCTACATAATTGCGCTAAAGCATCCATTGTGAATAACGTCGAACATCTGTTCAACTCCTCCGACGCTACCCTTATATAAAACTTCTTATCTACATGAGATCCTATTCCTAATCGCTCCATATCTGATCTCATTATTTCTATCTTATCTTCTAAACTCTCTAACCTTTTATCTATAGATTTTTCCATAGCAGAATCCTCACTTTATTAAGTAAATTATCAACAACCTAAGCAATACCATATACTCTGGTACTACTTATCACCCAAAAACCTTGATTTAACTTATGCTAGTAGTTACTGTAATAACTGCATCGCATAGCTAGGTAACTGGTTCGCTTGTGCTAACATCGTTGACGCTGCTTGTAAAATCGTCTGCTGTGATGCTAGGCGTGTTGACGCTTCCGCTACATCTAACTCTCTTATTCGTGAATCAGCTATCGCCATATTCTCTCTTGATACATCTAAATTAGAGATCGTATAGTCTAACCTATTCATCTGAGCACCTAATACCGCTCTTGTCTGATTTATACTATCTAACGCTTGATCCGCTTTCGTAATCGCTTTCTGCGAATCCTCTATACTTATTACTGATACATTATCCAAGTTCAATGTAGTTGTATCTATTCTACCTATGGATATATCTAATAACTGTCCTTCATTTGCTCCAATTGCTGCTATTGTAGGATTGTTAACTAAGTGAAGTGTAGATGTTTTTAAACTATCTGGTCTAAATGTTAGCTTCTGTAATACATCATCCCATACAGCCGTTGAACCTATTGTTTGATCCAATTTAATATCTACATTATCTAAAATCCCACGTATAACCCCATCTGTTACTGTATCCCTTCCTATAAAAACATTTGTATGCGCATCCTTTATAGTCGCTGTGATAGTCGAACCAGTACCTTCTTGTATTTTATCTATATTCAATGCACCTAAAATACCCTGATCTGCTGAGAAATATAGTTCCGAGTCATCGCCTATCGCTGCTCCTTGAATAACAAATGTTCCCTGCACTGCTCTATCTGTACCGTTTGTAGCTTCATCTCTACCGATAAATTTAATTAAGTTATTATTAACTCCGATACCAGATGAGCCTAAATCTAATGCCTCAATAATCGCATCACTAAACTTAATTTCAAGATCTGCTATCGTATCTTCAGCTTCTAAACTAATTGTGGTGTCTTTATTATTACCATATATGGTAAGCTCTCTAGCATTATCTAATAACATTCTGCCATCAGCATTTGTAAAGTTGCTTAGCTGTTGTAATTCTGTGTACAACGAAGCCGGTTCACCTTCACCTAAAAAGTTTACCGTAGTTGTGCCTGCTATTACATTTGTACCCTTAGCTATTTTCATATCAAAACTGCCGTAATGAACCTCACCCGCACTATCCATCTGTGCAGAATGCATACTTAAAAGATTATCGAAGTTTGATTCAACTGCATCTTTGTAGATAACAACTGGACCATCACCTACTGATATTCCTGCAACTTTATCTAAATTTACAACAGTTGCAGTAGCGCTACCATCAAAATAAACATTACCTTGAGTACCTACTAAAAATTTATCGCCTTTTTCAAATGCCGTGCTTACTATCTTTGTAGTAGCTGTATTTGTACCTGAGTTATGCATCAATGCACCTGATAATCCAACTTCATTTAATGCTTTTGTACCGATTGATCCTCCTGCAAGGAGCTCAACACTACCACTTGCATCTATAGTTAATGGATGCCAACCGCTCTGATTACCATCTGCTAGATTCGTTACTCGATAACGAAGCTCGCTACCTCCAGCTATTGCTTTACTATCTACAGCTTCAAACTCTATAGATACTGCACCGCCGTATACATGAGTACCGATTGCAGAACCTGTCATTCCTGCTGCGATTGTTCCGTACGATCCCATCAACTCGCCAGCTAAACCGTTTATAGCAGCTGTTCCGTTATATGCTGCACTTTTAGTATCTGTCTTAACTATTGATGTTCTGTTACTTACATCAATATCACTATTTATCACCGTCGTGGCTGCTGATAAAATAGAGTGAGCATTGACATCTGTTAAACCAACTGAATTAAAAGCATCTGCTGCTCTACCCTCTGTATCAATAGTAAACCCATCTGTACCTACGCCATCTATAACATCTGCATTATACCAACTACTCACCTCGCCAGTTACAGAGTTAGTAACTCTAAACCTTAATGCATCAGGAGTTGTTGCTGTTGCGCCAGCTGTAGTGAGATCAACGTCTTTTACAGCTTCTATCTCAATATTATAAGTAGCACCACCTGAAAAAGTACCAAAACCTCCACCCATACCTAAACTATTCTCAAATACTGTCGCAGCTGAAGCCCCTGTAATTACTGCCGTTACTGCATTTACTGCTATATCTACATTTACTGTACTATCAGTAAGAACATTTTTAATATTCGATAATCTTCCTATACCACCGCCTGCATCTACTACATCGTATGAGATCTGCCCTGCACCGACTGTCATAATATTTGTTTTATAAATATTGTTCTTGCCAGGATCCATCGTTGTCTCAATGTTATAGTTTCCGCTTACTGTAGAGCCGTGAACTAAAGCATCAATACCTTGAGTTGCTGACCATAATGCAGCTCCATCACCATTTAATAATTTCTTTGTGTTAAACTCTGCTGAATCTGATACTCTATTAATTTCATCTAAAAGCTCGTTTACCTCTGTTTGAAGAATAACTCTGTCGTTCGACGTATACGCAGGATCCCCCGCTTGTACACCTAACTCTCTTACCCTTTGAACCATATCTATCATAGTTCCCATAGCAGCTTCCGCCGTTTGAAGATAAGATATTGCATCTTGTGCGTTTCTTGATGCAACCGTTAAACCTGAAATCTGACCTCTTAATTTTTCCGATACCGCTAGACCCGATGCATCATCTGCTGATGAATTAATTCGGAGCCCCGTTGATAATTGATTGATTGTTTTTGTTAAATTGTTGTTTGCAGAGCGTATTGCTCCATGACCCGAAATCGCCGTCGGGTTAGATACTAGTGTGAATGCCATAATCTTTTTTCCTCCATGAAAAAATGTTTTAAAATTCGCTCCAATAGTTGCTGTAGTTCATCAAAATAATGTTATTCCATTAACACATATCTGATACTAGCGACCATAAGACTGGCTTAAGACCAATAATATTTTAAAAAAATTGTGTAATCCAATGCCAAAAGGCAATAATGACACTGGATTACCTAAAAAATATACTCGCTCCTCACATTCGCTCCTTTTCCGCTCAAAAAATTCGCTAAAACACTCGCTCAAAACAATATAAAAAAGACCACTTCAACCTACTCTGATAGGGTGATAGTGGCCTGATTATATCAATACCAATACTTATTTTTAAATAAAAAAAAGCCGATACATCATAGGAATATCCTACGAAATACCGGCTTGATTATATCAATACCTGTTTAGATAATTAAATCTATTCTTCTTCTATAAAAAACATATCGGCTTGTAATTCAAATAACATTAGCATTAAAATTAAATTAATTCAAAATATTATAAAACAAACACGAAAATCAACTATAAAACTTTATACTAATGATCCTGATCTTGTGAAAGTTCTGTTAAAACTCCGTTCACTCCCTTTGGATGAACAAATGCTATTAACTTATTATGTGCGCCTACCATAGGCTCTTCATTAACAAGGGGAACTCCATCTGCTTTCAATTTAGCCAATGCAACCTTTATATCATCTACACTGTATGCAATGTGATGAAGACCCTCACCTTTCTTCTCTATCGCTTTTGCTATTGGACTATCTGGACTAGTTGGCTCTAATAACTCAACATTAACGCCACCTACATTTATCATTGCTACTCTAACTTTTTGTGCTGCAACTTCTTCAATATGATCAACTGTCATACCCAATGATGTATAGAATTTCATAGCCTCATCTATACTCTTTACCGCTATACCTAAATGATCAATCTTTTTAAACATAAATTCGCCTCCGTTAAAATTAACATAATCTGCTTATCTTCTATTAAGAAATGAAGAGAGAATCTTCTTCTGACCAGTACTCTTAAAATGTACTACTACCTTCTCTGATTCACCTGATCTATCTATTGATAATACTACCCCATCTCCAAAAACAGCATGTGAAACTTTATCCGCTACTGAAAAACTATCACTATCTAACTTCGATAATGAACTACTAATATAACTATTAGAATTAGTTGACAATGAACTGACATCAAACTTATCTATACTACTATCTAATATTGATCTACCTAACATACCGCTAGATTTTGTATTAGATGATACCATACCCATCTCTCTTAAAAAAATTGATGATGGCGATCTACTTCTTTTACCGTATGTTAATCTCTCTCGTGCTGATGTTAAATATAATCTACGTTTCGCCCTCGTTAATGCA
This sequence comes from uncultured Deferribacteraceae bacterium, assembly GCA_947039395.1. Taxonomy (GTDB): domain Bacteria; phylum Chrysiogenota; class Deferribacteres; order Deferribacterales; family Mucispirillaceae; genus CAMQYB01. The sequence continues at coordinate 126,677 of CAMQYS010000003.1, read as the reverse complement.
ACATAACATAAACGACGCTCTTCTTCTATATCACCATCGTCACTACTTTGAGATGATGGAAATAAACCTTCTTCTAATCCTGTTAAAAATACTGTATCAAACTCTAATCCCTTTGATGCATGAATTGTCATCAGTTTAACAGTATTCGTTAAATCCTGCTCCTCTGTTGCAGAACTTGTAAGTGATGTTGATGATAGAAAATCCCGTAAATTTACACCTTCAACACTCTCTTCAAATGCGACTGCAGCTGAATATAACTCTGCTATATTATCAACACGTTTATTTGCTGTGTCAATGTCATCATATTGCCTTAAATATAAAAGATAATCAATATTTTCAACTATATAGTTAATCTTATCTCTTATAGACACCATACTATCAAGTTTTATAAAAAGTTGCAAGTATTTATCAATTTCAACCTGTTGCCTCTTGCTTATACAACCACTATCAACTAATGAATGTAATAAATCAACTCCGTTTGTTTGTGAATATAAAATAACTTTATCTATCGTACCATCACCTATACCTCGTGTTGGTATTTTTAAGCTTCTTCTAAATGATAATATATCAAACCTGTTCTCATATACACGAAGGTAAGATAATATATCCTTTACCTCTTTACGTTGATAAAATGATATCGCTCCAATTACCTTATGTTTAATCCCTGCTCTATTTAACGATATCTCAAAATTACGCGATTGAGAGTTTTTTCTATATAATATAGCTATATCAAAATAATCTGTATCTTTTAATATTAATGTTTTTATCTCTTCTATAATGAAGTTGCTTTCTAACGCTTCATTTGATAATGTCTCGTATCTTATCTCTGCATCTATATCTTTTGCTGAAACTAATTTTTTGCCTCTTCTATTAATATTATACTCTATTACATTATTTGCAATATCTAATATTTTCTGTCCAGCTCGATAATTCTCTACTAACTTAATCTCTTTAACATCTTCATACTCTTTATCAAAATTTAATATGTTAGCTATCTCTGCACCACGCCAACCATATATAGATTGATCATCATCGCCAACTACGCATATATTATTACCCTTACCGATTAAAGATAAAAATGTCGATTGAATTTTATTCGTATCTTGATACTCATCAACTAATATATGCTTATATATCTCTTGATACTTTTCAAGAACTGAACTATCTTTATAAAACATTCGTACAACCAATGATAGCATATCATCAAAATCTATAAATCGTGATGAATTTAGTTGCTCTTGATATCTGTCATATACTAATGCTAATTTCAATATCGTTTCTGATGGCTTTTGATAATTAACATAGCTCATAGTATTTTTGAATTCACTAATATAATGTAGATATTTTCTCGGTGGATAACGTTTATCATCTATGCCTAAATCCTTAATTATACGTTTAATAATAACCAGTCTATCATCTTGATCTATAACTGAATAACTATCATCTACACCTATAAAATGTCCATCAGTTCTTAAAATATTTAAACAAATTGAGTGGAACGTACCTATATGTAATGCTGTTGAAAGTGAACCTATAAGTGAATACAATCTCGACTTCATCTCTGATGCTGCCTTATTTGTAAAGGTAACCGCTAAAATATTTCCAGGTCTAACATCATACTTTTTTATAAGATACGCTATCCTGTATGTGATAACTCTAGTCTTACCTGTACCTGCTCCTGCAATGATAAGAAGAGATCTATTCTTTGATACAACTGCATCGTACTGTTCTTTATTTAACTCTACTTCTAAATTATCTAACATTTTTAACCTTAATAATTATTCCTTTAATTATTTGGAACATAATCAACTAACATCTTATTGTAAGCTATTATAATATCTGACCTTCTTAATAAACCGATTAATTTTAATCCATGCTCTGAATCTTCAACAACTGGTAGATCACCAACATCTTTTATTCCAAAATCAGCTAGTGATTCTAATAAACTCTCATCTTCTCTGACTGTAATTATATTGTTTCTAATTCCTATCTCACCTGCAGTAATTTTATCGTTATCACCTTTTTTAAAGATGATGTTCTTTAGGTCATTCAACGATATCATTCCTGATAAACAACCATTCTTATCTACTACTGGAAAATATGCATGAGGTTTACGAACTATAGATTCACGAATTTCTGATAATGGAGTACTCTCTTCAAAAACAATTATATCAGTCATCATTATATCTTTTACATAGATCATAGATAAAATATTTTGTTCAACTCCTTTACCTAAGTTGAAACCCTCTCTTGATAATACCCATGTGAAAATTGAATCTTTCTCTATCCTATATGATATTAGATTAGCGATTATTACTGATATCATAAGTGGTAAAATAATCTGATAGTTTTGTGTGATCTCAAAAATAATAAATATTGATGTTATAGGCGCTCTGATAACAGCTGCTAACATAGCTCCCATTCCTACTAACGCATACGTACCTGATGTTCCTGCTATTTCTGGAAAAAACATATGTGCTATATATCCGAAAAATCCACCTGTCATTGCACCTATAAATAATGTCGGTACGAACTGTCCACCTGATCCACCCGATCCTAATGTTAACGATGTTGCTATAATCTTTAGAAATATAAGCAGAAATAATGTGTATCCTATTATCTCTCCATTTAACACCTCTAAGATCGTACCGTAACCAACACCCATAATATTTCTACTATAAAGTGCAACTATACCCATTAATAAACCACCGATCGCTGGTTTAATAAATGATGGAATCTTTAGCATCTGAAAATTTTCTGAAACCCTATAATAAAAACGAATAAATATAACCGATATGATCGCAATAAAAATACCCATTAATGCATATAATGGAAGTTCAAAAAAACTGTTTAACGAATAGTTCGGTGCATGAATCGTTAACTCATCTCCAAAATATGATCTACTCACCGCAGTTGCTGTTACTGCTGATATTATTATTGATGTAAATGTTTTAAGCGAAAACTCTCCTACTAAAACTTCTGCTGCAAACATCGCTCCACCAAGAGGTGCGTTAAATGTTGCTGCTATTCCGCCTGCTGCACCTGCTGCTGCTGATGTTGCAACTCGTGTTGATGAAAATTTAAATAATCTCGCTACTGATGATCCAACTCCTGCACCGATTACAACTATCGGCCCCTCTCTACCTGCTGATCCACCTGTACCCAATGTTATTGAAGACGTAATAATTTTTATAACTGGAGTGAGTGATGGAATAACCTTATTTAATGATACCGCCTTGATAACATCTGGAACACTACGCCCTGCTGATGATTTAAATATTCGACTAATTATTCCAACTATTAATCCACCTAATGTTGGTATTAAAAGTATCTTCCAAACAGGCGTTGTTTGAAGATTATACAGAATAACCTCTGACTCTGTGCCAAAAGATAGTAGTTGTACAAAAATTATAAGTTCTCTGAAAATAATATTAGCACAACCAACGGTAACACCTATTGTTACAGCTACCGTTATCATAACTAAATCTTCATTTTTAAAAATAAGTTTATTTACTAGATCTCTTATATTATTCAACATAATATTATCTTTTCTTCTTTTTAGTTTTTAAAAGATATTTAAGACCTGAACCTTTTAAATTCTTCTGCTCTGATCTTGATACCGCTAAATCACTTGAACTTATATCTTTCACAATAGTTGAACCAGCTCCGATTAAAACATCATTACCAACTTTTATAGGAGCTACCAACTGAACATCTGAACCGATAAACACATTATTGCCAACTATAGTTTTATGCTTATCTATACCATCATAATTACATGTTATAAATCCACAACCGATATTTACATCTTTACCTATCGTTGCATCTCCGATATATGAAAGGTGTGATGCTTGTGAACCTAAACCTAACTCGCTCTCCTTAACCTCTACAAAATTACCGATCTTATTTAATCCCTTTAAAACTGTACCATGACGTAATCTCGCCATCGGACCTACTATTGACTTACTGCCGATATTTGAACCCTCTATTACTGAACCATACTTAATTTCAACATTATCTGAAATTATTGAGCTCTCAATAACCGTGTTATTATATATCATACAGCTTTTACCTATCTTACTACCTGATTTAATCGTAACATTAGGAAAAATTACCGTATCTGAACCGATCACAATATCATCATCTAAATAACAGTTAGATGGATCAACGATATCCACTCCATTATTAAGATGATATTTTGCCCTCTGCATCCATATTATTTTCGATACTACAGATAACTGTTCTCGACTATTAATGCCTAAAAACTTATCAGAATCCTTTGATATAAATGATCCTGAACCATGAGTTATAATATCTGTTAGATAATACTCTTTCTGTGAGTTATTCGGTTTGATATCCTTTAATAATACTTTTAGCTTTGAAACGGTTGATAGATATATACCTGAATTAATCTCTTTTATATTTTTCTCATTCTGATTACAATCTTTCTCTTCAACTATACTTATCACATCTAATTTTGAGTCTCTAAGAACCCTACCGTAACCATCTGGAGTTTCAACTTTTGTTGATATAAACGATACATCTTTTGTTGTCTCTTTAATAAAAGTTGTTAGCAACTCTTTATCAATTAAAGGCATATCTCCTGCAAGAATTAATACTTTACTGCCTGCAACAATCTTAGGCAATGCTGTTTTAACTGCATCAGCAGTTCCTAGTTGTGCTTTCTGAATAACTATCTCTACTTTATATTTTGATATATATTTCTCTACTTCCTCTGCTTTATCGCCTAATACAACAATGACTTTTTTAGGCTTTAGTGATAAAGCTAAATTGATAGAGTAATCTATCATCTTCTTACCTGCAAGATCAAAAAGGACTTTTGGTTTTGATGATAACATTCTTGTTCCTTTGCCTGCCGCTAATATTACTACTGTCAACATAATATATCTTTCCTTATCTCAAATTATAAATGAATTGCCTTAATAATATATAAATACACATTAATTACTATGCATATTTATCGTTATATCACACATTACTAATTAAGATACTTTAAATGATACAATAAATAAAGTATCTTATATTTATCTATTAAATAGATAAATATCTAATTAAACAACAACTTTTTTAGTTATAAAATAGTTTGCTATTAATATGCAATAAAAATATTAACTACCTATAACTATCATATAATAAAAAAAGCGCCTCAAAAATTATAACAGAATAATTCTTGAAACGCTATTTATTTAATATATAAGATTAAATATTTTTTCTATATGTAATTAATACCCTTCTTCAATTATATACTTGATAGGATTTACTGGAATACCGTTTGATAAAACTTCGTAATGTACATGTGGACCCGTACTATTTCCAGATGATCCAACTTTCGCAATCGGTGTTCCTTTTTCAACTTTATCGCCAACCTTAACTAATAACTCACTATTATGTGCATAACGTGTTAAATATCCGTAACCGTGATCTATTGTTACTATATATCCGTATCCCGTTCTTACACCAGAAAACACAACCACACCTTTTGCAGTAGCTCTAACATCTATGCCGTACCTTGCAGCGATATCTAAACCTTCATGAAATACTCGTCTTCCTGAAAATGGAGATGTTCTAAATCCAAACTTAGATGATATCCAACCTCTTGTTGGCCATATTGTAGGTGTTGATAACATGATGAAATTCTTCTCTTCTAAATATTGTGTAAGTTCTATTAAAGAATCACTATGCATATCTATTCTTTCATCTATCTTATCTAATGAACTGCTTAGGTTACTAAAAAACTCTTTTTCTCGTCTATCTGATACAGCGTAGTAATCTCTCATCGTATCAATCTCTTTGCCACCTACCGATACTGGACGAAGAATACTATCATCTTTACTCTCTGATATAAAATCCCTAACTTTATACTCTAGCTTATCTAATGAAGCTAATTTTAGATTTAATTTATCTAATTGATCGTAATAGTTTGATATTTGATTCATTAAATCAATATTCTCACCCGTTAAAAGTTTTAACGATGCGATCTCTTTAGTATATTTATGATTTAATGTAAATAGAATTATAGAACTCATAAAAACTAGTGATAGAAAAATAAATATACCTATTATTAAATTTTTAGATAAGATTACTGTTCTTGTCTTGCCAAAATTTGATGACTCGTAAAATATTATTGTAAACTTTTTAGACATAAACTACCTCGTATTGAGAAACAATAAAACAATCCTAATCAAAACAATCCATATTATCTTGACCGCTATATAAATATAGTAATTCTAACCTATAAAATCAAGTATTTCTACTATTTTATTTACAGCATCCTTGATTTCTATCTTATGTTTGACTAATCCATTTCTAACAGTCAATTCAAAAAAACCTTCTGCAACAGACTTTTTGCCAACCGTTATGTATATTGGGTATCCTATTAATTCAGCGTCTTTTAATTTTACGCCACCCCTCTCATCTCTATCATCTAATAAAGTATCTATACCTTTAGTTAGTAAATTATCGTATAATTGATTTGATAAGTTATTAACTTCTTCGTCATCATTACTCATCGGAACTATCACAATCTCAAACGGTGCTATAGCTTTAGGCCATAAGATACCTTTATCATCGTAACATTGTTCAACAGCAGCTGCGGCTATTCTTCCAATACCGATACCGTAACAACCCATAACAATCTTACTACCTTTCCCGTTATTATCAATAAAATGTGCTTTCAATTTCTCAGAATATTTTGTACCTAATTTAAATATATGTCCAACTTCTATTCCTCTTGTTATAACATATCTTCCACCACATTTAGGACATATATCTGATTCAGATGCATTTCTAAAATCTCCAAAAAGTTCAACTTTAAAGTCAACATCTATATTAACATTAATATAATGCATATCTTTTTCATTAGCACCTGTAACAAAATTGATCATATCTTTAATTTCATTATCAGCATAAATAGGGATATTAATACCGATAGGGCCTGTAAATCCTAAATCTCCTTTAGTAATCTCAACAACCTCTTTAGCAGTTGCAAGTTCACAAGTTGATGAATTTATCATATTTTTGAATTTTGCTAGATTAAGCTCACGGTCACCCCTAATTAATATTAGATAGAACTTATCATCACATCTAACAAGCATACTTTTAACAATATCTTCTGTCTTTAATGATAAAAATTTTCTAACTTCTTCAACTGTATGTGCTTTAGGTGTTAAAATTTTTTCAAGCTTTCCTTGAACATCTTTACTTGGATTAGCATTATATATAACTGTAGCTTTTTCGATATTTGCTGAATAATCACAACTGCTACAAGATATTATTTCATCTTCTCCAGTTTCTGCCGTAACCATAAACTCATGAGAGAACGATCCACCTATCGCACCTGAATCTGCATCAACAACTTTATATGTTAAACCACATTGTTCAAAAATTTCTCTATACGCTTTATCCATCTTACAGTATGAAATCTCTGCTGCATTATCTGATACATCAAAAGAGTAAGCATCTTTCATGATGAACTCTCTTGCACGCATTATTCCAAATCGAGGACGAACCTCATCTCTAAATTTCGTCTGTATCTGATAGAATGTTAATGGGAGTTGTTTATATGAACGTATAGATGTACGAACTATATCTGTGATAATCTCTTCATGAGTTGGACCTATACAAAAATCTCTATTATGGCGATCTTTTAATCTTAAAAGCTCTTTACCGTAAAATTCCCATCTGCCTGACTCTTGCCATAACTCTGCTGGTTGAACAGCAGGCATAAGTAACTCTATACCACCTGCTTTATTCATTGAGTCTCTAACTATCTTCTCCACTTTTCTAAGAACTCTTAAACCTAGTGGAAGATATGTATAAATACCTGATGCTAGTTTTTTGATCATAGATGCACGCAACATCAGTTTTTGAGAGATCACCTCTGCATCTGAAGGATCTTCTCTCAATGTATCAATAAAATAATTAGATAATTTCATAATATACTAACTACTCTTTTTAAGATCTTTTTTAGAAACCTCTTTAGCTGGAAATATCTCTCTTAATTTACAAACAGCTGCTGATGATATACCTATTGAAGAGTATGTACCGATAACTACTCCAACAAACATTACTAATGCAAATCCACGTATTACTTCGCCACCAAATAAATATAACGCTAAAACTGCAATTAAGGTAGAAACTGATGTTAATAATGTTCTAGACAACGTCTCATTAAGACTTATATTCATTACATCTTTTAAAGACTCACCTTTAATTATTTTATGTTTCTCTCTTATTCTATCAAAAATAACTATTTTATCGTTTAAAGAGTAACCAACAACTGTTAATATAGCCGCAAGAACCGTTAAATCAAATGTTGTATTTGTTATGATTATCAATCCTATCGTTAAAATTATATCGTGTATTAATGCTATAATAGATCCAAATGCATAAAGCAATTCAAATCTAAAAGCTACATAAATTAATATCCCGATGATCGCATATATAACTGCAAAAACGGCTTGCTGTTTTAACTGCTTACCAACTTGTGGGCCTACCTGTTCAACTCTTTGAATCTCTACCGTACCTGATTCTTCAAATGAAGTAATTAATATAGTTTGAATTTTATCTGAAACAACTTGAAGTGCTTCATCAGTATTTTCAACCTTAATAAGAAAATCAGTAGCTTCACCAAAATCCTGTATACTCACTTGTCCATCAATCGCTTTATCAAGAACATTACGCATCTGATCCGTTGATGGAGGGTTAGAAAATCTTACCTGTACTACCGTTCCACCTGAAAAATCAACACCGTAATTAAAACCTTTTGTAAAAAGAAGTACAAGTGTACCTAATATAAGTATACCAGAAAAAATAAAGTAAAACTTTGTGTGCCCCATGAAATCTATCTTCGTATTTCGTTTAACTATCTCAAACATGCTATTATGCTCTCCTAAACTATCCAATAAATTAGATAGATAAAGTTTTAACTTTTCTTTTTATTACAAACTCTGTAAGAATTGTTCTTGTTACAAATATCGCAGTGAACATCGATGCTAATAAACCTACTGTTAAGGTAATTGCAAATCCTTTCACTGGGCCTGTTCCAAATTGAAACAGAACAACAGCTGCTATTAATGATGTTACATTCGCATCAACGATCGTCCAAAACGCTTTCTCATATCCGATCTCTAAAGCGTTAAGTGCTGTTCTGCCTTGTCTCATCTCTTCTCGTATTCTTTCAAAAATAAGAACATTCGCATCAACCGCTAAACCTAATGTTAATAAAATTCCTGCAATTCCAGGAAGTGTTAATGTTGCTCCAAATAAAGCTAACACACCCAATAATATAAGTAGATTCAGTAGCAACGCTGTATTTGCTACAATACCTGACCATCTATAATATATACCAACAAAAAGCATTACAGCTATTAAACCGATAAAACAAGCTCTTAAACCTGCTTGAATTGAATCAGCACCTAGTGATGGTCCAACTGTTCTATTCTCTAATATTGTAACTGGAGCTGGAAGTGATCCTGCACGAAGTACAATCGCTAAATCTCTTGCTGTTTCTAAGGTAAAATAACCATCAATACTTGCCTCTCCACCTGCTATCTTCTCTTTTAAGTTCGGTGCAGAATAGATATTATCATCTAATACAATAGCTAAGCGTTTACCAACATTACTACCTGTAATCTCTTCAAACAGTTTTGATCCTGCCTGATTAAACTTAATCCATACATAAGGAGTATTAAATTCTGGAGATATTCTAACCTCTGCATCAATAAGATAATCACCTGTCAATACAGCATCACTCTTTATAACATAAGGTTCTGTTGATAACACTTTACCAGTACCTTTCTCTAAATGTTTTGAATACATAATAACATCATCAAAACCTAGATCAGATATTTCAATATTAGTTGGATCAATCTGATCGTTTACTAAATGAAATCTAAGCTGTGCTGTTTGACCGATAAGATTTATCGCTCTTTCAGCATCTGTTATACCTGGAAGTTGAACTAATATATGATTCTCACCTTGACGTTGAATTAACGGTTCTGATACACCGAACTGATCTATTCTATTTCTAACAACCTCTATAGATTGATCGACTGCTAATAGTTTGATCTGTTTGATCTCTTCTGAACTCATTTTAAACGTTAACACATTGCCCGTTTGATTAAATGATACATCTGTGAAAAATGGATAGTTTAGATCCATGAACTCTTCTGTTTTATCTCTATCTGAACTATTATCTAATGATACAGCAATAGTATTCTCTCCACTTTTTTGAACATAAGTGAAAGCAATTGTTTCCTCTTGAAACTCTGAACGAAGTTGCCTCGCTATAAGATCAACCCTCGCTTCTAAAGCTTTATCTGTATCTACACCTAAAACTACATGCATACCACCTTGAAGATCAAGACCTAACTTTATTTTGTTAGATATAGGGTATACCGCAACAATAGAAACAACAACAACTAATATAATTAGCATCCAACGAAATTTAAGGTTCATAATCGACTACAACTTACTGCTTTTTTTTGAGATTACTGATGAAGGCTTCTCTTTAGAACTTTTAGGTGTAGTTATAGTTGATTGCTCGCCTGTACCAATATCTTGATTAACTTTAGAACCGATACTTCCTTTTGCCATCTTAACTTTAACATTAGGCGCTATCTCTAATAGAAATGTATTTGTATCTACTATTGATGAGATCGTTCCATAAATACCTGTTGTTGTTAAAACTTCATCTCCTGCTTTTAACGCATCAATCATCGCTACTAAAGTTTTCTGTCTCTTCTGTTGAGGTCTAATAATGAAGAAGTAGAATACAAAAAATATTAGTATCAAAGGAAGGAACGAACTGAATAAACTAGCTTTTGAAGCCACTGGTGCTACCTCTTGTGCATATGCCACTGTATTAAAAAACATAATATCTATACCTCGCTATTTGTTATTATACTTAGATAAAATTTTGCGTTTTAGATTAATAAAATCGCCACTTAGTATAGCATGTCTTAATTTTTTTACAAGAGAAATGTAATAATGTAAATTATGTATACTATTTAATCTATAGGCAAGTATCTCTTTTGCTGTAAAAAGATGTCTCAAATAGCCTCTACTAAAAGTTCTACATGTATAGCAATCGCACTCATCATCAATCTTATCATCAGACAATTTAAATTCTACTCTCTTTATATTAACTTTACCACTTGATGTAAAAAGCATGCCGTTACGTGCATTTCTTGTTGGCATTACACAATCAAACATATCTATTCCATGTGAAATACAGTTAATAATATTCTCTGGCGTTCCTACACCCATTAAATATCTAGGCTTATCTTTAGGAAGTAACCCTGCTGTAAGTTCTGTCTGCCTATATATCTCCTCTACTGGCTCTCCAACTGCAACACCACCTACTGCATATCCGTTAAAATCCATAGATAAAAGATCTGATGCTGACTGTTTACGAAGATCATCATATATACCTCCTTGCACTATACCAAAAAGTGCTTGATCATCTCTACTTTTTGCCTCTAAACAACGCTTAGCCCATCTAGTTGTTCGCTCAACTGAGCTTTTCATATAGCTATGCTCTGATGGATACGGTGGACACTCATCAAATGCCATCATTATATCTGCACCGATCTTCTCTTGTATCTCAATTGATGTTTCAGGAGATAAAAATAATTTACTACCATCAAGATGCGATCTAAATGCCACACCCTCTTCTTTTATTGAATTAAGTTTTGCAAGTGAAAATACTTGAAACCCACCACTATCTGTTAATGTCGGCTTATTCCATGAATTAAATGATGCTAAACCTCCAAATGAGGCAACTGTATCTTCACCAGGACGTAGATGGAGATGATATGTATTACCTAAAATTATCTCTGCACCTACTGCATCTAGATCATCTGGTGCTATACCTTTTACCGATCCTACCGTGCCTACTGGCATAAACATAGGGGTATGAATTACTCCATGTGGAGTTGTTATTATCCCTGCTCGTGCTGAACTATTTTTATCCTCTTTCTCTAATTTAAAAGAAAACATCTTCGCATACCACCTTATCTATCTATTAACTAATACCAAAATCTTATTTACCATATTTTTTTTATTGTTGATATATAAAATTGCTTTATGATCCATATTATTAGTTACGATGATTAAGTTTTACTATTTATCATATATCAAGAAACTATGGTTTGATATGCAGATTGGATAGTAAATTAATATAGATTTGTTTAGTATATTTAGCTTTAAAAAGGTTTTAAAAGGTTTTAAATAGTGGACTTTAATTATATGATTTTTTATTAAATTATATAGGTGTGATAGTATCTCAAAACTATCCTTAAAAATTGATAATACACTTTATCGTGGTAAGGCATATAATCGCCTTACTCAAGCAGAATACCTCATGCCAATTTATCACTAAAACATCTACTTACTAAAAACAACTTCATAAAATCATCTTAATTAATTATGTGATGAAAACAACAAGTTTTCTATTTAATTAGATTGATCTACTAACCAACAATTTGTTGATTAGTTTAGACAAAAGGTGCTTTATGAAAAAAGTAACAGTAATTATGATACTGATAATATTAACGATAAATGTGGTAGTAACCCAAAATATATATGCTCAAAATAGTAGTGATAACAACGAACAAATAATTGTAAAATATAAAAACAGTGTATCTGCAATGGCATCAATGTTGGAGATAAATAATATTATCACCACAACTGATCATACCAATATGCCTATATATTTAACAACTAATACGTTTCTTATCAATGTTCAAAATGCAGATAAAGTAATTGATAGATTAAAATCAAATGATCAAATAGAGTATATACACCCAGATTATACTGTTAAAACAATGGATACTATACCTAATGATTACTACTATAGAACTAACTCATCTTCAACAAATTATCAATTTAAACAAGAGAGTGGTATAAATGCAGAAAAAGCATGGGATATAATCTCTACCGCACCAGATGTTACTGTTGCAATTATTGATACAGGAGTAGATTTAGGACACGAAGACCTTAGATTTAATATATACAATAACGGAATAAATACGATTACTCAAAAATCTGGTGTAGATCTAGGTTACGATAATAACGGACATGGAACACACGTTGGTGGCATTATCGGTGCAGAAGGGGATAACGGTATTGGATCTACTGGAGTTGCTTGGAATGTACAACTGCTCTCTGCTAAAGCTTTAGATCAAGGTGGTACAGGTAATATATCTAAAATTATTCAAGCGGTAGATTATGCGATATATAGAGGTGCTAGAGTTATTAACGCCTCGTTAGGTGGAGATATTAACAAAGCATCACAAGCTGAATATGATGCTTTTAAAAAAGCTATTGATCACGGAATTGTTGTTATAGCTGCAGCTGGTAATGATAGTAGCAATACAGATTGGCAACCATCATATCCTGCTGCATACCCTTTAAGAGGATTGATCTCTGTTGGTGCGTCAAACAGTTATCCTAAAAGATCTATCTGGGGTAATAATGGCTCTGCTGCCTCATCATACGGTAAAACATCTGTACATATTTTTGCACCAGGAAGTGGAATTATTAGTACGGTTTTAAATAGTAATCAATCTAGCAATTATAGTTCATATAGTTTTAAATCTGGGACTTCTATGGCAACACCTTTTGTGGCTGGATCAATTGCTTTACTTATATCTTTAAAACCTTATCTCACGCCTGCTAATATTGAACAAATGATTGTTAACTCTGCAAATGTAGCTAAAACTGACGACCAACAACTACATTCTATGGCTGGCGGTGTTCTTGATCTAAATAAATTATTAACATTTAATACAAATTCACTTTATTCTGCACCATCTAATTTTAAAGTTGATAAAGTTAATAAAACAAACGCCTCTGTTATATTAAGCTGGAATATTGATAAAAATGCTCAAACTGAAATATGGGCTAAATCTAATCACTCTGATGATTTTGAGCTACTAGATAGAGTTCCTAGAGGAGTTAATAACTACTACGATAAAGTTAATAACGCAACTAAATATACATATAGATATTATAGAATTAGAGGTATTAAAAATTCTGTATACACTCCATTTGTACAGTTTGATAGAGGCTTTGCATATGGTGGAAGAGGGCTTGTACCAGAATATGTTGTACTATCATATCCTAACAAAAATGATAAAAATGTAAACATTGTAAGATATTCTACTAGAGCTGATACAACTATATTTAATGATACCTCTCCTCAAAAATTAGTTGTACATAATAATAATATTACATTTAACAAAACTGAAATCGCTAAAACATCTAACCTAGTTAAAGTGAATGTTAGAAATGCTGGAGGTGGAAGCTTAATATTTAATCATACATTTACTGAAAATGAAGCTTTTTCACTTGATGAAACAAATACCACTTGTAGCCTCTCTACTAAGCTTCAACAAGGAGAAAGTTGTAATTTAGCATTTACATTTACACCTAATGATTATATGGACTATAGTAACGCATTTGATATAATTAATCAAAATAATAGTAGGATCATTCAACGTGTAGAATTAGCTGGAAGTGGAGTAACATTTGAAGAGGCACAAAATGAATTCTCTGACGCATATGGAGATAATGCTGTGAGCGAACCCGATATGAAATCTCCCATAGCTGCATATTTTGGTTGCACAATAGGTTCTACTGGAGATTATTTTATAGTTATTTTTATACTTATTTTAATGTTAAGATCAATTAAACTTATCTGTTTTAATAGAAAAATTAAAAATAATAGTGAGTCAACGGAGTGATATAAATAGTGAGTAAATAATACCAATAAAAGTTTTGAACTACTATTGAATTACAATATAAATCTTCAAACTATATAAAATATCAACACTAATGTAAACTGCTATTAAATGAAAGTATAAAGCTTAAAGGTATATATTAAGTATGTTTTTCTTAACCTGCATAAGAGTTACCTGTTGTTCGGTTGGAAATTGTGATACTGATTGGTTATTAGATCTATCTATCTTATATTTTATATATATATTCAAATCTTTATCATATCTTATTTTATTATAAAAGCCTGATGTATCATACTTATCATAAAGTCTTTCTATCGCCTTATCTACAGGAGTAGTAATAGCTAATTTACTTGTACTATCAGGAGCTATACGCTCACCGTTCGTAGTACTTAAATTTTTATCTTTATTTGGTAAGTTTTGTATATCTTGAGCGATTCTATTTGTAACAGAACCCCCATAATATTTGTTTACACTATTCAATTAATTACCCTCAACGCAAATGTTTTGCTATTAATAAGATTAAATTGTTAAAAAATAAAAGAAACTGCTAAGTTTTTATCTTACGATATTTATTACCTATAATTGCTATTCGTGTAAAAGCCTACCCTAGTGGTTAGTGTTGCATCTAAAATGCAAAAAATTATCCTTAACACTACTACCCGTTAGTTATCCTTAAAAATAGTCTAAAGAATAGCAAATAAAAACCGATACAGTAGATAGTCGCCAAAACACTACCATATCATAGAAGCGTATGGTGCACATCACATACCTCTATAGCAGTAACAGAGTAACTATAAATAGTTGCTTACTATGATTTTCTCAAAAAACAATCTATATGTCAAGGAAAGATTGACGTATTAAGTACTTATCTAAAGACTTTCTTAATAGTAATTTATATGCCTATCCGTATATCTTAAAATCAAAATAATACAGAAAATGTTCCTCAAAATAGTTATATACCTTAACTTAATTTAAAGTCAATCTTGCATTTTGTGATTATTATCACTTGACTATTTAACTTATAATGTTGATACTACTCGTTGATCTTAACGATTGTTACATATCTAATAATTACTGTTTTGATATAATAAGTTGTTAAAAATAAAGATAAAGATAAAGATAAAAAATATGAATTTAAAATACGATATAATCTCATCGGGTAGCTCTGGTAATTCTTCTGTTTTTAGATTAGGTAAAAAATGTATATTTGTTGATATGGGCTTACCACTTAATCAAATTATGCCATATATCGCAGAAACAATTGATAATAGTAATCTACCTCATATTGATATTGATGAAATTATACTGTTCATAACTCATGAACATAACGATCATATCGCTGGTATGAAACCGTTTTTAAGTAGATACTCTCCAAAAATATATGCCTCAACTAAAACAGTTGAAAGACTTATAAAAAATGGGTTTGATGAAGATCTTTTCTATAAATTAGAACCTGATGTTGAAGTAACTTTTAATGATTTCTCGGCTAAACCTTTTAGAATAAAGCATGACGCCGTTGAACCTTTTGGATATAGATTTAAGTTTGATGAAGTAGATATAACCTATCTTACTGACGTTGGAGTTATATCTGATTATGTGCATAAGTCTGTTGAAGATACAGAAATAATTATACTTGAGTCAAACTACGATCCAGAATTATTGAAAAACTCTAGATATCCTAATTTTTTGAAAACAAGAATTGCATCAAGTTTTGGACACCTATCAAATCAAGAGGCTCATAACTTAATATGTAAGTTAAGTATAAGTAAATTGAAAGAAGCAGTTCTTGTGCATGTTTCTGAAAATTGTAACGATTACAACTTAGTGCAGAAATATGCAGAAAGCTGTCTCAATAATTTTAATGTAGCAACAACTGTTGTTAAACAAAAAGAAAAATACTCAATCATTTAATTGATTAACTATTAATTTATTTCTATTTTAGCCGAATATGATGTTATGGTGATAAAGATCTCTTAAAGTAATATGTCAGTGTATATATACTGCACCTTTAATTCTATATACATCTTAATATATTGATATCTTAAAGTTAAATCTACTTATGAAGTAATTTAGTTACAAATTAAATAAAATAGAGTAACAGGTTAAACTGTTATTTATTTTGTTTAACTGATTCTATATATAATAACATAAAACTATCTCAGGAGGATATTTTGCGTAAACTTAAATTTCTAATACTTATATCTATGCTTTCACTTATTCCTAAGATATCTTTTGCAGCCTCAGCAGTAGGCGATGCATGGTATCTTAGTGGAGCAGATTTATCAAGCTTATGGATCATACCATTTACTGGCATGCTTCTCTCTATCGCTTTAGGGCCTATACTTTTTGCTAAATTTTGGCATCATAACTACGGTAAAATATCGGTTGCATGGGCAGTTATGTTTATCGTTCCGTTTATTGCTGTGTACGGTGTTTCGATAACCGCTTACGAAGTTATACATATTCTTCTTATAGATTATGTTCCGTTTCTAATACTATTATTCTCACTGTTTGTTATATCTGGTGGAATTAGATTAAAAGGATCTCTATCTGGATCGCCTATTGTAAATACTTTAATACTTCTAATAGGTGCAATATTGGCAAGTTGGATGGGAACAACTGGTGCTGCTATGCTTCTTATTAGACCGTTACTTAGAGCTAATGCTCATCGTAAATATAAAGTACATACAGTTATATTCTTTATATTCACTGTTGCAAATATCGGTGGTTCACTAACACCTGTTGGAGATCCTCCACTATTTCTTGGTTTTCTTAAAGGTGTAGATTTCTTCTGGACATTAGAACATATGTTCCTACCGATGTTATTTACTCTTACAATATTATTTATAATATATTTTATTATGGACACAATTTTATATAAAAAAGAAGGAAAACCTGCTCCTGAAAATAGCGATGATGAAAAACTTGGACTTGAAGGTTCTATTAACTTTCTTCTAATAGCTGGAGTTATTTTTGCAGTTGTTATAAGTGGTGTATGGAAACCAAACCCAGCTGCACCGATAGATGCATCTATTTTTGATAATGCTCCTATCGCTTTCTCTATATATCATGTGCCTATGTATTTAAATGAGTTGACTAGATTAATCTTACTATTAATCCTTGCTTGGCTATCTCTTAAACTTACTAGAAAAGAGAGTAGGGAATTAAACGGATTTAACTGGGAACCTATTCTTGAAGTTGGTAAATTATTCTTCGGTATATTTATCACTATGATCCCTGCACTTAAAATATTACAAGCAGGAGAAAGTGGTGGCTTAGCTAGTGTTGTATCAATGATTAGTGATGAAAATGGTAATCCAGTTAACTTAATGTATTTTTGGATAACAGGTATACTTTCAAGTTTCCTTGATAACGCTCCAACTTACTTAGTTTTCTTTACTACAGCTGCAGGAGATGTTTCAAATCCTGCTAATATACAGATGCTTATGACAGAGAAATCATCTACTCTTCTTGCAATAAGTATGGGTGCAGTATTTATGGGTGCTAACACTTATATCGGTAATGCTCCAAACTTTATGGTTAGATCAATCGCTGAAAATCAAGGTGTTAAGATGCCTTCATTCTTTGGATATATGGTCTGGTCGATAGCGATACTTATACCTTTATTCCTAATTGTGGCATTTATATTTATCGATTAGTTTGACTGTATTATTGTTATGACCATAAGATTATAAAGTTTTAATCTTAATATATTTATCCCCTGTGAGTAATTAACTTACAGGGGATAAATATTTGGGAAAATATGTAGACAAGTCAGTAGATACTGGATAATTTTATTAAATTATTACTACCAAACCGTTAATATCTTATCCTGTAGTATACATTAATTATGAAACAAATACTAGTTAGTTTTTAGTATCCTAGCTAATATTATATAATTTTACAAAATACAGTTAGTTAATTTTAATATTTTAGTTGATACTACACTATATATCATCCTATAAAATAGACACTAATTATGTTTAGATATTTTATCTAAACATAAAACTATCTATACAAAAAACCTCACTCATTAATTTCTTAGTTAAGTAATATTAAATTTAATATTACTTATCAACATCAACTAACTTATACTCTAAACTGCCAAACTTTATTCTTTCAGCGTGTTTAAATTGATCTGTTGGATCAAGATGAGGCCACGCCTCTTGAAATAAATCTTTGCCCGCTGTTTGATTTATAATATCATAAGATGCTTTATCAATTGCAACTGGATCGGTCGATGACATAAATCCTATATCGTGGATCATCGGGGCATCGTTACCATCATGACAATCGCACGCTGGAACAATTGATGTTAATATATTTATGTAAACAGGTGGTTTCGTGTAATGGCTATGAACAGCTGATGCATATTCAACTATCCTTTGTTGAAGCATATCACAAGAAACATCAAAATCAGATTGTATAGCTGTTTCTGGACAAGTTGCAATACATTTAGCACAACCAGTACATTTGTCATCAATCGTAGCAGTTTTAGATATAGTGATCGCTCCCCAATTACAAACAATCTTACATCTACCACACGCTGTACATTTATGAGCGTTAACTGATGGTCTTACATCAGAGTGCATATCCATTTTACCTTCTCTTGATGCACAGCCCATTGCAAGGTTTTTTAATGCTCCACCAAAACCTGTCATCTCATGCCCTTTAAAATGAGAAACAACAAATAACTTATCCGCATTAGCTATATCGGTTGCAATCTTCGCACTTTCACATACTATTGCATTTGGAATCGGAATATTAACACTATTTTCACCCCTTAATCCATCTGCAATTATCACAGGAACTTGTAGTGTTGAGTAATTAAATCCATTAAGCATAGCGTTATGTAGATGATCTACAGAGTTTGTACGCATCCCTGTATATAAAGTGTTCGTATCTGTTAAAAACGGTTTAGCTTTAACTCTATTTAATATCTCTAGTATAGGACGTAAAAATATAGGACGTAAAAAAGCTGTATTACCTAATTCTCCAAAATGAACTTTTAATGCCACTATCTCATCTTTCTCGTATAGATCGGTTATTCCAGCTCTGTTAGCTAATTTTTTGATCTTGTTTAATGGCGATTTATGATAATTACTTTTCATAGAAGAAAAATATACTACTGAACTCATTTCAGATCCTCTCAATATTTATTCTAATTTAATGATGACTACGACCATATTATAGTTTTTATAATTAAGAATAACAACTATAATATAACTCTCTCCTAATTTTTTGTTGACAGAAGAATAGTATTAATGATAAAAATAATACAGCGTTTTAAAAAGAGAGTAATATATTAATATGATAAATGATGCGAATGGTATTAAAAGAGCGAAAACTGATTATAAAGTTTTTGCAGTAAGTAACACTATCGCTATCTTAGAGTTACTTGGAGAATATGAGCATGAACTCACACTTTCTGAAATAAGTGATAGGTTATCGCTTACAAAAAGTAATACTTCTAAACTGTTGGCTACACTTGAACATTTTGATTACGTTGAATACAATAGAAATAACGATAGCTTTACATTAGGTGTTAAAACTTTCCAAATTGCTCAAACATACATCAAAAAGTTGAATATAGCAGAAATTAGCTACCCTTACCTTAAAGAGATTACAGATATCTTAGATGAGTCCTCTTATGTTGGTATAGTTGATAATGGTACAGTTGTTTATTTAAACATGGTAGATACCTCTAAACCGATTAGGCTAAAACCTCGTGTTGGACATATCGGACATGCCTATGCAACAGCTATCGGTAAAGCACAACTAGCTAAATTAGATAATCAAGAGATAGAAATTCTTTTCAGAGATGGACTACAACCTGTTACAGAAAATACTGTCAAGTCAATCACTGATCTTATAAAAGAACTCGATCTAATAAGAGAAATCGGATACGCCATTGATAATGAAGAGTTCGAACAAGATGTTGTCTGTGTTGCCGTACCTATAATGGATTTTATGGGAAAAGCTACTGCTGGAATAGGTGTGTCTGCTCCTAAAGTTAGAATGAGTAATGATCGTATAGTTAATGAAATCGCACCTCTACTTATTAAAAAAGCTATGCAATTATCGTTTAAGTTCGGATATAGTGAATCAAAATAGTTTTCAACAGTTATAAGTTTTATAGACTAAAACTTATAACTTCTATATATGGTAGCATTTTAAAATCATCTATTATCACAGTGTAAAGTTTTATACTTTCATTATAAGTTGCTATCTATTTTATTAAATTTCTAAACTCTTTTTATTTTTTATATATATACTTAATCTAAATTTGCTCCTTAAAATTAAAATCTATACTCATCAATACAATTAAAATCTATTAAAGATATTTAGCAATCAATAATACATAATATATACACACTTTAATATATAGAATAATATCCAACTAATAAATTAATATAGTTCGTTAGGTCTGCCTAGCTTATAAACTCCTCTAATCTGTTCAGCTCATCAGATAAATCTAATTCGATAATTCATCTTAATATAGTAATATTTAATATATAGGTTACTAATGTCCGCATAAACCAGATAGATAAATCATAAATAATCTTTATATATCTACTATTTTTACACTCTATGGCATAACAATTGCTTGTCTTACCTATATTATTTTAGAACGGATGTGTGATGTTTAAAAGATTAATAGTTTTAACTCTTATTATTGTTGTTATATCATTTGTTAACTCTTCAGCTGGAGTTAAGCTTAGAGATATAGCATCTGTTGAGGGCATAAGAAATAACCAGTTATTCGGTTACGGTCTTGTTGCTGGTCTTGATGGTACTGGAGATAAGCAGGGTACGGAATTTACTATTCAATCATTAGTAAACATGCTTGATAGATTAGGAATAACTGTTCCTCAAAACGATGTACGTGTTAAAAACGTTGCAGCTGTTATGGTTACTGCTAAACTTCCACCGTTTGCTAAAACAGGTTCACTTATTGATGTGACTATTTCTTCTGTTGGTGATTCATCATCTTTAGAAGGTGGAACATTACTTCTAACACCTCTAGCTGCTGCAAACGGACAAGTATATGCAGTTGCACAAGGGCCTTTATCTATCGGTGGACTAAATACTAATAATGAAGATGGTACTGAAAATCATCCTACTGTTGGAGTAATCCCAGGTGGTGCTACAGTGGAGAAAGAAGTAGATTTTGCTATGGACACGTCATATATAAGTATCTCTTTTAGTGGAAGAGGAATAGCTGATGTTGTACAAGCTAAATCAGCAATCAATAGTTTTATAGGTGTTGATATCGCACAGATAGAAAACCCTTCAACGATAAAAATTAATATTCCATCAGAGTTTGAACCTAGATATTACGACTTTATGAGTTCATTATTAAATATTGAAATTCAACCAGAAGCATTTGCTAAAGTTATTATAGATGAAAGAACTGGCACTGTTGTAATGGGTTCTGATGTTAAAATAAGTGCAATAGCTATTTCACATGGTAATCTTAGTATAACAATATCTGATCAGTTAGATATTAGAAAAGCTCCAACTGCTAATATTGATGAGCCTTTACAACCTCAAGCTAATAATCCAAATCCATCAACTGAACAGGTTAGAGTAATGATGATGCCTGAAGCTGTAACTATATCTGATCTTGTTAAAGCATTAAACGCATTAGGAGTTTCTCCTAGGAACTTAATATCAATATTACAAGCAGTTAAATCAGCTGGTGCATTATATGCTGATCTGGAGATTATGTAATGACAATTAATAATAGTAATAATAACAGTATTTTAGGGTTAGGCACAAATAATACAACTAAAAATATGAGTGCTAGCGATCAGAAAAAACAGGTTGAACTAAAAGAAGCAACTGCAGCTTTTGAAGGTATGTTTCTATCTATGATGATGAAAACAATGAGAAAAGCATCTGAATCTTTTGAATCAACTTTAGTTAAAAAAAGTAATGCTGAAGATATATTTACTGAAATGCTAGATAATGAATATGTAGATCTTATTACTAAATCACCTGATTCTGGACTTGGTAATTCATTATACAAATATCTAGTAGATACAACTGATGAATATAGCTCACTTAGAGAGCCTAACTCTAAAGATATAACAACGAACAACCTTGAGTCAGTTAATAAATTAAAAGAAATGGAATCTTTAAAAAACGAAGATTCCTTAATAGATTTGAAATATAGCATTAAGTCACTATAACCAAAAGAAAATGGTTATGACTATAAATAAGTTAAATGTGTTAGTAGCATTTATTGGATAGTATTGCTAGATATTTTAATTGATATGATTTAAAAATTATAATATACTATCGTCCTATTCATAAATGTTTGTAGAGATTATTTTAGAGAGGAATTAGCAGATATGAAAATTAACAACAACATACCTTTTATACGTAAAGATAGTGCTAACTCTTCTTCTAAAAATGTATCATCAAAAAGTAGCAACGCTTATAATACTACTGATTCGAAATCGGTTCCACAAGCTACTGCAAAAGATACATTACAACTCTCATCTAACAGCAAACTTCTCAAAGATATGGTACAGCAACTTAAAGATATGCCCGATCCACGCAAAGCGCTTATTGATGAGTTACGTAACAGTGTTGCTAACGGAACATATAATGTTTCTAGTGCACGCATCTCTGAAAGTATTGTAAGTAAAGTTTACTTGAAAAATTCTTAGATTAAACTTTATCTAAAATATTTCTACTTATTTATTGTCATATAAATCCAGAGTCTTTTGTATTTTTTACAAAGGAGGTGCTGAATTATGGCGTCGATCAATACGCTAAAAGAGTTACTAAGGTCTCAACTATCTTTATATGCAGATGTTCAAGATACTCTTACTAAAGAAAAAAATGCAATCGTTACATGGGATTTTAGCGAAACAAATACCCTTCTAGCAAAAAAAGAGAAACTTATTCATAAAGAGAAGTTACTAGAGGAAGCGAGAAAATCTTTAGCAGATAGAGTGAAAAATGAACTTAATGCTAAAGATAGTACATTATCATCAATCATTGAGGTAGCTCCTGATGAAGATAGAGAAGAATTAATTGATATTAAAGGTCAATTTGAAAAAATAGTAGTAGGTATTAATAATGAATCAATAGCATTAAAAATGCTTTATTCAACAAATGTAAAAGTTATGAATGATCTATATACTCAGTTAGGTATTCTTTCTTGTAATACTTATGATAAAAAAAAGTCAAACAACGCTACATCATCAGTCCATATAATAGGTTGATGATAGTTTACGATAAAAGGAGTATTTTATTATGAGTAATCTTTTAGGGATGTTCTCTACTGGTGTGTCTGGATTAATGGCATCACAGGTAGCGATGGATGTGGTTGGTAATAACTTAAATAACTTAACAACACCTGGATATTCAAGACAGATGGTAAGTATCCAGTCAAAGCAACCAAAGGCTACAGTTTATGGGCCTATGGGGACTGGTGTTCAAGTTACTGGTATTGAACGAGCACATAACGATTTGTTAGCTAAGGCTGTAAGAACAGAAAGTTCTTCTTATAATTATTTTGGATCTATGCAAAATAGTTTAGGAGAAGCGATGTTATATTTTAACGAATTAGAAACTGGAGCTGGATTAGGAGATCCGTTAAAAAACTATTTTGGTGCATGGCAAGAATTAGCTTCAACCTCTCCTGATAATACAGATGAAGCTGCTATAAAAAAATATTCTCTCTTAGAAAAATCAGAAACTCTTGCAAGGCAGTTAAGAGAGGGTTACGGATCAATAGAACAAGTACAAAAAAATATAGATATACGACTTAAAAGTAGTGTTACGCAAATAAACACTATTATCAAAAATATCGCAACATTAAACTCTTCTATATTAGCATCTGAAGTAGGTGGTGCTAAAGCAAATGATTTAAGAGATCAAAGAGACCTTCTTATTGATCAACTCTCAACATTTGCAACAGTTGTTACAAATGAGAATGAAGCTGGACAAATAACTTTATTTGTAGGTGGACACGCTGTAGTAGATAGAGATGTAGCTCATGAACTTGAAGTACTGCCTAATCCTGAAAAAGATGGCGCTCTTGATGTCTACTTTAAACCTGTCTTAGGAGTAGGTACTATAAGTAATGCTGAACCTATTAATATTACTGAAAGCTTAATAGGTGGTTCAATCGCTGGTGATATTAAAGCAAGAGATGAAATTTTAAGCGGGTATCTTTCTGAACTAGATGTTATTGCTAGAGCTCTTATTAATGAAACAAATAAAACACATTCTTTAGGGCAAGGAACAATACGTTTTGATCAACTATCAGGAACAAATAATGTAGGCAATGCTCTATTTCCGCTAGATAGCGAAACAGGAAAGCTACCTTTTGATATAGCAAAGGGATCATTTTCTATCGATGTTTACGATAATGAAGGTAGTGTAATAAATACTATAACAATTGATGTTGACCCATCAAGAGATACTTTAGCATCAATATCTGATAAAATAAACTCTAGTTCAGGTGGTAAGCTAGGTTCTACTATCGGAGAGGATAATAACATAGAGATATTCTCTACATCAGGAAATACATTCGGATTCTCATCAGACACATCAGGGTTTTTATCAGCAGCAGGGTTAAATACTTTTTTCTCTGGTACATCTGCAAAGGATATTGATATATCAATGCTCATTAAAGATAATCCAGAATATATAGCAACTGGCTCATCTGGTGCACCAGGAGATAATAGTGTTGCAAAAAATATTGCAGGATTACAATTTAAATCATTAGATAGTACTTCTGGTAGAACACTTGGTGAGGCATACGGTTTCTTTATCGGTGTGTTAGCCTCTGATAAATCACAAGTTGACACTTTTGCAAAAACTAAAGAGTTATCATTTCAGCAAAGTGTTATGAGAAATGAAGCTGTTAGAGGTGTAAGTGAGCATGAAGAGTTAACTAACATGACATTATTTCAAAGAACTTTTGAATCAAATTCTAGATATATAAACGTTATTGATGAAATGATTAATACTGTAATAAATGGACTAGGTGCTGGTAGATAATATATTTACAATAAATAAACATAAGGGTAATAAAATATGAGAATTACTTTCAATATGATGGCAATGAAGTATACTAACTCAATTGGTACTACATTAGCTGGTATGCTTGCAGCAGGAGATAGAGTTAATGCTCAACAAGATCTTTTAAAGCCTGAACAAAATGCATCTGCATATGTTTCTGCTTACAATGTGCAAAGAACAATCGATGAACTTAATCAGTTTAAAGAGAATGGTGAATCGGCAACTGGTTGGATAGCAAATACTGACACAGTATTAACGGACGCATTAGAGAAAATTAAAAAAATTAAAGCTGATTTTGCAGTTGGTGGTTCTAATGCAACAAATGATGCTGATGCAAGAGCTGCTATGGCGAAAGAAGTTGAAGCCATTATGGATGAACTAATGGCACACGCTAACAATAGTTATCTTGGCAGATATATATTTGGTGGGTTTCAAACTGGTACTCCTCCTTTTTCTTCTGGAGGAAGTTCTATCTCCAATGTATCATCTAATTCGCTTGGATCAACTAGTATAGCTACAAAGCCTGTGTTTTCAGATATGGGAGAGTTAGCTTCTGGAACTTACAAAACAAATATAAGTGTTGTTAATGGTATAGCAACTGTAAGCATATTTGACTCTAATGGAAAACCTGTTGTACTTGACTCTAATGGATCTGATGAAGCAAATCAAAAAGGAAATGCTACATCTAATACATTATCTTTTAAATATGAACCTGGAAAAATTATAAATACTGGATTAGGCTTCTCTATTCAAATGCCTAACGAAGAACATGAAAATACTCAAATGGCTGTAGAATTTAATTATAAAGCTGGATCAGAAGTTAGTTATGCTGGAGATATGGGATCAATATTAGCACAGATAGGTTACAATCAAAACATTGCGACTAACTCTCCTGGTAGTGATATATTTATGCAATCTTTTAAAACATTGCTATCAACAAAAGTATTAACAGCTAACGGTTCTTTAGCTAATCTTGCAACACTACTAGCCGAGCTTGATGGAAATAAGTTTGCTACTGGCGATTCTCTTAATGTTTCTGGGACAGATAGCCATGGAAGACCTATCGGATCTGCGAATATCATGTCTCCTATTAATCCCGAACTAGATCATACCAAAACAACAGATGAGGAAAGAACTTTAAAGGTTGCATACGGTAATAAAATGTATCAAGTTGTTATTCCTCAAGGATCTTATGGATCAGCTGAAAAATTAGCTGAAGCTGTACAAAAAGAGTTAAAAACAGCTGAATATATCGGTTCAATAAATGTTCCTGCTGAGGGATATGATGGACTTAATGATTTTAAAAACTCAATAGAACAGCAAATAGATAGCGGTTACTTTACTCCAGCTACAGGAGATGAGGCTAAACATACTACCGATCTTTCAGAAGATATCACAGTTACTTCTGATGGTGATAGGTTATCATTTTACACAAATAAGGCAGGTGATAATGTTCACCTTGCTATATCAGGTTCTGATGGAAGTAGTTTAGGTTTTACAAGTGGTGTTATTGTTACAGAAGGTAAAGATACACAATTTGATCTAGGAACAACATATAATAATGACGGTATAGAGAATATTAGCACTACACACTCTAATGTAGATTTCACTGCAGGTGGAAGATTTGATTTCTTTGTTAACGGTGAGCCTGTATCAGTAAATCTTCCTGCAAGAGGGCCTATAACTACTACCGATGTTTCAACAACAACTGGTTATGATGGTACAAATGATTTTAATATTACAATTGATGGTAGAAATATTACAGTTCCTGCTGCAGAACTTAATGGTAAGACAGTCGCTCAACAAGAAAAAATAATTAATCAAAAATTAATAGATTCTGGATTTGGTGGAAATAAGTCTATATCATTAGCTTCAACTGGTGGAGTATACACTGTTAACCTAAATAGTGTCTCTGCTCCTACTAAGAAAGATATAGAATATGAGCTTCAATCTGCATTAAATGCAGCTGGATTTTCAGGTGAGATATCTGCTTCATTAACATCTAACAATAGCTCTGATCCTAATGATCTTGGTAAATTTGATATATCATTTGCTGTTGTTAATAATAATATTAATGACTCAACTCAAATCAATACTGTTTATATGAATAACACTGTAACACCTCCTCATAACGATATGCAAACTGATATACCAACTATTAAACAAACTCCAGGTGTGAGTAATACTACTGTAGGCGACTATATGGATTTCTTAAACGATCTGTATGGAGAAACAGCAACAGTATCATTAGTTGATGGTAAAATACAGGTAAAAGATAACCGTAGTGGTGGAGATAGCGAATTAACTTTCTTTCAAAACTCAACTGAATCTGGACTCCAATCTAATAGTAATAATGATCTTGTTATCGGTGGTAAATATCGTGGACAAGGAGATGCTACTTGGGGTGTAAATATGACTAATAGTGTAAGTACTGATGGAACTAGAACAGTGCATATATCAATTAGAGATACCAATGGTGTTGAGGTATATAATCAAAAAGTAGAGAACTATCTTGGGGGAGAAATATCTCTACCTAGTGGAGTAACGATTACACCTAATGAACATCAATTTCCAACTCCTCCTGAAACAAGCTTAACAACATCTTTTAATCTAGATCTAGTAGATGATACAAAAATATCGCTTGGAGTAATGAAAACTACAAATGATGGAAGTAACGATAACTTATTTAGAGTATTAACAAATTTAGAACATGCATTGAAATATAACATCGATAAAAACGGTTTTGGTGAGCCTTCAGCATGGGGAAACTCATCATTAGGATCAACTGCTATGCCAAAATTTGATGGAACATATAAAGGTAATTATAATGATAACTGGAGATATGAAGTAATGCAAAACGGTTCTGATGATGAGTTCTATATACAGCATGAATCATATTCAACATCTGGTACAATAGGTTTTGATCAAGATATAATTAACGATTTAGGTAGTGAAATATCTTTCGGTATTAATATGTTTGATAATGTAACAGGTAAAAGCTCTACTGTTGATATAGATATAGATCTATCTGAAGCTTTTCCTCCATTAACTGATGCTGCATCAACTAACGCATATATAGTTAAAGAATTAAATAATAATCCACAGTTAAAAAATGAAGGGATTACATACAGTACAGATTCTGACGGTAAGATTGTGATGGAATCTAATAATGGAACAAAAATAGTTTCATTTACTGAAAATATTGGAAAACTACCTGAAAATGCTTCTAAAAATACATTAAGCAATTTTATAATGGGGTTTGGATCTTTAAGTAATGAACCACTACCAGATACTGGTTTTCCATTAACGTTAACTGACACAAATTTCTATATTACAGATATAGGCGATACTGCTAATCCATCTAAACAGATTACTTTGCCAGCTCCTGCAACATATGCTACTAAAGCAGATCTACTTACTGCAATTAATGCAGAGTTAGCTACCGATACAGCGGGTAGAGTTATGGCATCTTTTGACAGTACTACTGGTGCATTAGTATTTAATGAAAAGGATGTTAACGGTCAACCTGTTGGACCTCCTGTTGGATCATACGGTAACAATGAGTTGGGAATTACAACCCCTGATACTGGTACTGTAATCTCTGCTAAAGCTCCTAACAAACTCACGAATACTAACTTATCTGATTCAAGTGATGAAGCCAGAACATTAACTTTCAACTATATTGATGTTAATGGAGCAGAAAGAAGTAGATCTATTACGTTAGATAAAAAAGATTATGCCTCTCCTAAAGAGTTAACTGATGAGATTAATAGATTAATCGCACTAGATACCGATCTTACAGGATTAAGTGCAAAACTAGATAGTGAAGGTAAATTATCATTTACAACAGATCCTGCTACTATGAGAAGCTTATCTATAGAGAATGATTATGACGGTACATTAGGTTTTCCTAAAGCAGGAGATCAAACAACGATACGTGTTACATCAGAAAATGGTGGAACTATTCAAGAAGTTCCTATCAATACCGCTGGCGAATTTACATATGTTGCTGATGGTTTATATCTAGGTTTTGACAGAGGAAAATTAAATGCTACTAATTCTTTTGAGGCAGCCATCGGAACAGGTATTGAAGAACAAATCGACTATCTTGATCAGATAGAGAAACAACTATTAAAAGCAAGTGCTGATGTTGGTAGTAGATTAGCAAGAACTGAGTCCGTAACCACTTTCCACACTACTGTAATTGGGGCAAGTGAGTATACTAAATCATCTTATCTTGGATCAACTCCTCAAGATATAGCCGCTGCTATGACCGAGCAAGCACTTGCTACAGAAGCTTATAAAACAGCTTTAAGGGTAACTACTAATATGCTATCAATATCGTTATTAGATTTTTTAAGGTAATCTAGTTTTTTATATATATATTATAGAGTAGTAGAATGTATTAATTTATCAATTTTTTATGAGGTGTGTATGTCTATCCTAAAGATAAACTCTGCAAAGTTGGGAGAGATAGAGTATAACGAGAGTGACGTGGTAACTCTTTGTTCCCCACTCTTAGGTTTTAATGAATTAAATGAGTTTTTATTAATTTCTAATGAATCATCGTATCCATTTATATGGTTTCAATCAGTAGAAAATAATGATATCTGTTTTATTCTTGTAGAGGCTACAAAATTTTTCACGGACTATGAACCAACTATACCTAAACGTGAAATGAAAGTATTAAGTGTTGATGATATAGAAAATATGAAAATCTTTTCTATAGTTGTTATCCCTGAGGATCCAACTAAATCTACTGCAAATTTACGTGCTCCACTTATCATTAACTTAGATAAAAAAATAGCTAAACAGATAATACTTGATAACGATGTTTTCCCAATAAAGAAATCTCTCTTTCCTGCTAAATAGGAGTATTGGTTATGTTAATACTATCTAGAAAGAATAACGAAAGCATAATGATAGGTGATGAAATTGAGATCATTGTTGTTGATGTTGTTGGAAAAACTGTTAAACTGGGAATTAATGCTCCAAGAGATATCTCTGTTCATAGAAAAGAGATATATGAAGCTATTAAAAATGAAAACATTCGTGCGATATCTAAAGATAATGTTATATCATTATTTCAGCTATTTAATGAAAGGAATAAACCATGACAGAAAGCTCTACTGCTTCTGAAAATAATCTGAGATACTTAGAAGATATATCTAATGATATCATAAATGAACTTGAACCACTTTTATTTGATGGAAAGATATATCTACTAAACATAGATGATCCAGATATTGATAAGCATATTGAAGAGATAAAACAAGCTGAAAGAATCGGGTTTGATACAGAATCTAGACCTGCATTTATTAAAGGACAAACTTATCCTATATCTTTAATTCAAATTGCAACGACTGATAAAGTATATCTATTTAGAGTTAAAAAAAGTAATATTCATACTGGATTAATTGATATACTTAATAGCACCACTATATTAAAAATCGGTTTAGGACTTACAACTGATATTAAAAAACTTAAAGAGTTATCTAGAAAAATTGAACCTAAAAATTTCTCCGATCTATCTATTATGGCAAAGTCTAAAGGGCTTAAAAAAAGTAATGCAAGGTCACTTGTTGCAAGGTTTCTAAATAAAAAACTACTTAAAAGTTCTCAAATAACTAATTGGGCTAAAAAAACTTTAACCGATAAACAGATACAATATGCCGCAGTTGATGCATGGAGTATGATACCTTTATATCTTGAACTTATTAACGATAAAACTAACTACCTTGATCTATGAAACCGATTATCTTTCTATCTGGACTACTTGGAGAACTCACATTAATAGAATTAATCAGTAATAACCTTCACTTTAATATAGTAACAAATCGTAAAAACTCGCTTAGAAAAAGAGATACTGGTGATATATCCACATACTCTAACCTTATTAACATATCTACCATAGATAGTAGTAATCAAGGTACATTACTATCAGATGAAAACCTCTCTCAATACGACTTTATACTTACAATTGATTGGCCTAAATCATATTTTAAAGAAATTTATACTAATCTTTGTATACCTATATATCATACTCACCCATCACTATTACCAAAATATAGAGGCTACTCTGCTATCACCGAACAGATACAAAAAGGTGTCGCTATATCTGGATTAACTATCTATAAAGAATTTACGGAAATTGATGCTGGAGATATTATATATCAGAAAAAAATACCTATCGAACATGATGATATACCTGCAATATTTATGAAAAAAATTGCTATAGAAATATCTTCATTCCTATCTACAATTACAAAAAATAATAATGAATTTACTCATACACCACAAAACTATAAATTAGCATCATATACATCAAGAATTAGAGATCAAGATCATCTAGTTGATTTTAGCCAATCTGCTATATATATATACAACTTTATACGCTCATTTGGGTATCCATATAAAAACTCATTCTTCTATCATAAAGATCATAAATACTATATTGTTGCAGCATATTTAGAGAAATGGTACGGTAAATATGGCGAAGTTGGAGAAATTATATCTGCTAATAAAGAGTGTATCGAGATCGCCTTAGGTAATGGAACTATTCTTATAACAGATATAGATTCTGATGATAGTAAAGTTAGCACATTTGACTCTATTTTTATAGTAGGAGATATATTATGAATTTTTTTAAAATCGTT
Source organism: uncultured Deferribacteraceae bacterium (assembly GCA_947039395.1). GTDB lineage: Bacteria > Chrysiogenota > Deferribacteres > Deferribacterales > Mucispirillaceae > CAMQYB01. Next base: position 94,210 of record CAMQYS010000003.1, on the reverse strand, counting down.
CTTATTAGAATATACAAAAAAATTAAAGATATCGGAATCTATAACACTTTACTACTTACATTTCATAAAATCAAAGTTCAATTTACTAATAGATCAACCGATATATCTCCTAATATATCTTGTGAAAGAAAAAAATATGAAGAAGAGTACCAATTTAATATTACTCCACTTATCAGTATAATCTCTCCTCTATACAATACTCCTGAAATATATCTAAAAGAGATGCTAAATTCTTCTATTAATCAAACATATAAAAACTGGGAACTAGTTCTAGCTGATGGATCAACTACTACTTCTGTTGAAGAAACCTGTAAATATTATCAATCAATAGATAGCAGAATTATATATATAAAACTTGATGAAAATAAAGGTATATCAGATAATAGCAATGAAGCTTTAAAGATAGCTAAAGGAGAATATATTGCACTACTAGATCACGATGATATACTTCATTCATCAGCACTATTTGAAGTTGTAAAAGCGATAAATATCTACGATCCTGATTTTATATACACTGACGAAGCGTTAACTTATCCACATAACTTAGTCGTTCCTGTGATTAAACCTGATTTTGATATATTCTATCTAAAATCATCAAACTATATATGTCATTTATCAGTAATTAAAAAAGATTTATTAGATGAAATCGGTCATTTTGATAGCAATTATAACGGTTCTCAAGATTACGATCTATTTTTACGTGTAGTTGATAAAACGAATAATATTTATCATATCCCTAAAATACTATATTTTTGGAGAGCTCATGCAGAGTCTACATCTCTTGATGCCTCATCTAAATCATACACAACAGAAGCATCTATTAAAGCCTTAACAAAACATCTTAAACGTAGTAATATTAAAGCAAATGTTGAAAGCAATGAAGCAAATAGATTTAATGTAATCTATCAAAATAACTCTAAACCTAAAGTTTCAATTATCATAAATAATATAAAAGATAGTAGTAAAAATGTTGTAGATAATATTAATCAGAATATAAATTATGATAATTATGAAATTATAGAGTTACCTAAATTAAAAAACTCTTCGATAAACTTAAATGATACACAAACTCTCGAAAAATTAAATAAAATTATAACTGATTTAAATTCAGAGTACATATTATTGATTGACGCTGATATAAAACTTAATGAAAACTTTTCACTTGATGATTTATTAGGTTACTCAACTCTTAATAATGTTGGATCAGTTACTCTTCCTATACTATATAAAAATAATAAAATCTACTTATTAGGTTTATCTGTTAAAGAACATATCGCAACATATAATTATAGAGGAGATAATTTTAATTATTTAAAACTTATCGATCCTATTAATAGATATACGCATAAAGTAGATGCAATATCAGATAAATTTATATTATTCTCTAAAAAATCTTTCAATGAGACTAAAGGGTTTGATACAGATCTAACTTATGAGATATCTATAATCTTCTTTACATTAAAACTATCAAGATTGATGTATAATAACATAATCATCAGTTCATCTCCTCTAACTTATTTAGGTAGAAAAGATCAAAATAAATCTATTAAAATATATCAACCTGATATATAAAACATAGTATTCTTCAAAATTTAAATTTAGTTAAAATCTTCATTCTCATCAAACCTAACAGCTATAACATCAACTTCAACATTAGCATCTTTAGGTAGTCCAGCTACAGCTATACAGCTTCTTGCAGGATGATTATCTTTCATGAAACTAGCATATACTTCATTAAATTTTTGAAAATACTCCATATCTTTAAGGTAAATTGTTACTTTAACAATATTATCTAACGATAAACTCGCTGACTCAAGTACTGCCTTAATATTTTTCATTACCTGTTCAGCTTCAGCTGCAAGGTTTATAGCTAAATAATTTGTATTTGGATTAAGCCCTATCTGTCCTGATAGATAGATAGTATTATTAATCTCTACAGCTTGTGAGTAATGTCCTAACGGTTTTGGTGCGTTACTACTCTCTAATATCTTTTTCATAGTTATCCTCCTACTTTCTATATATCTATCAAACGATAATTACAAATATATGTCAACTTATTTAACTTGCATTTTTAAAAAAACCGTATACCCTATCACATTACAGGAGATATAAATGCAGAACGAATTTATTATAGCCATATCATCAATATTTGCACTAATAAACCCATTTAATAGCCTTCCACAATGTTTATTAATGACAGAAGGGCTTTCTAAAAAAACTAGAAGAAAGGTGTTCTCTGCCGTTATATTAGTTTCATTTATAATAGTTATGTTCTTCACCTTAACTGGTGGATTTATTATGCATTACTTCTTTAATATAGAGTTTTATCATTTGAAAGTAGCTGGAGGAATTATTCTTATTGCTATGGGATTAAAAAAATTGATGTTTCCTGCTAATGTTACAATAAATCTAAATTCAACCGATTCTGATAGTGATATAATAAAGAAAGCCATTATACCTATGGCGTTTCCTATGATGGTTGGGCCTGGAACATTATCAACTATCATAGTTATGACAAACGATGTCGGATTATCAACTACAATCCTTTCAGCTGTTATTGCATTTGTATTAATGTTCTTCCTATTCTTTTTCTCAAACCTTATTGAACTGATAACAGGTAAGCTTATTCTACTTGTTGTATCAAGAATAATGCAGGTTTTTATTGTTGCTATCGGTGTGAAAATATTAGTATCTGGAATAGTTGGAACATATCAAGCCATAATATTAGCCTTTCCATAATAATCGACTAGATAATCTAAAACAATATCACTTATATTAGACTAGTTTTGACAGATAAAAGATTTATTAAGATATTTATAAACATACGCTGAATTGATATAATTACACTAATTATATTTACAGTTTTGTAAACATAACTATATACTTTTCAACTTAGATTAATAATATTTAAGGCTTCAACGAACTATATTAAATATTGAAAGTTGCTATATTTAACAGTAATTGTAATTATATTTAAGATTGAAGGTAGCTACAATTTATATAGGTTGTATAATAATATTGATTGATATACCACTATCTATTTATTTTCAATAACCAGTCTTAAAACTAATTACATTTTACATTCGGTGGGCATGCTGATACTGGTTGAGGTATATACATCTCTCCAGGCACATAAGGAGGCTCTATCATAAGGTTTTCATAGTTATCAGCACAATATACTCCAACAGGGCAACCATCGCCTATATACGCATCTCTAAGGTTTATCTCTGGTGGCTCTTCCGCTAATAGATGATCATCATAAAACTCTCCAAGATATTTCTGTGGATCTTCTATATCAATATTTACAGGCTCTGGAACTTCTAAAGTATCTATCTGTGCACTACCCATATCAGGTTCTGCTGGCTCATCAATATCTTTAACATCTCTATCTACAGGTTCTGTTAATTTTGGTTCTGATGATATATATTTCTGTTCTATCTTTTGAGAGTATAAATCTATAGATAAAAAAAGTAATATAAAGAAAATATAAAAATTTATTGAAAATAATCTACTCATTTTTAACCTGCTAGATATTGTTTTAATAGTAGATATCCTCTTGACATCTACCTGTAATAACTTCTATACTTTATATATGTTTATTCTAAAGTTAGCAATAATAATCTTATCTATACCGTTTCTCACAGCTATCACGACAATTGATGCAATGCGTTACGGATCATCAATACTTATATGTACATCTGAAAATAACAATAATCAAGAAGTTGTAAGATATTGGACATTAGTTGAAAATATTGATAACGAAAATAAAATACTTAATACTATGAATAAACGATCTTACAAACTTCAACAGTGTGAAATCTTCGATTGCTCATACGATCCAAGTGAAATGGAATTATGTAAACTCCCTATTGACCCACCTAAATATAAAACAGATATTGAAAGATTTAAAAGTGAAAAAGATAAAGAAATAGAAGAGAAAGCAAAAAGAGATGCAATACGAAGATAGCTGTTGTTATATTAATAACAGTTTGCTTAAATCACCAAACATCACCACATAAATAAATATACTTAATACCTATCTAAAATATAAAATCAATTAACTTAGCTAATTTTAAGAAACTATTACCTTATTAAACAAATATTAATCTCAATATCTCAAAATATTTTTTTTACTATATTCAACTTTCTTTCAATCTCTAAGTTTAATGCAATACTATCTTCTAATTTTAATTGATCTAAATATTTTCTTCTGAAATCTTCTAAAATATTAAGCCGTACTGACTCAATATATTTTATAGATTTAGATAGTTGATCATCTGTTATAGATCTTTTAATAGTTAATCTATCTTCTATATATCCAATAATATTATCTATTGATAACCTTAATAACAGTTCATAATCTTCACAAACTCTTAATGCCTCATCAAAACCATTAGCTGACTGAAACAGTTTTTTCTCGATCATAAGTGTTGATGGAGAAACTCTACATTTATCTAATATCTTAGAAAAAATCTCTCCACCATATCTAGCCATATCTTTATTTTGATTAATAAATCTATTCTCTCTATACCAAAATTCATTTGTATGAGATATTTTATATTCGTTATCTAACATAAACCGATATTGATGATTACATTTTAAAGGTAGATAAATATCATCTGAATCAAGAAATGCGATATACTCTGATTTAGATAAAGATACACCGATATTTCTTGCAGTCGATACACCTTTATTTTCATCTGTCCTGAAATATCTAACCGATGGTAGATATTGATTTACATCTTTATAGGATAGTTCATCTGAAAAATCATCTACTACAATAATCTCATCAATACACCTTTGCGATAATACAGAGTCAATTGCATCTCTTAGTTGACACCTACGATTATATATCGGAATGATAACTGATAACGACATTACACACTTTCTATATTGATTATTATATCTAACTACATCTTAAAAACACTTTATATATAAAATAGAACTTAACAATCCCTATTAAGTATAAAGATATATGATTAAACTCTATGCTCTCTATCAAGTAAAGTTGAGAAAACTAACATAGTATTAGTATTTACAACACCAGTCAACGCTCTTATCTTTTTAATAATTATAGCTAGCTCTGTTGTGTTTTTAGCTATTATCTTAACCAGTAGAGAGTACTCTCCTGTAATATGATAACACTCAATCACATCATCAATCAATGCAACTTCATTATTAAAATCTTCAAGGTGCATAGGATTATCAATACTTACACCTATAAAAGCAGATATGTCATAATCTAATTTACGATGATTAATTTTTGTTGAATATCCAGTAATTATACCGTTTGTTTCTAATCTCTTTATTCTATCTATAATAGAAGGAAGTTTCATTCCTACCACTTTAGATATATCTGTGTATGATACACGACCATTCTCAATTAACATATTAATAATTTTTACATCAACAGCATCCAGACTCATACTACTTACCTCCAATATTTAGCTATTTAGCAAATCGTAAACCAACATATTATAATATACATATTTTTAAAAAAAAATATACCTTATATATCTAAGATATTATCTATTTAATTTAATTGCAATATTTATTTAACTTTATAAACAAAAGCTTATTAATTTATCTAAATTACGCACTTAAAGGATTTATAATTGCTATTTTATGTTTTATAAATTAAAATTGGTATCTAAATATATAGGTGGTGTAATATTATGTCTGCAATATTAGAAACAAACTTGTCTGAACTAAAACTCTTAGGAAGAGGAAAAGTAAGAGATATATATGAAATTGAAGAGAATTTGCTTATTATATCAACAGATCGAATATCTGCATTTGATGTGATTCTTCCAAACGGTATAGAAGCTAAAGGTAAATTTTTAACGGAACTATCAGAATTTTGGTTTAACTTTACATCAGATATTGTTAAAAATCATCTCATTACAACTAATATAGATAAAATGCCAGAAATCTGTCATCAATATAAAAATATTCTTGAAGGTAGAAGTATGCTTGTTAAAAAAGCTAAACCATTACCTGTTGAGTGTGTAGTTAGAGGATATATAACTGGTTCTGGTTGGAAAGATTATAAACAAACATCTATGATATCAGGTATAACTATTCCAAGCGGTATGCAAGAATCTGAAAAGTTTGAAACTCCACTATTTACTCCTAGCACAAAAGCAGATGTTGGATTACACGATGAACCTATATCATACGATAGAGTCGTTGAACTGATAGGCGATGATACTGCATCAAAATTAAAACAATACTCAATTGATCTATATAATAAAGCTAACAACTACGCATCAGAACATGAAATCATTCTAGCAGATACTAAATTTGAATTCGGTATGTATAACAACGAAATCATATTGATAGATGAAGTTTTAACTCCTGACTCATCAAGGTTTTGGAGTAAAAAAACTTATGAAATTGGTCGTTCTCAAGATAGCATGGATAAACAAGTTGTAAGAGATTATCTTGAAACATTAGATTGGAATAAACAACCGCCCGCTCCTACTCTTCCTAACGATATAATAGTTAAAGCAAAAGAGAAATATGCATACATTACAAACCTGTTATTAAAAACATCGGATAAATAAAATAATTATGAGTAATAAAGAACTGTTAGAAAAAGCATCTGATGCTGGGGTAGAAATATTTGAAAGCAAAAAAGAAAGTGAAAGTTCAGATGATAATATATCGTTTGAGTTTGAAGGAGTTTCTAGATATAAATCAAATAACGCTTTCTACTATTTAAAATTTTCTAGCTTTGAAGCTGTTCTATTAAAAGGTATATATAAAAACTTCTACAGAGTTATATCTGGTTTTGATAATCTACTTGACTCTTCTGATTGGAGTAGGATATGTAAAGTTATCAATACCTTAGAAGATATCAATTTAGTAGATATTTCTGTAAGTTTTATAATATCACAAAATAAAGTTTTCATAAAATCAATATCTAAAATTGAACATATAAACTCACTTGATTATAATCTTAAAGATAAATCTATTGAGAGACCGTTTACTGATGCTGAATGTGAAATTAGTGATAGATTTTATCTTGATGGAGAAACAATCTTATCTAACAGCTTTATTGATGATTATTTTCCTGATACAGTATCTCCTTTAACTGCATCTATCTTAGAGCAGAATCCTGATATTCTATATCCGTTGTTTATTTCTGCTGGACTTAAAACTGTGTCCCCATCTACTGTTAATGTTTTTAACACACCATATATAACATTACAAAATTACGAAAAATCGTTAAACTATATCGGAATTAACTCATATCAATTTAGACTAAACTACCAAACACCACTATATTTAAAATCTAAAAGCAAAACATCAAAATTAAAACGATCTCTATACCCAGACTTAATTGAAGAGATTGTAGAGATATTAGATGAATTAAAACATAAATCTCAATCAACTAATATAGCCTCTATTAAAGGTGATTTCTTATTTAACGTATATATAAAAATATTTATTGTTCATACATTTTTTGTTATTGAATTAATATCTGCATTTAATGATCTTTTTGAGCTAACAGCCGATAGAAATAAATTATTAAAATTAATATATAAAACCCGTAAAGAAAATATATTTAATAAAGCTAAAGATATAGATGTTTTTACATTCTTTGATTTCTTATCTAAAAAGATTAAATCAAATAGTAGTATAGATAATCATGAACCATCTAATTACGATATATTAATTAAAGAGTTAAATATAAAACATTCATTGTTTGCATCTAAAAAGATTAAAAGTATAGTTGAACGTATCCATAGATTATTAGATATGAGAGATGATTTTCTACTAACTCTATCAAACCTTATGGGATATATGACAACAGCACTCGATAAATATTTTAAAAACCATCTAAAAGAAGATTTTATTGACTCAACTGATGGATTTTATTATTTAGACTACGATGATGTTTATAAACTCTTTAACGGAAATTTTTATGGAGATCTATTTAATGCGATCTCTTTCAAAAGAAATAAATTTTATAGATTTTCAACATTATTTAAACCTAAAGAGGTGTACGTAAAAGATATTTTAACGATAAATGAAACAAATAAATATATATCTACAGCAATATTAAAAAATAAAGTTATAGATGTACTATCTTTAAACGATAAAGATAGTAGTGGCGTTATTACAACCGATCTAAATTTAGATAGCTATAAAGGTATGATTATACACTTTTCAAAAGTATCTGTATTTGATTTAAATAAATATAAAGATGCCGAAGGTTTTATTTTCGACTCTATACCTTTATACTCACCGATAGTTGAATTTGCAATATTAAACGATATGCCGATATATTCTGGAGTTAGATATGCATCTGGTATTTTAGATTGTAAAGAAACAGTAATCGTCTCTAACAAATTGAAGATATTAGATTAACGGAGTTCCATTGTGTTATTAAAACATTTATTTAAATTTTTACCTCTAGTGCTATTTTTAACAATATTATCACCTGCATATGCAGAGCGATATCCATCACCACTATATTACCCGTATCAAGACAATCAGATAGATTATAGATATATAAACTCTGATAATTATGATGCTGCAAAATTTGACATTTCTGGTTCAAACCAATTAGGTAACTCAAACTTCTCATATCAAATATCTAACTTGACAGCGATTAATACTAGTAGTAACTTAACAAGTGTTGGTGTTGGATATTCACATACAGTCGGAAATCATTGGTTCGGTGCTAGCATAGCCTCATCATCTAATCAACCGTTTTCTCTATTAAACCTTATAGATTTTGAAGGTTTTTACGCATATAAACTACTTGAAAGTAAGAAAGCTGAAACAGCTTTCGAAGATGGCTCTAATAGAGGAGGATATCATAGATTATATCTTGGGATATTTTATTCAACATACTCTCCATTTGGAGAAACTTTTCCTCTTCCTATGATAAGATATGAGTATCATAATCCTCGTATAACTTTTATAGTAGGCTATCCATTAAACTATCTTAAAGTAAAGTTCTCAAGGTATCAAGGGCTTGAAATAAACTACCAACCTGTATTAGATCTAACAGTAGGATATCTATTAACTCCTAACGATAGTAATACCTTTACAGTAGAGTTTCAAATAGAACATGAAAGATATCTATTAACCAATATCGTAAATGATAACTATTTTAGTAGAAATAAATATTATAGCGAACTGTACTGGTTAAGATTTAAATATGCTATAAGTATTAAAAACTTTATTCAAGTATCTCCTTACTTTCAACTTCTTATATCAGGTAAACATTATGTAGGGAAAACTTTTTATGATACAGTGGGTAGCACAAACTATACAGGTTTTGGTTACTCATTTGGAACAACAATAACATTTATATTTTAAGATAGATTATAAAAACTTATTATAATCTATTTAATTATAAGATAAAACCCGTTATCATACAGTTGATGATATTATTGATATACTTTTTACTACTAAGTAGCAGTAAAAAGAAAATATTTTATTACATACGGTTAATAACATAGTTGATATTATAAGTTTTACAGGTTTTTTAGTTGTTTAATAGGGAGATTTATGAAAGATAATAGTACATGGTTAAATATTCTTGATATTCTTAAAAGTGAGCTAACTGAAGCAGAAATTAATCAGTGGCTCTCACCACTTAACATTAAAACATTAAACGGTAATCCAGTTATATTAACTGCTCCTAATAAATTTTTTAAAACGTGGGTTGAGGAAAACTATCTTCCTTTAATCAAAAAAACATTTAAAGATAATTTAGGATTAAGATCAGATGTCGATATAGTAATATCTATCGAAAATAAAGATGATCAAACTATTCGTACTGTATCTCAAGTTGAAAGAAATACAACTACTACTGATACAACTTTTGATCTACCATTAAATAAAAGATTTACATTCGATAACTTTGTTGTAGGTACATCTAACCGTTATGCACATGCAGCCTGCTCATCACTCATAAGTGGTAAAACAACAGCCAATCCATTATATATATACGGAGATGTTGGACTTGGCAAAACTCATCTAATGCATGCTGTAGGTAATGAATTTAAAGAACGCTTTCCTAAATATAGAATACTTTATACAACAGGAGAATCATTTGTTAATGATTTTGTTACATCTATGCGTCTTAGCAAACTTGATAGCTTTAAACAACGATATCTAAATATAGACCTCTTTCTATGCGATGATGTACAGTTTATAGCTGGTAAAAGTAGAACAATGGAAGAATTCTTTTTTACCTTCAGTCAACTTTATGCAACACAGAAACAGATCGTTCTTACATCTAACACATCTCCTAATAATATAAAAGAACTCGATCCTAGATTATCATCAAGATTTACATCTGGACTTATGGTAGATGTATCAACACCATCTGTAGAAGAGAAAGAAGCTATTATAAAAAAATATATAGAAATTGAAGATCTAACATCTCAAAGATTTTCAGACGACATAATAAGATATCTTGCAAACAATCTTAAAAGTGATAGTACTCGTGAAATTCTTGGAGCTACTCTTAGAATATTTACTCTCGCATCAATTGATAACGAAGATATTACTATTCAGTTTGCTGAAAAACATCTTAAAGATTTTCTAATGAAAAGAGATAAAAGTTTATCTCCTGATAGTATTCTTGAATTAACTGCTAAATACTATCAATTAAAAGTTAGCGATCTAAAATCAAAAAATAGATCTAAAACAATCGCTCTTGCAAGAAGTATAGCTATGTATCTTATACGTGAAAAACTATCTCTATCATACACAGAGATATCATCTATCTTTAGTAGAGACCATTCAACAGCCCTTCATGCTGTAAATAAAATTACAGATGAATTACTGTCTAATCACGAACTTGAAGGTACTATAAATCTTCTTCTTGATAAAATGAAACTTATCAATTAAGTTTTCCACAATAAAAGTTGTTTGTTACGATATAGTTAGGTGAGTTTTAACTGTTATTAATATTTAGATTTAGCTGTTATACACAATTGAACTATTATATAATACAAAAAATAATAAATTTATATTTATATAATTATTTTCTCCACTTTAGACGATGATATATTATAACACTGCTAGAAGTTGTTAGTAGATTTGAGTATTATTTAAATGTTGTTATGAGTTATAAAAGTTATTATAAAATAAGAGATTAATTTACTTGTACAATGTTATAAGTTGTCCTATAATAACAACAAAATATAAATATAAATAGAAATTTATCGCATGAGGATAGTTTTAATGAAATTTTCAGTTATAAAAGAAAAGATACTTACTCACTTACAATATGCAAATGGATTTACAAGTAGTAAGTTTATAAACCCTTTACTTCAAAATGTTTATCTCTCTGTTGAAGAGAATGTATTAACTATGCGTACAACAAATTATCAGATAGGTTTTTCTGCAACAATTGATGTAGATATGATTGAGTCTGGTTCTTTAACAGTTAGTTGTAAGAAACTTTTAGAGATAGTAAAAGAGCTTCCAGAAACTTCTATTGTAGAATTTAACTTTCATGACAACAGATTAAATATTAAATCTGGTAAATCATTATTTAGGCTTGCTACAACTGATATAGAAACATTTCCAACGATGGCTCCTATAACTGGAGAGTATTATCTTAAACTATCATCTAAGGATTTAATAAGTTTATTTAAAAGAGTTTCATTCTGTGTTTCTAATGAGCATCAGAAAGTTGAATATACTGGAGCACATTTTAATGTTTACGGTAATTGTTTAGAGGTTTATGCAACGGGTTTACAAAGAGTTGCTATTGCTAATACTATATTTGATATGAATTTTTCTGATGAGTTTATTGTAAACATTCCTAAAAAAACTGTTACTGAATTAATGAAAATAATTGAGAACAGAGATATTATTGAAATATCTACAGATAAAAAACAGATGTCTTTTAAATCTGGTAATATAACTGTATACACTAAATTAATAGAAAAGTTTGTTAAAGGTGTATCGAAATTATTTTTAAATGATTACCCTATACAAGCAAGATTAAATAAAAAGATATTCATGGAAACAGCTAAAAGGATAGCAACAATTACTGATGAAGATTCTCCGGGTATTTCTTTATCTTTTGAAACAGGTAGATTAACTTTATCTAGTTTAGAAACTGAACATGGTTTAGGTAAAGAGACTATTGAAGATATTGAGTATAAAGGTGATCCATTTAACATTATTTTTCATGCAAGGCTTCTTCAAGAAATATTAAATAATGTTGAATCAGAACATTTTCTTCTTGAGATGAATAGTCATCGTTCACCAGCATTAATTACTCCAGAATCAGATAGATATAGATATTTAATAGTTCCGATCTCTATTGACAAGATTTAATGCTACTTTCTCAGTTAAAGCTATTAAATGTTCGTAATCATTTAAAATTAGATTTAACATTTAATAAAGAGACTTTATTTATAGGTGCAAACGGTATCGGTAAAAGCTCTATATTAGAATCAATTTATCTTCTTCTATCTATGCGTGGATTTAAGCGTCAGCCTTTATCTTCATTAATATCGTTTAATGAGAAGTTTTTAAGAGTTGAAGGTATTATGTTTCAACAATCAGATATGAGTGAACAAGAGATAGTTTTAAAATATCATAATAAAAAAACATTAACTATTGATGGAGATAGTATTAATAGCTATAACGAGTATTTATACTCTCATTTAGTTAAAGCATACACTCCTGATCATCTTGGGATATTATCAGTATCTCAAAGTGATAGACGCTCATTTATTGATCGATCGATATTCTATACAGATATAAATTATATTAATGAACTTAGATCTTATAATAGATATATAGATCAAAAAAATGAAGAGATATCTAAAAATAGTTATGATCAATTATATATAAATATTTTAAATGAGAAGATTTTTCATCTATCAAACATAATATATAAAAAAAGGTTAGCTACAGTTGATAAAATAAATATAGGTTTATCAGCTTACTGTGGCGAAGATTTTAAAGAGTTTTCTAATTATTATCTTCATTATGAAAGTAATAGTTTAGATGATAGTTTATTTAGTAAAGAGGTTTATATTAAAAGATCTCTTTACGGTTCACAACGAGATAAGTTTTATATGTATAAATATGATAAAGCGATTGAAAGATATTCATCCTTTGGACAGAAAAAGATTTTTTCATTGATAGTTATGTTAACTTTAATCAATATGATTGAAGGTGAACGTGGTGAGGAGGTGATCTGTTTATTAGATGATTTTGAATCTGGACTTGATAAAAATAACTCTGAAAAATTGAGAAATATCTTATCATCTGGACGACAAACGATTTATTCAGGGATAGATAATGAAAGAAAAGGTTATGAAAATGTGATAGATATATCAGATTTGTAATGATAGTAAAGGGATTTTTTCTAATATTTTGTTTTTTAATAAAAAAGAGATGATAAATTTTATAAAATCTACTATAATACCAAGATATGTAATAAAATATATTTAGATAAGTATTTAGTTTATCTTCATGAGGATAGTAATTAATATGTCAGAGAAACCAACAAATACCAACACGTATAGTGAAAATAGTATTAGAGTGCTAGAAGGGCTTCAAGCTGTTCGTCAACGTCCTGGAATGTATATCGGTTCTACTGGTTCTAAAGGTCTTCATCACCTCGTTTATGAAGTTATAGATAACTCTATTGATGAGGCTATGGCTGGTCATTGTGATAATGTAACGATCATATTACACGTCGATGGATCTGTAACTGTTGAAGATAACGGTCGAGGTATACCTGTTGGTATGCACCCAACCGCTAAAATACCTACAGTTCAGGTTGTTTTAACCGTTCTGCACGCTGGTGGTAAATTTGATACTGATTCATATAAAACATCTGGTGGACTGCACGGTGTTGGTGTTTCGGTTGTAAATGCACTATCTGAAACTCTACAAGTAACCGTTAAACGTGAAGGTGGGGTTTATATTCAAAGTTATGAACGTGGTAAACCTATTACTGAAGTTGTTAAAACTGGTAATACTAATAAAAAAGGTACAAAAATAACCTTTAAACCTGATGGAGAAATATTTGATACTTTAGAGTTTTCATACGATACTTTAGCACGTAGATTTAGAGAGTTATCTTATCTAAACCCTGGAGTTCGTATAACATTGAAAGATGAGAGGTTCGATAAAGAGAAATCTTTCTACTCTGAAGGTGGTATAGTTGAGTATCTTTTATATCTTAATAAATCAAAAGAACTTGTGTTTGATAATCCTATTCACATATCTGGTGAAAGTAATGGAATTATGGTTGAACTTGCAGTTATATATAATGATACATATCAAGAATCTATCTACTCGTTCGTTAATAATATTAATACTGAAGAGGGTGGAACACATGAAGCAGGTTTTAAAGCCTCTTTTACTAAAGCGTTCAACAACTATGTTTCTAAAAATAACCTTATAAAAGATAATAACTTAACTGGTGATGATATTCGTGAAGGTATGTCTACGATATTATCTATTAAAATGGTTGATCCTGTATTTGAAGGTCAAACTAAAACAAAATTAGGTTCAAATATAGCAAAATCTGCTGTTGAAGCTGTTATAGGATCATCTCTACAAGATTATATGGAAGAAAATGGTGTAATTGTACGAAAAATATTAGAAAAAGCTATTCAAGCTTATCAAGCAAGGGAAGCTGCTCGTCGTGCAAAAGAACTTACTAGACGTAAGTCTGCACTTGAGGGAACATCACTACCCGGTAAATTAGCTGATTGTCATGAAAAAGATCCTGCTAAAACAGAGGTGTTTATTGTTGAGGGTGATTCAGCTGGTGGTTCTGCTAAACAAGGGAGAGATTCTGATTATCAAGCGATACTTCCTTTAAGAGGTAAAATCTTAAATGTTGAGAAAGCTAGGTTAGATAAAATCTTATCAAGTCAAGAGATACGAAATCTTATAACTGCCTTAGGTGTTGGTGTTGGTAAAGAAGGTTTTAATCCTGAAAAACTTAGATATCATAAAATTATAATCATGACCGATGCCGATGTCGATGGAGCACACATATCTACACTTATCCTTACTTTCTTCTTTAGATACATGAGAGAACTTATCGAAAGAGGATACATTTATATAGCAAATCCTCCATTATATAAAGTTAAAAAAGGTAAAACAGATCGCTTTATACAAAATGATGATGAGTTAGAAGCTTTTCTTTTATCATCTGGTTTATCTGACTTCACTTTAAACAATTTAGATAAAAAGAAATTAAAAAATGTTTTCTCACTGGTAACACAATATCAAAAGATGGCTTATAAATATATGAGAAAAGGTTATAGCGATGCAATGGTTAAAACGTTTGCAACATATCCTGATCTTGCACCTGAATCCCTTGCTGATAAAGGGTATGTTGAAACACTTTTAACACATCTTCAATCTGTAGGAGCGTTTGAGAAGTTGGTTGATCAAAAAGTTGTACATAATGAAGAGTTTAACAGATATAATATCAAATTTAAATTAAATAGTGATGAATCATTTATAGATACTAATCTTCTTTCAACACCTGAAATTAAAGAGTTACGTAGAAAAGCATCTTTCTTTACAGATATAGGTGAAGCTCCTTACGTTGTATCATTAAAAGATGATGAACAAGTTATATTTGAAACCTTATCAGAGATGGTTTCCTTTGTTGATGCTAAATCTCGTAAAGGTTTAGAGATATCTAGATTTAAAGGTTTAGGTGAGATGGACGCTGAACAGTTATGGGATACAACAATGGATCCTACAACTCGTAGCTTATATAAAGTTACTATAGATGATGGCGAAACAGCTGATGAACTTTTTTCATTATTAATGGGAGATACCGTTGCTCCTAGACGTGAATTTATTGAACAAAATGCTTTAAATGTCCGTAACTTAGACATTTAATTTTATCATAAAGTTATTGTTACTTTTCAATTAGGAGATATAAATTGTGGATAATAAACAGATACTAGAGATAAGTATTGAAGAAACATTAAAAAATAGTTATCTAGATTACGCTATGAGTGTTATAGCAGGAAGAGCGTTACCAGATGTGCGTGATGGTCTTAAACCTGTTCATCGTCGTGTTCTATACATAATGAATGAAATGGGTCTTCAATTTAATAAACCGAATAAAAAATCAGCAAGAGTTGTTGGGGATGTGATGGGTAAACTTCATCCTCATGGTGATACAGCGATATACGATGCACTTGTACGTTTAGCACAAGATTTCTCTATGCGTTATCCGCTTGCTATCGGACAAGGTAACTTTGGTTCAATAGATGGCGACTCACCAGCTGCAATGCGTTATACAGAAACTCGTATGTCTAAAATTACTAGCGAATTGATGGCAGATATAGACTCTGAAACAGTTGATTTTTCTCCAAGTTACGATGGATCTATGGAAGAACCAGTTGTTTTTCCAACGAAAATACCTAACCTACTTATTAATGGTATATCTGGTATCGCTGTTGGTATGGCAACAAATATCCCTCCACATAATTTAACAGAAGTTATGGACGCTCTTTTATTTCTTGTTGATAACCCTGAAGGAACAATTGATGAAATATGTGAAATAATAAAAGGGCCTGACTTTCCTACTTCTGCAATCGTTATGGGTAGAGGAGAGGTTGTTCAAGCATTTAAAACAGGTAGAGGATCTGTTAAAGTTAGAGCTAGAACAGAAATTATCGAACTTAAAAAAGGTGGTAAAGAACAGATCATTATAACTGAAATACCGTACCAAGTTAATAAAGCATCTCTAGTTGAAAAAATAGCTGAACTTGTTAATACTAAGAAAATGGTTGGTATTACTGATATAAGAGATACATCTAATAGAAAAGGTATTAAAATATTAATTGATGTTCGTAGAGGTGAGTCTGCTGAAGTTATACTTAATAGATTATATAAGTTTACAGCATTAGAATCAACATTTAGCTATAATATGGTAGCGTTAGTTAATGGTAAGCCTCAAGTATTAGGATTAATGCCTATTTTACATGCATTTCTAGACCATAGAGTAGATGTTGTTACTCGTAGAACAAAATACCTATTAAAGAAAACTCTTGAACGTATGCACATTGTTGAGGGTCTAAAAATAGCTGTTGAAAATATAGATGCTATAGTAGAGTTAATTAAAGCTTCTCCAGATACTGCAACTGCTAAGAAAAGTTTAATATCAAAATACGCTTTATCAGATATACAAGCACAAGCTGTTTTAGATATGAGGTTAGCTAAAATTACTGGACTAGAAATAGATAAACTAATGGAAGAGTATGCAAGATTATTAAAGGATATTGATTATTATAACTCGCTACTTGATTCTAAAAAGAAACTTATGAATATGATCCGTAAAGAACTTGAAGAGATTAAAACAGTTTACGGTGATGTTCGTAAAACAGAGATATCTAATGAAATAACTGGTTTTAATATGGAAGATCTTATTCCTAATGATGAAACTGTCGTTACAATTACTCATAACGGATATATTAAACGTACACTGTTATCTAATTTTACTGCACAAAAACGTGGTGGTAAAGGTAAAACAGGAGCATCTTCTAAAGGGGAAGATTTTGTTGAACAGTTAATACCTACTACTAATCACTGCTTACAGATGTTCTTTACTAATAGAGGTAAGGTTCATTTCCTAAAAGTTTATCAAGTGCCTGAACAAAATAGAGATAGTAAAGGTCGACATATCTCTAACCTATTAACTTTAGAACAAGATGAAAAAATAGCTTCAATCTTAACTGTATCAGATGATGATAACAGTAAATGTATATTCTTTGGAACAAAACAAGGTGTAGTTAAACGTGTACAAGTATCTGACTTTAAATCTAGTAGATCTGGTATGATCGCACTTAAATTAAGGGAAGATGATGAAATTGTATCAACACTATTAACCTCTCAAGATGATGATATTTTTATTACTACTAGTCAAGGTAAAGCAATTAGATTTAATATATCTGAAGTTAGAACAATGGGTAGAACAGCTACTGGTGTTAGAGGTATATCATTAAACTCTGATGATTTTGTTGTATCATTAGAAGTTATTAAAACTGAATCACAGATATTTGCGGTAACTACTGCAGGTCGTGGAAAATGTACTCCTGTTGATGAATATAGAGTACAATCTCGTGGTGGTAAAGGTGTTATCCTTATGAAACTTGATAAAGGTAGTACTGTTGTTGGTGCAAAACAAGTAACAATAGATCATGATATTATGCTTATTACTAAAAGTGGTAAAATAATACGTACATCTGTGTCTAAAATAAGGTTAACATTAAGTAGAAGTGCTAAAGGTGTTTCTATAATGAATACATCAGGTGATGAGATAATCTCTTTAGCTGTTGTAGCATCAGATATAAATGATGATGAAGAGTTTTTAGAAAGTTAAAAGCTGTTTTGCCTTATATATAAAAAGTATCAATATTTATAAATATGATAGTGTATTATATGTTAATTTTTATATTATATAAAACTATAATGATATATAGAATATGATTGTTTTCTTGTATTTTATATGTATCATGTTAAAATATTGTTATTAGTTATTAATATTTGTACGGAGGAGTCTATGTCTTTATTATTAGACGGCAAAGTGGTTTCAGCGAGTATTAGAGAGAAGTTGAAGCAGTCAGTAGCAGGTTGTGTAGAGAAGTTCGGAAGAGTTCCGGGTATTGCTGTTATTATTGCAGGAGATGATCCAGCCTCACATGTTTATGTGTCATCAAAAGAGAAGGCTGCATCCGATATAGGATTTTATTCTATAGTTGATAGAGTTTCTGATAAAATTACTACTGAAGGGCTATTAGAATTAATTGATAAATATAACAATGATGAAAGAATTGATGGGATTTTAGTACAGCTACCTGTTCCTAAAGGTGTTGATGATAAAAAGATATTACGTGCAATAGATCCATCTAAAGATGTTGATGGATTTCATCCATTCAATGTTGGACTATTAAATATCGGCGAAGATACATTAATAAGTTGCACTCCTGCTGGAATAATGGAGATTTTAAAATATTATAATATTGATACAGCTGGTAAAGATTGTGTTATTATAGGTAGAAGTAATATTGTTGGCAAACCTATGTCTGCTATGATGATTAAAGCTAATGCTACAGTTACGGTTTGTCACTCTAAAACAAAAGATATAGAGAAGAAATGTAGTGAAGCAGATATATTAGTGGCAGCTATCGGAATACCTAAGTTTGTAAAAAGTTCTTTTATAAAGAAAGGTGCTGTAGTTATAGATGTTGGTATGAATAGAGATGAATATAACAAACTTTGTGGTGATGTAGATTTTGAGAATGTAAATAATATTGTATCAGCTATTACACCTGTTCCTGGTGGAGTTGGACCGATGACAATCACAATGTTAATGTCTAATACACTTAAATCATTCATGCTTAGAATGGATAGATAAATTATTGTGGTGTACATAGAATTTTATTATACTTAATTTTAAAGGGTTAACTAATTGTTTGATTGGTTAACTTTTTTATTAATTATAGATATGAGTATCATTGTTGTATTTGTTTAGATATAAAAAGTTTGTTATGATTAGTTTGTTATAACGATTAATAGTAATTAGAATACCTAATTATAATAATAAGTAGATAGGGTTATGGATAATAATATTCAGTTAAATAATGTTAATAGAGAGACTATTGTTGCACCGATTACGGTTGTATTAACTTCACCTGTAATAGTGGTGCGTATTTCAGGCTTAGAGGCGATAAAGACCTTTAATCTTATCCAAGATAGGAAAGGGGCTCAAATAGCTCATATAGAGCCAAATAAGGTGTATTTTGCTAAGTTTATATCTTTATATGATAGGTTTTATGATGATGTTTTAGTAACATATTTTAAAGCACCGTATTCGTATACAGGTGAAGATGTAGTTGAGATATCATTTCATGGTAATCCTATGCTTATCTCATCAGCATTAAGGTCATTTTATGATCTAGGTTTTAGAGATGCGAGAAACGGTGAGTTTACTATGAGAGCTTTTTTAAATGGTAAAGTTTCATTAAATGAGGCTGAAGCTATACAAGAGTTTATATCATCTGATTCAGATACATCTTTAAGATATGCTTATGATCAGATGAATGGTTCTGTAGGTGTTCTATTTGATAGCTTTAAGAGTGAACTACTAAACTGTAAAGCAATATTAGAAGCAGATATTGATTTTGCTGAAGATACAGATATTTCTAGTATTTATAATAGATTGCTTAAAATAGTTAATCCGCTATTAGTTGAAATAGATGAGCTGTTGTTATCATACAAATCATTGCGATCTATAAGTAACGATGTAAATTTAGTTATAGTTGGTAAACCTAATGTTGGTAAATCATCGCTACTTAATAAGCTTCTAGATAGTAATCGTGCTATTGTTTCTGATATTGCAGGCACAACAAGGGATTTTATTAGTGAGCGATTTTTAATATCAGGGATACCTGTAACTGTAACAGATACAGCAGGGATCAGAGAATCAACAGATGAGATTGAGAGTATCGGTATCTCTAAATCTTTAGAGGTTATTGGTAAAGCAGATATTATCTTAATATTATTTGATGTGAACGATGGTGATATCTCTATACTTAATGATAAGAGCCTTGATACTCTTATAAACTCTACTGCTAGTAATAAAGTGATTAAGGTTGGTAATAAGAGCGATTTAGAGCATAGTATAGATGCTTCAAAGTTTGATATAGTTATATCATCTAAGACAGGCGAAGGTATTAATAACTTATTACTTACTATTAAGGATATGATTTTAAATAGCAGGGATATAAAACCTAACTCTATAGGTATTGTATCAGAAAGACACGCTATGTTGTTAGAGATTGTTAAGAGTTCGCTTCAATCGGTTGTTAAGAATATTGATAATAATTTTCCAGAGGATATGATTATATTTGATTTAAATGAGTCTATTAGAAAGATTGAGGATATTACAGGCGAGAATTATACAGAAGACGTTCTTTCTATTATATTTAATAAGTTTTGTATAGGGAAGTAAGCTTTATGTTGCGACAGTATCCCGTCTATAATGTTTCACGTGAAACATTGCGACTACATTTAAGTAGAAATGATTGTGATATAAATAAAGATGTAGAGTGAATGGTAGTTCTGATTGTTTTATATAAGTTGACCTATATTATAATGTTTCACGTGAAACATTACTGGTCGGTTTTGCATATATAGATAGTATTAAAATGTTGTAATTGTAATAATTTTTTACCTATTTGGTTTATGATTGTTTTAAGAGTATATGTTTCACGTGAAACATATATGTTGTGTAGATAGTTTGCTTAAATAGAGGTTCTAAAATGTTTAAGAAGTATGATGTAATAGTTATAGGTGCAGGACATGCAGGTTGTGAAGCAGCATTAGCATCTGCACGTATGGGAGCAGAAACCTTATTGCTCACAATATCAATTGAAAATGTGGCATTAATGCCTTGTAATCCAGCGATAGGCGGTATCGGTAAGGGAAACTTAGTTAAAGATATGGATGCCTTAGGTGGCGAAATGGGAAGAAATATAGATGCAACAGGGATACAGTTTAGAATATTAAATAGAAGTAAAGGAGTGGCTGTAAGGGCAACTAGAGCTCAAGCAGATAAATATCTTTATAAAGATAGAATGCGTACTACTATATTTGATACTCCTAACTTAGATCTAAAACAGGGTATTGTAACAGATATTAATATTAATAATAATGAAGTAGAGTCTGTAAGTGTTGCATCTGGCGAGATATACCTCTGTAAAAAGATAGTTGTTACAGCAGGTACATTTATAGATGGACATATCTATATCGGAAACATGAAGATGTCAGCAGGAAGAATGTATGAACCTGCAAGTGTTGCACTAGGAGAGTCTTTAAGTAAGCTAGGATTAAATCATTTTAAGATGAAAACTGATACACCTGCAAGAATAAGATTTGATTCTATAGATATTAGTGGGCTTGAGGTATTATCATCTGATTTTGGAAATATATCGTTTTCTCCAGATAGTATTAAGAATAACTTAAAGAATATAGATTGTTATCTAACATACACTAACGATGAAACTTGTAGAATAGTTGCAGATAATTTAAAAACTTCTCAACTATATAGTGGAGAGATGGCAGTTAAGGGTCCAAGATATTGTCCATCAATTGAAGATAAAATAAAAAACTTTCCAGAGAAAACATCACATAATATTGTTATAGAGCCAGAAAGTCTAGACATGTTTGAGTGCCATATTAATGGTATGTCAACATCTCTTCCATATGATATACAAGTAGCAGCTTATAGATCAATTAAAGGGTTAGAGAATGCTATATTTACAAGACCAGCATATGCGATAGAGTATAACGTTTATAATCCAAAAGAGTTAGATTACTCATATCAATCAAAGAAGGTAAAGGGGTTATATCTTGCAGGACAGTTAAATGGAACATCGGGATATGAAGAGGCAGCTGTACAAGGTTTTATGGCAGGAGTTAACGCTGTATTGTCGATAGATAGTAAAGATCCATTAATATTAGGTAGAGATGAAAGTTATATCGGAGTATTAGGAGATGATATAATGAGTAAAGGTGTTGATGAACCGTATAGAATGTTTACATCAAGAGGAGAGTATCGGTTACTATTAAGAGAAGATAGAGCTGAAGCAAGGTTATTAGGATACGGATATAAATTAGGACTTATTAGAAAAGAAAGGTATGACAGATATTTAAATGATAGAGAGCTAATAGATTTAGAAATAGCTAGATTGAATAAATTAAAGGATAAAGATAAAAATATATCGTATCACGATCTATTAAAAAGACCAGAAGTATCATATAGAGATATGATCAAAGAAAGTGGTATAAGCGAGAGTAATCTTTCTGAGAAGTTAATAGACCAGCTAGAGGTAGAAATTAAGTATAAAGGATATATAGATAAAGAACAGAAAGAGGTTGAAAAAGCAGATATATATGATGATATATTAGTACCTGATTCAATCAGTTATAAATCTATTCCAGGGTTAAGGTTAGAGTATGCAGAGAAGATCGCCTTACTTAAACCTAAGAGTTTAAAAGAGATCAGAAAAATACCTGGAATCTCTCCAGCTGCGATATCGGTTATCGCAATAGAGATATCTAAGATAGTAAAACATACCGATATTTAGAAAGATTGTTATATCTTCTTTATCTGCTATAAGTTACATTTATATATGTACTATATAAGTAAATGTTTATTTTAGTTGTTGTGAAGAAGATTGAAATGTATTGTATAAAGTATTTTAGGTATAAGAGTGTGATAGCAGGATTGTTTATGTCTTGTAAAGAATTAAGTTATATATGGTAAATTTTAAGGAATTATGAAATGCTAAATAAAGATGTATATGATGTTATAGTAATAGGTGCAGGGCATGCAGGTTGTGAAGCAGCGCTTGCATCTGCTAGACGTGGATTTAGCACGATGCTTATAACAATATCGCTTGATAAGATAGCGTATATGAGCTGTAATCCAGCGATAGGCGGATTAGCCAAAGGATCATTAGTTAAAGACCTAGATGCTTTAGGTGGCGAAATGGGAAGAAATATAGATGCAACCTTTATACAGTTTCAGTTATTGAACCAAAGTAAAGGTGTTGCTGCAAGAAGTTCAAGAGCTCAAGCAGATAAATATAAATATTCTGAACGTATGAAGAAAACGTTATTTAGTACAGATAATTTAAGTATAAAACAAGCTATTGTTTCAGATATATTAGTTAATGATAGAGGTGTATACGGTATAAAGACATTATCAGATGAGGAGTACTGTGCTAAAAAGATTATCATTACAACAGGAACATTTTTGAATGGAAAGATATTTGTTGGAGATAAGAGTTATGAAGGCGGTAGAATGAATGATATTGCGTCTACACATTTAGTTAGCTCGTTAAATTCATTAGGGTTTGAACCTATACGATTAAAAACAGGAACACCTGCAAGGGTTGATAAAAGAAGTATTGATTTTAATAAAGTAGAAGCATATAAAAAAGAAAGTATAAGAAGAGGGTTTTCGTTTGAGACAGATATATTGGATGATGATAAGATAGATTGTTTTATAACATATACATCTGAAAAAACTCATAAGGTTGTTCGTGATAATACATATAGATCATTATATTTTAATAATAAGGATAAAGCTTTAGGACCAAGATATTGTCCATCTATGGAGGATAAAGTATCTAAGTTTCCAGATAGAGAGCGACATTTAATTGTGTTAGAGGAAGAAGGGATAGATAGTAATGAGATATATATTAATGGTTTTTCATCATCTCTACCAATAGATGCACAACTTACAGCGTATAGAACGATAATAGGATTAGAGAGAGCAGAGTTTATACGCCCTGCATATGCGATTGAGTATATAGCATATCAACCAACAATTTTGAAAAAGAGTTATGAAACGAAGTTAATAGATGGATTATATTTTGCAGGACAGATTAATGGTACATCAGGGTATGAAGAAGCAGCAGTACAAGGTTTTATGGCGGCTATCAATGCTACTTTATCAATAGAGGGCAAAGAACCGTTTATACTTAAAAGAGATGAAAGTTATATAGGTGTAATGACAGATGATTTAACAACTAAAGGCGTTGATGAGCCTTATCGTATTTTTTCATCAAGAGCAGAATATAGAATGAGATTAAGAGAAGATAATGCTGAAGTTAGGTTATTAAATTATGGTAAATATTTTGGATTAATATCAGATAAAAGATATAGGCGTTATTTGGAAGATTGTACTGTAGTGAGTAATACAATTGAAAGGTTAAGGAATACAAAAATAAGGATCACAGATAAGAATATAGTTGATATAATATCTAAATATAATATAATGCTTGGTGAGAGTATTACTGCTTATGATTTTCTTAAACGTCCTAAAGCTAGCTACTCAATTTTAGAAGAGATGAGTTTAGTTGATACTCTATCATCTCAACTTAAAGAGCGGATATGGATAGAGATATTTTATGAAGGTTATATCAAGAAAGAAGAGCAAGAGATTGCTAAGTCGAATAAATTAGAGTTTATACGTATTCCACAAGATATAGATTACGGTAAGGTATCTGGATTAAGACTAGAACAAGTAGAGAAGTTAAAAAAAATATCTCCTGAAAATTTAGGACAAGCATTACGTATTTCAGGTATGACACATAATGCTATATCAATGTTAGAGATCGCTATAGAGAAGTTTAAAAAAGCGTAAATATAGGAAGTTATTAGGTTGATAGTAGGTAAAGATTTATATATTAGTGAAGGTATTGTAGATAAATTAGAGTTATTCTATGAACTACATAAAAGTGCTACCCTTAACCTTACAAATATTAAGGATAGAGATCAATTTTATTGTAAACATTATCTGGATAGTGTTTATTATTTTCATCTACTAGAGGTTGAGAGATCGGTTAGATACTTTAAAGCAAGTGATAAGTTAGCAGATATCGGTTCAGGTGGCGGTTTTCCTGGAATAGTTATAGCGATATGTTACCCAGAGCTTAAAGTAACGCTAATAGAGTCTATACGCAAGAAGTGTGATTTTCTAAATGAAGCTATTACTGAACTTGGGTTACAGAATGTTACGGTGATAAATGATAGAGTTGAGAATATTAAAGGTAAGAAGTTTAATTATATAACAGCTCGTGGTGTTGCAAAGGTAGATAAAGTTCTAAGCCATACAGAGAAAGTATTGTCAAACAAGTTTAAGATTATTTTATATAAAGGTGAAATGCTTGAAGATGAACTAAAAGAAGCATCAGCTACTATAAGTTATAGAGGGTTAAATATTGAGGTTACAAGAGTTGAAGAGATGTTTAAACGTAGTTATTGTGTTATTAGTGGCGATATTAGTAAGTAGTTGTGCAAGTGGTTTATCTAGAAATCCCTTTAATATATATGAATATATTAATAAAGATTTGAAAACAAATGACGTTGTTGATCTACGGTTTTATGCGGCAGGAGAAGATGTTAGTACTGCTAACTCTGCAACATTATTTTTAGGTTACTACTATCTAGTAAGTGGTGATAGAGCGTACGCTAGATTTTTATTTGAGAAAGTTAATCTAAGTCTAATAGCAGATGAAGAGATAAAGATGTTTTATGATTTATGGCTATATGATTTACTTATTGAAGTAAGAGATAGAAGTAGAGCAAACAGGATCGCTAATAGGCTAAAAAGTAGAGAGATGACACCTGAATATTATAAGGTATTAAGAAGTTATTGTAGTCAGCTTAATATAAGATTAGAAGATGGTGAATCTCCTATAAGGTGTATTGATGATAGACTTAAAATTAAGTCGTTAAAAAATATAAATAAAAACAGTATTGATATCAAAAATATTGAAGATGGAATAGTTGATATGGATAGGAACACTGGTTTACCATTGATTGTTCCAGATAGTGCTATCAATAATAAGGTGGTAAAGGGAGAAGGTAGTAAAAGTATTGATATGATCGGTCAAGATGAGCAGGAAGTGAAAAAATATGTTAAGCATTCTGTTAATGAGAATGTAGTTATTAATATTATTAATTCAAATATAGAAAATGATCATGTTAAGGGTATGATATATAATATGCAAGCGTTAGGATCGAAATATACGATCAAAACGGTTGGAAGTGATTTTACGATAACAGAAGATAATGAAGTTTTAATCAATCTTGATAATAGAACTATTTTAGTTGATAATAACTATTTTGATTTTGATACATCTTTTAATCAGTTATTAGATAAAGCAGTTGAGTTATCTGTTTTTAATACTAGATCAGAGATATTGATTACCGCTTCAGAAGATAAAAGAGATGAAGCAATATATATGCAAGAAAAGCTTTCAAGTATGAATATTTTATCAAGTATATATGTTGCAAGTAATGGTTCAACAGATCTACAAAACTATCTACAAAACTATTATAGAAAAAACAAGAAAAAAAGCATAATTAATATCATAATAAGTGATGATGATCAGATGGAGTCTATTCTTCCTATTGTAAGGTATGTACAGACAGATGATAATCTTCATAAGGTTATTCTTGTAACAAGTTCATTAAGCTCATTAAGTTATAATGATGATTACAAAGTATATTTTAGGAAGATATATATTATAACACCTAATCTATATATTATTAATGATAATATAGGGTTACTATCAGATAATTATAATGCTTTTTTTGGAGAAGGGATGAGTTATAGTAGTATGGTAGGTTACGATATGATAGAATTTCTAACTAGTAATATAAATGATGTACAGGCTAACTATTTAACAAATATCACTAGAATAGAAAATAATATCGTTGTTAGATATCCAAAAAAATATTATATCAATGTGAATTATAAATTAAGAGAGATAAGATAGAAGATGATTAATTTATTTAGAAAAGGGTTTAAGAGATTAACAATATTGTTTTCTTTTATAGTAGTAGTTAGTTGTGCTAAGAATAGCGATTTAGTTTCATATGATACAGATCAGATAAGAAGCTCATTGAGTGATGAATATAATTTAAGAGATCTTGAAAGCAGTATTGAAATTACAGAATCAGATGAGTTACTATTGCTAGTTCCAGATATAAGTCTTTATTCGTCAATAGTTGAAGATAGAGAGAAGATTACTGAATATGAATATTTCTATGAGATGAAAGAGTTCAATGTTCCGATAGTGATGACTCCAAGAGTTGAAAGATATTTAAAATATTTCACTGAAAAGATACCAGATGTAACACAAAAATGGTTAGATAGAGCTAATAAATATATGTATGTAGTAGAAGATATTTTTCTAGAAGCAGAACTACCGTCAGATTTAGTAGCTTTAGCCTTTACAGAGTCAGGATTTAACAATCATGCTATTTCACGCGTGGGTGCAACAGGTATGTGGCAGTTTATGCCTAGTACAGGTAGAATGTATGGAATGAAGAATGATTTCTGGGTTGATGAGAGACGAGATTTTGAAATTTCAAGTAAATCAGCAGCTAGATTTTTGAGTGATCTATATAAAAGGTTCGATGATTGGTTTCTAGCGTTAGCAGCATATAATGCAGGGCCTGGAAGGATACATCGTGCATCAGTTAAACATAAAACAGATGATTTTTTCAAGATTGCAAGCACTAGAACCTTAGCATTAGAGACAAGAGATTATGTTCCAAAATTTATTGCGTTATTAATAATTTATAAAAATTATCTTAAATTTGGTTTTGAAGCTCCTAAAAGTACTCCATTATTTTTCTCAAAAATATCTGTAGACTCACAGATTAATCTTTTTTGGCTAGCTGAAAATCTAAATATTAAGTTTGAAGATATGATAGAGTTAAATCCATCATTGAAGGTGGGCATAACACCTCCAGTTGATAGCTATGCTTTAAGAGTGCCATATGGTAGAGATAAAGAGGCAATTGATCTCTTAAGCAAGACAGATAAATCAGAGAGATTAAGATATTCTATTGTTAATGCTAAAAGCGGATCAAATATCAAGAGTATAGCAAAAAAATATAGTGTTAATCTACGTAAGTTGAAAGATCTAAATTGCCTTGATGGTAATACTATTTTACGAACTAAACCTATTTTACTTCCGATAAGTAAATATTCTAATAGCGATATGGATAAAGGTATTTCAAAACTATTAAATAAATATACACCAAAATATTATGTTGTTAGAAGTGGCGATACTTTTATAGCTATTGCAAATAAACATGGAATGAAAACTACATCATTAAAGCGTCTTAACCCTAGTATCGGTAATGTACATAGATTACGTATAGGTCAGAAAATAGTTATTAAAAGTAGATAGAAAAGTATGATACTTATATATTTAGTTGAGCTTAAGTAGATAAATTCTAGATAACTGTAAGTAATAACCTTTAAGTTTATTTAAAGTAGTTTATATAAAGGCGATTAAGATAATCATATTTAATAGCTTTATAAATAGAATATTAGTAATATTGGTAACTCAATCTTGTTAGATTAAAATATGTATAATCGTATTATTGTTTAGTTAGCATATAAATTAAATCAATGTAGATAGAATAGATATTGTATTAAATCTTACTTCTTCAATAGATGTTGATAACATACAACTAAAATCATTGAGTGGACAAGCATTTAATCCATGAACATGGCATGGTCTACATGATAAGTTAGGATAATCTAATATTTTACAGTTATCAAATATAGGATAGAATCCTAACTCTTTAGTCGTTGATCCAAAGATGGCAATTAGGTTAATATTTAATGCTACAGCTAGATGCATCGGTCCTGAATCATTACTAATTAATATATCTGATTTAGAGATTATCTCTACTAAACTATCAAAATGTCTGTGTCCTGTAAGGTTATTAACATTTGGTGACACTTCTATATCTCCTATACCTATTACATTAACGATTGCACCACTATCAGATAATACTTTAATAAGTTCATTGAAATGTGGCCATATTTTCGTTTGTTTGCTAGCAAAAGGGTGTATTGTTATAACTGTACCAGAGTTATCTGTTGAGCTTTTATCATTAGAATATATATTTGGTATAAAAGGTTTTAGTTCATTGATATTTAATATTTGTTTAAGGTTTAATGATTTTTGAACAACGTCATAATATTTCTCTACAACATGTTTTTTGAGAAACATTTTACCAATTTTAAGTTTTACAAATAATCTTCTCGCTATAGGATTTTTGTTATAAGTAGCTGTTTTTCCGTGTAAAAATATTTTAGCAATTAGAGAGTATATATTAGCATGTAAATCAAAAATATAATCATATTTAGGGATTTTTTTAAGGTATGCAATATATGATGTTAGAGGAAGGTCTTTATCTACAACATATATATCTCTAACGTATGGAAACTTTTTGAATATTGATGCATATTCAGATGACGTTAATACATCTATCCTATAGTTTGGTCGTTGGAACTTAATCTGTTTTATTATACCAGTTGTTAATATTATATCTCCGAAAGAAGAAAATCGTATTATAAGGATGTTTTTCATTTAGTTACTCACCAGTTTTGTCAATAATAGCTTTAATTTCATTATAATCTATATCATTCATACATTTAAAATGTTTTTTAGGACATTTATTTCCACCATGAGCTCCACAAGGTCTGCATGGAATAGATAAATTTTCTACAATATAGGAGTTATCGCTGTACGGATAAAAACCTTGCTGAGGCACAGTTGCTCCATAAATATCAATAATAGTTGTTATGGTTGATGAAGCGATATGAATAGGCCCAGAGTCATTAGATACAAGAATATCAACAGATGCAATAAATGTTGAGAGATCTTTTATATCAATTTTATATAAATAATCGACATAAGGATATTTATAATATTTAAAAAACTCATTATAAGATTCTTTATCTACAGATGAGCCGAATAAGACTATTGTATAGTTAGATAGATAAAGTGATGATGCAAGTTTTGCAAACATCTCTGGAGGATAACGTTTTGTTTTCCATACTGATCCTATAGCTAATCCGATTATTTTTTTATTTGGAGAGATTGTTGATTGATAGAGTTTTATTTTACTAAAAAGAGTTCTATCAAATCTAGTAATAACTTTTCCACCTAGATCAATTGCAGAAGCTAAAGAATACTCTTCAGTTAATCCTTCAAGTATAGATAAGTTTCTATGCACTTCATGTATTTCTTTATCACGATACACAGATTTATCAAATAAAAATGATAAAGATGCGGATTTAAAGCCGATCAAACATTTTGGTTTAGCAAGTTTTAGTAAGAGAGTTGATCTTATGTAACGATGAAGATTGATAATAAGGTCAAACTTCTTTTTTCTTAAAATTTTTGCAAATTTAAGCGTACCAAACCCCCCTTTAAACTTTCCATATTTATCAAAAGGAAGAATAGTATCTATTATATCAATATCGGTAAACAATTCTGCATATTCTGGTCTTGTTGTAAATGTAATAGATGCAGAAGGGTATAACTTTTTAATAGCTTTTATAAGAGGTGTGGTTAATACGGCATCACCTAAAAAAGCTGGATTAAATATAAGAATGTTATTAAAAGTGCTAACAGTTTTCATTACAGAATGCTAACATATTTTTAAATTTATTTCTAGTGCTATTGTATAGAATAAATATCTTTAACTATTATGATAATTAGATTAAAATATTGATATGAAGGAGGTGTAATATATTACACGGGAAAACAGAAGGGCTTACCGCAAATATTGTTAAGAGATTAGAGAAATTATATAGTCGTAAAAATAAGAGTGATAACCTCATCTCTGTTGATTTAGCTAAAGTGATAACTGATATATCATTTATTACCAAAAGACAGATAGGTATAATTATAGATAGAAGAGGGAATATAGAATACGTTATTATAGGAAGCAGTGAAGAGTTAGTTATTCCAAAATTAAATCGGTTCGGATTAATATCAGGTAAACTTAGAGGAATTAGATTAATTAGAACGGACTTCAAAAATAGTACTCCAGATGAAGATGATATCGCTGATCTTGCGTTATTAAGACTTGATAGTTTAACAGTTGTATCGGTTGATACTGTTGGACTTCCGTTATCTATGTCAACAATATATCTACTACCTGTTGGTGGTAACGGAGAGTATAATACATTAGATGATAAAGATATTTATAACCAACGTATAGATTATAATAAATTCATTGAAGGGCTAGAAGATGAGATAGAATCTAAGTCTACTAAATTAAATATTACTAAAGGCAGATCGATGGCAGTCTTGACAGGTGCATTTAAGAATAGTGCTGAAGCTGCAAGAAACCTGCTTGAGTTAAAAGAGTTAGCAAGAACAGCTAATCTTGAAGTAATAGACAATATATATCAGATAAGAAATAAAATTGATGCAAAATATGTTGTAGGAACTGGTAAACTAAAAGAGATTGTAATAAAAACTGTATCATCAGGAGCTGAGTATTTAATATATGATAATACTTTAACACCTAGCCAAAGTAGAATGATAGCAGAATTTACAGAGATTAAAGTCATTGATAGAACTCAACTTATTTTAGATATATTTGCTAATAGAGCAAAAGATAACGATGGTAGGTTAATTGTTGAACTAGCACAGTTAAAATATATATTACCAAGACTTGGTATTAAAGATGATTCTCTATCACGTTTAACAGGTGGAATTGGTGGTAAAGGGCCTGGTGAGACTAAACTTGAGATAGATAAAAGAAAGGTAACAGATAGAATAGCATTCTTAAAAAAGAAGCTAAAAGGTATTGAGAAGTCAAGAGTAGTTAAAAGACATAAACGTACAAAGAAAGATATACCGATAGTAGCTGTTATAGGCTATACAAACGCAGGTAAGACAACTTTATTGAATAACCTTAGTAACTCAAATATATACGCTGATGATCTGATGTTTGCCACATTAGAGACATCATCAAGAAGAATAAGGTTTCCAGAGGATAAAGAGATTATCTTAATTGATACAGTTGGGTTTATTAGAAATCTCCCTGAAAATCTTCTACCTGCATTTAAGTCAACATTAGAGGAGATAAAATCTGCTGACTACTTTATACATCTTGTAGATAGTTCAGATCAAGATTACGATAAACATATTGAGTCAGTTGAAAAGGTTTTAGAAGATATTGATTTAGCTAATAAGAATAGAGTTATTGTTTTCAACAAGGTAGATATGATTGATGAAGAAACATTGCTTGAGCTTAAAAATAAGTATAGAGGTGATGCTATATTCATATCTGCACTTGATAGAAAAACATATACAGAGATAATAGATAAACTATATTACTACTTTTCAAAATCATGGGGAAAAGGATAAACATACTATTAACAGTTATGCTCTCTCTAGTTACAATAGTTGTAGTTGTACTATTTATAGTTCTGCTACTCACAGTTGTCACTATTTACAGATATTATATCAGTAGAGATTTTATTATCAGCTACTCTAATTAGTAGTTATTGCTATCTTTTATTAGGTTTGGTTTTAATCTGAGATTTTAATACTTCTTCATATTTATTTGATGATTTAAACTCTTCATCTTCATTAAAGTCTGTAACTTCATCAATAGTAGATCTAAAGTAAGATGGATAATGTTGAGTTTTAGATACCACACCTATAGCAACTTTAGAACATTGTGGACATTGAAATGATAATGGTACAACATTATTTTTACTTCTTATTTCAAATATTTTTTCACAGAACCTACAAAATATATCATAATAATAATACGGCATTATGTTATCTCCTCCGAGATTTTATTTAGAAAACCATGTTCCTGCTTCAAAAAAGAACACAAATGAGTCAAAATTTCTCAACGAACCATTAATATCTGGTCTTGAATACATATACTGTCCACCGATAGAAAATATAAATATTGATGTTGTAACTCTTAATCCTATTTTCGATGACATAAGAAATGAAGTAATAGCGTCAGCGTTTATCGGTTCAATATTATCTATAATAGGATTGTATCTGTCAAGAAAGAAAGTTGATCCACCAAAACCAATGCCTGCAAAAGGCATTATCAGTACTGTATTATCACTATACATTGTTTGTTGATATAATATATTTATCATATAATCTAACTTATTAACTGTATAGCTTGATAGCGTTGTATCACCTAGAGATGGTAGTTCATTAGAGTAAGATATTTGTGATTCAAGAGCCATATAGAAAGGTAGTTGATACTGTCCAACAACACCAATTCCTCCAGATACTAACGGATTAGAGAAATCATTGCCACTAAAAGCAAATACTGGTTTAGATACATTTAAAAGTATACTTCCTGAATAAACTAATTTAGTGGTATTTTCAAGTTTATCATTGATGTTTATCGCATGAATAATATCATCTAAGTCCACATTGAGTTCATAGCGATTAATATTAAGAGTATTGAGATGGGAGTAAGGAGATAAAGTAGTAGCAGATGAGAGATCTTTAGTTGGTAAAATTTTAATATTAGAGTTACTCTCAACAGTAAGAGATTTTTTACCATTTTTGATAGAATTGCTATTATTCGTAATATTTATATTATCAAGATCTTCTTGAACTGATACTTCCATTTTTTCAATATTTGCAACTTTAATTATTATTGGCTGAACAAATAGAGGAGAAACTCTACTAAAAGATGGATAAGTAGAGGTATAATTTAACTTAATAGTAGGCGATTTTTTTTTTTGTAATTTTTACTATTATCAGAGATAATCAATATACGTTCTTCAATTTCAGATGATGTTGGAGGAGCATTGAGAATATCTTTATTGCTACTTTTATTATCTGTATTGATTACTGTATTATTTTCTAAAAGTAGATTTAAGATAGTTGCTTCTTCATTTAACAGTTCTCTAAATTTATCACTATATTTTATTTCTGAAAAGAGTGTCTGATTATCGTTAACTAAAAATGTTTGAGATATATCATCAGGTCTAATTTTTATCATAAAACCAGAAAGAACCTGTCCGATATCATATATAGTTTCACCATTGGGGATCATTCTAAAAAGAGGATACGCTCCAAATCGTGATGGATTGGTAAGAAAATATATTATTTTATCTGTACTAAAGTCATTAACATTAAAGTTAAATATATACTCTATGCCATCGTACCTAACATTGAATGGAATTGTTCCAAGCACTCTATCTAAGTCGCCTAGATCCATCACATATGCATATTCGTTCACATGACCTATCCACTGGTGAAGTTGTGCATTTTGTAAAGCATTTTCATAAGGAGTCAATATTTTTATAAGTTCAATATATGCTGCTATTTTTACTTGAGCAGTAATTTCTGTTTTTAATTGATTAAAACGTGCTGAATTATTCTGTAGTAGTGGTTGAGTTTTTTCTAAACGTTTCTTATAGTTATCTAATCTAAATTGATATTGATAACTAGCTTCCCATCTACTTTTTATCGGTTCAACATCGTATAATTGATAAGACTCTAACACAGTTTGTAAATCAGTAAATGATAGCTGTATTTTATTAAACAGTGGTTGAGTATAATTAAGATATTGTTCGGTTGTATTAATAATTTCTTTTCTAAGCCCTATAGCATAGTTTTTAGCTTCAACAATATTAGTTACGCTATCAAGAGAGAATTCTGGGATATTTTTAATATATTTTTCACCCTCAACTTGAATATGATTAACAATACTTTCAGATATTTCATATATTTTTTCTATCTCTTGATCGATAAATTCATTAAGTATTTTTTCATTTTCATTAATATCACTTAAAATATAATTGATTTGTGTTTCTTTCTTTTTAGCTTTTACTTTATATGCTTTACTGCTGATCTCTTTTTCAGTAGCTGTTTTTATAAAATTATTATATGCAAGCTGGTTCATTTCGTATGATCTAGATCTTTGAAGAGAGAATAACCGTATTACATCTTCATCTAAAATAGCTGTATTGTTTTTAGTAGCTTCAGTTAAACTAGTAAGCATAGCGGTCATATCATTATAGAGTAGTTTTGCATACGCTTTAAACTGATTATTTTCTAATGATTTATCTAAAAATCTACTAATAGTATCTGTATCTATTGTGACAATAAGTGTCATCTCACCAGTTGTTACTGTTTTGCTATCTTTTTTAGGTTTTTTAGATAGATTTAAAGTATCAATAGATATTCTTGCAACGATTGATGCTAGATATTTTATTTCATCTTGATTAACTGTTCTATTTGCAAGCTCTGGAGATTGAAGAAGATACGGCACTGATTGATCTATAATATTTAAAAAAGTATTTACTTTAAGATAGTCAGTAATAATTTTATTTGATTGTGACGATTTTGCAGATACAGAGGAAGTATCAGTAAAAGTTAATATTGATGCAAAAAGTGAGTTAGTATATGCTACAAATAACAATACAAAAAATAGAAATTTACTCATACCACACCTAATTATATGATATTGAGTATATCTTAACAGGCAAAGTAATGCAATAACTTTATAAGCATCTATGATTTAATAAATTATTTAGTAGAAAAAAATATATAATGTTATATACTATCTAAGAAGTTATTTAATGAGGATTAAGTTGAAGGTAAAAACAGAGTATGTAACATTTGATCAAGATTTTCGCTTAGAAAGTGGTAGAGTGTTATCTCCTATTACAGTCGCATATCAGCGATACGGTAAAATTAATAGCGATAGAAGTAATATTATTTTGTTATGTCACGCATTAACTGGATCAGCTCATGCAGCGTTTCAGCTAGATAGTGATGATAATAAAAAAGTTATTGGTTGGTGGGATAGCATGGTAGGTTTAGGTAAAGCATTCGATACCGATAAATATCATATTATATGTCCAAATATATTAGGTAGTTGTTACGGTACAACAGGGCCGGCCTCTATTGATAGTAGTAAGAAAAGTCCGTACGGTTTAGATTTTCCAGTTGTAACAATTAAAGATATGATAAAATTACAGAAGATATTATTAGATCATCTTCAAATTGATAAGCTTTATGCCGTTGCAGGTGGATCGCTCGGTGGCATGCAGGTATTAGAGTGGGGTGTAAACTTTCCTTATATTGCAGAGAAATTGATAGTTATTTCTGCAACAAGTAAAATTACTCCTATGGCAATCGCTTTTAATACTGTTGCTAGAGAGGCTATAAAATCAGATCCTAACTTTAATGATGGAAACTATTACGGAAAAGAACTTCCTAAAGATGGATTGGCGATAGCTAGAATGGCTGGACATATTACATATTTATCTGATACAGCTTTTCATAATAAGTTTGGAAGAAGATTATCGGGGCAAGATTCTATATATGATTTCTATTCAAGGTACGAAGTAGAAAACTACCTTGTATATAATGGTTATAAATTCACAGAAAGATTTGATGCAAACAGTTATTTATATCTATTAAAAGCTATGGATATTTTCGATCTTTCATATAATTTCGAATCACTTGATGAGGCTGTTGAAAGTATTAAGGCTAAAGTTCTATTAATTGATTTCACATCAGACTTTCTTTTCCCTCTATATCAAGGCGATGAGTTAAATAATGTAATGATTAGTAAAGGAGTTGATGTTGTAAGGGAAACTATTGATGCTCATTACGGACATGATTCTTTTCTTATAGAAGTTGATGAGCAGAGCAGAATAATAAAAGACTTTCTAAATAAATGAATAAAATGTAGGTTAAAGGATAATATTTATGAATGATAATATTTTAAATAATTTAGAGGTTATTATCAATAGTAATGAAACAGTTACGACTGATAAATTAGTAGAAACAATTTGTAATAGTGGCAATAAAGATAATATTGATGTAATAAATTTAGCAGAGAAAACTTTAAATATATTTAACTCTGTAGCAAATGATAAAGAGAGTAAATTATTTCTGATAGTAGTGAGTAATATTGTAGATATAGATGATGCATATATCAATTCATTAATGTTTATATTGAATAATGAACATTTAAGAGTCTATACATTAAATGAGATTATAGATATAAGTAGTAAGTTTTATAGATTAATCAGTTATAGAAATCTAAAAGCAGATGTAATGAGTTCAACGTTTGAAAATAATAGTATACTTGAAAAAGCGGTACTTGATATAAGAGATGAAATTAAGGATAAAGCTAAGTTAAAAGTAGATGGATCTAATTTTTCAATCAATATTGCAAGAGGTATATTTGTTTTCGAGAAGATTTAAATACTTATATTTAAATCTGTTATAGATTTTTATGAAGAGTATGAGATGTTAATAATATAATATTTTTGTGGTGTTTTTACAATTTTGAAATAATTATATTATCAAATATAATTTACTTTAGTTGTTTATATCAGCATGAGATATATTTTAAAAAGTTAGTCTTTTAAATATCAAAAATTTAATAAATTATAATTTTAAACATCATTTTGCTATATAAGATATAGTTTTTTATAATATTATAATTTTAAACATTATTAAGTTTTATTAATACCGATTTTGATTTATTTAAGTTTAAATTATATAAAATATGTAGATAGATAACAAACTTTATTAATAAAACGATTTTGTTTCTATAATACAATAACTGTCGTATAAGCGATACTAGTTTGGTTCAGTCGATATATAAATAGATAGTAATACAATAGAGCTTGATATTACATTTTACTATAAAACTATAGAGTTTTAGTAACTCTATACTCGCCTGCTTTTATTCTACTTTTAATACTTTTCTTTATTCTATCTCTTTGAAGTATAGATATATCATCAATAAAAAGATGTCCATCAAGATGATCTATTTCATGTTGAAATATTCTTGATAAAAGCCCCTCTACTTCGATTAAGCACTCCTTACCATCAAGATCAAGATATCTAACTTTAACACAGTTATATCGTTTTACGAACTCATACTCTCCAGGAATAGATAGACATCCTTCCTCTTCAAATAGCTCTCCAGATGATTCAATGATCTCTGGATTAACAATTTTCATAAGTTTTGTAGGATCAGATCCTAAAGAGTCATCAATAACAAGTAATCTCTTACTTACACCAACTTGTGGTGCAGCGATACCGTATCCAGGAGCATTATACATAGTTTCTGCCATATTAGATGCTAATTCTTTTATATCAGTAGTTATCTCTTCTATAGGGAGAGATTTTTGTCTTAAAACTTCATCAGGGTATTTTTTAATTTCTAATATCATAATTTACTCCTATTTCTATAATCTGTTAATGTGTATCTAGTAAAATACTTTCTTAAAGCAGAGTTTAACTCATTATAAAATGGTTCTGATTTAAACTTTAATGTTGAATAATATATCTCATTTTCTATCTCTTGAGTTATAGGATTTTCATCAAGTTTAGGCGGATCTTTAAGTATCTCTTTTGGAGGAGAGTATTTAAACTTTATATCTATAATAAATATATCACATTTGCGTAACATTTCAATTATTTCTTCTTTCAAATATCCTAATTCCTGCAACCAGATATTATCATGAACTAGAACAGTTAAAACTTGTTTATCGTTAATTTTAATCGGTGTTGTATTATCAGCGATATTTTTTGTAACAGATAACCGCCATTTTTTTGATAACAGTAGATAATCTGAGATAAACCCTTTTGCAATATTCTTATTTAAAATATCAGTAATTTTATTCATTTATTACTCATTGATTATTTCTGTACTTTTATTATTTATAAACAATTTACATGTTTTTAATAGTTATAAATTATATATACCGCTTTATTGATTATAAACTATTTAAGAGTTCTAGTTATTAAGCAGTTACTTACGCATTTTTGATTGTCGATCGGTCACTATATGCTTGTATTAAACATCAAATATTTTATTAAATTTTTACAGTTAAATTACTTACTTCTTTTTCTCTTCTTTTCTCTTCTCTTGAACTAGTTCATAAAGTCTTGCTAAAGTATTATCTATATTTTCTCCAGTTACAGAGGAGATTAATATACATTCAGAATCTTTCTCTTGAGCTATAAAGTTTAAAAAATCTTTAACGTTATCTTCATTCGCAGCTTCAATTTTTGTAAGTGCAATAACCTCTTTCTTATCAGATAGATTATTTTTATATTTAGTTAGTTCATTTCTTATAAGTTTATAGCTATCAACTATTGATTCATCAGCAGATGAATCTACAAGGTGTAGTAATAGCACGGTTCTTTCAATATGTCTTAGAAACTCTAATCCTAAACCTGCACCTTTATGTGCATTTTCTATTAATCCGGGCATATCAGCTATAACGTAAGAATCTCCGTATTGAGTTTTAACAACACCTAAGTTTGGCGTAAGTGTTGTAAATGGATAATCAGCTATTTTAGGTTTTGCAGCAGAAACTCGTGATATAAATGTAGATTTACCTGCATTCGGCAATCCGATTATTGCTATATCTGCTATAAGCTTTAACTCTAAAGTGATTTCAATTTCTTCTCCAGGCCAGCCATCTTCTGCATGTCTTGGTGCACGTTGTGTTGGAGTTGCAAAGTGCATATTGCCTCTACCACCATCACCACCTTTAGCTATTAATACCAGTTTTTTATCTTCAGTTATATCTGCTAGTAGTTCGCCAGTATCGGTATTATATAAAATTGTTCCAAGTGGAACAGGTAAAATAAGGTCAACACCCGCAGCACCATACTTATCAGTACCACCACCACTAGCACCGTTTTTACCCTTATATTCTCTCTTATATCTAAAGTCTAAAAGCGTGTGTTTGCTTTTATCTCCTACAAAATATATAGATGCACCGTTACCACCGTTACCACCATTTGGTCCACCGTGTGGGACAAACTTCTCTCTACGAAAAGCAATAGCACCATTACCACCATTACCTGCTATTAACTTAAATTTTGCTGTATCAATAAATTTCATAAATAACCTTTTGTTTCATTAATAAATTATAGTTGATTAATAAACTATAATTTCATTAATAAATTATAATCTAATGATTATGATATAAAAAAAGCTAGCATCATGCTAGCAATTATATTTGTATAATTATCACTGTAAAAACTTCAACCATTCGATTGTAAAAAATCTTGAGCTTTCTTATCGGCTAATATATTACTAACTCCACGTGGTACACAAATTTTATTAACAGGGTTAAAATATGTTGAAAGAGATTTAGCAAGTATAAGCGCTATAGGAATACCTATAATAGTTATACATAATACAATCATCTGTATAACTGCACACATCACAATAAGGCATCCAAGAGGTATATAGAAAAGCATAATTACTTTAGAATATGTCTCCCATGTAGTATCAGCCGTACTTTTAATATGTTTCTTATTTATCATTTCATAACTAAAAGGTGCTAATTCAAACTTAGCTAATTGTATCAGTCCAAGACCAATCGGTGCAGGGATAACAATAACCGTTAAAAAAACACCAAATATAAATGTAAAAAAAGCTGTAACAATACCAAAACATGGTATGAGCCATATAATATTAGCTAAAACTCTCAAACTTTTCTCCAAATGTTAACAAATACTGAAAAATAGAAAACTAAACTACTACACTTTTTTCTACTATTGTAACAAATTTTCCTAATCTACCTTTATCAAGAAATTTTACATTTCCATGAATAAGAGCAAATAAAGTGTCATCTTTACCGATACCAACACCTTTACCAGGTTTGAACTTCGTACCACGTTGACGTACTAATATATTGCCAGCTAAAACTGCTTCGCCACCAAATTTCTTTACGCCTAGATACTGAGCGTTACTATCGCGACCATTTCTTGAGCTACCGCCCGCTTTCTTATGTGCCATTTTACATCACCTTCTGAATAAATATTGTGAAAATCATAAATCAAAATATAAACATATAATTGTCACTATGTTTATGCTGAGTTAATTGATAATACCTTAACTCTTGTGTAACACTGTCTGTGACCTTGACGTTTACGATAATCTTTTCTACGTTTTTTCTTAAAGATAAAAACTTTTTCAGCTTTGCCATGTGTCATAACTTCAACACTTATTGACGCATCTTTAATAAACGGTGAACCGATTACTGGTACTGATCCATTAGAGATTAATAAAACCTCTTTAATGTCGTGCTTAGATCCTGCTTCTACTTCCAATTTTTCAAGGTCGACAATATCACCAACTTTAATAGTAAATTGTTTCCCACCACTTTTCATAACTGCAAACATAATTATCATGCTCCATCTTCATATTTAATAACATGGACTAGTAGTATATATAGCTTATAACATTGTGTCAATAGATAATAGATATATATATAGTGTACTAATCTAATTTTCTTTCATTTCCGAATATTATCCAACCTAAATTCCTGAAAAATCTTTTCTGATATTCACCTAAAAACTTCCAAAAAGATGTTGTATACGGTTTTAATTCATCTATAGATTGATATACTTTATATGCTTTGATAGGGGAATATATATTAGCCAATATAGAGGCTGTTCTAAATTGTGATACTGTTTCCTTCTTTAAAGCTGTGTCATCACAATAATCATTATTTGCGTTAAGCGATAAAATTCTATTAAAATGGTTAACTAAACTTACATTATCTATATATAAGAGCTCTTGTCTTTGCATCAACTGTGCATGCATAAGTGCATCGCTATCTGATATATTAGGAAAAAGTTTTTTGATAAAAATAAGTGATATCTCTAAAAGCTCTTTATATATCTGACGTCTTTTATATCTCTTCGATGTCATATTATTATGAACTCTATATCCGAGTAGACGATCTTTTAGCAATATCCAACTTGCTCCTGCAATCTTTAACTTATTAATAAAGTAAAGGTCTCCTGCTACTGTGAATTTATTACTATAATAGCCGTCTAACTTCTCTAAAATAGATTTTCTATAGAAAAGCGTTTGGTGTGCAGGATAGCTATATAGTTCATACGGTTTAAACTCTAAAGCCGTTTTATCTATATGGTAAGTATCAAATTTATTATATATCCCACTTGGAGGGATATCATTGAAAAATGATTCTGCATGTAAACCGACACCTGTAATATCTGGGTGATCAAGTAAACATTTAAGTTGTAGCTCTGCTCTATAATGTGAAGATATATCATCGTGATCTTGCATCATAATAAATTCACCAGTTGCAAGAGATAACGCTTTATTGCTATTATCTCCGATACCAAGATTTGTTTTATTTATATATAATTTTATTCTGGTATCGTTATAAGATTTAATTACTTCTACTGTTTTATCAGTTGAGCAATCATCAACAATGATGATCTCAAGATTTGTATATGTTTGATTTAATATTGATTCCAATGTTTCAGCTATATATTTCTCACCGTTATACGTAGGCATAATAACTGATATTAAATATTGATTATCTATTTTTTTATTCATATTATTCTTTCGTCATTAATGATCTTCTTGAACCGAAAATAAACCAGTGTAATGCACTGAAAAACCTTCTTTGCCAATCATACAGAACCTTTCCATTACTCTCTAAATAAGGCTTTAATTCATCAATAGAGTGATAAACTTGTAACGATTTAAAAGGTCTGAAAACATTAGATAGATTAGTAAAAAATTTCAAATGATATGCTAATGTTTTTAAAAGCAGTTCGTGATCGAATATATCGTTTTCAATATTATATTTTATAATTCTTTTATAGTAGTCAACAATCCATTTATTAGTTTTACCTGTATATGATAAGACTTCATCACGTCTTCTTCCGATCACATGGTTATCTAGATCTTCTTCTGTTGCAAATGGTAGTGTAGCTTTTACCCAATGCTTAATTCTAATAATATCTTCTCTATTATTTACTTTTTTATCAATTTTAGATGTATTGGTTGGATGAATCCTATAAGCTACATAATTATTTTCTAATACATACCATTTTGCATTTAACTCCATAAATCGTGCAAATAGTATGCTATCTGCAGTAACTTTAAATGTAGGCATATAAGGAGTGTCTAACAACTTTAATATAGATGTTCTATACATTATTGTTGGATGAAAAAATTGTATATTAAAAAGATTTTCAACAGCTAATTGTTTCTCATTTAGATATATAGTAGGCTCTGATATACTAAGATTTCTATCAATTTCCTCTCTACTAATGCCTGTATCAAAATAAAACATTTTAGAGTTTAGACCTATAAGCTCTTTATTTTCAAGAAGCACTTTTAACATTCCTTCAGCTCTATACGGAGAAGATATATCATCATGATCTTGCATCATAATAAATTCACCAGTGGCTAAGGATAATGCTTTATTTGTATTATTTGCAATACCTAGATTGTTCTCATTTTCATATAACTTTATTCTCTTATCATTATAAGATTTAATTATTTCAACAGTTTTATCTTTTGATGCATCATCAGTGATAATTATTTCAAGGTTTTTATAAGTTTGATTTAATACAGACTCCAATGTTTCTGCTATATATTTCTCTCCATTGTAAGTAGGGAGAATAACTGATATTAAAGGAGAATTGATACTTTCTTTACTCATACTATTATTTTATTCCTTTATGTT
Source organism: uncultured Deferribacteraceae bacterium (assembly GCA_947039395.1). Taxonomy (GTDB): domain Bacteria; phylum Chrysiogenota; class Deferribacteres; order Deferribacterales; family Mucispirillaceae; genus CAMQYB01. Next base: position 50,325 of record CAMQYS010000003.1, on the reverse strand, counting down.
TTATACCTAATTAATTAAAAGAAAGTTATCGTATTCTTTATACTTTTAGAGAGATAACCCCTTTTATAATATACTATTATTAATACTTATCAAGTGATGATTTATATATTGATGGTCTATATCTTTTTATTTTTAAATATTATCCAGTATAAGTTTGTAAAAAACATTTTCTGATATTCATTTAAAAATTTTGAAAAAGATATTGTATACGGTTTTAATTCATCTATAGATGTATATACCTTAAACGCTTTAATTGGAGAATATATATTAGCTAATATTGATGCAGTTTTAATTTTTTTAACTGTTTCTTTTTTTAAAGTTATATCATCACAAAAATCGTTATTAATATTTAATGCTAAGATTCTCTTAAAATGGTTAATCAAACTTTCATTATTAATTTTAAGCAACTCTTGTTTCTGCATTAGTTTTGCGTGCATAAGTGCATCGCTATCTGATATATCTGGTAGATACCCCTTAATAGTTGCCATTGATATCTCTAATCTATCCTTATATATTTGAGGGCTTAAATATTTTTTTGTTGTCATAGTGGAGTGAATTCTGTATGCAAGTAGAGTATCACCTAGTAATATCCATCTTGCTCCTGCTTGAGTCAACTTATTCATAAAATAGATATCACCATCTACTATAAACTTATTACTGTAATAGCTATCTAGCTTCTCTAGAAGAGATCTTTTGTAGAAAAGTGTTTGATGTCCAGGATATGTATATATTCCAAGTGCTTTAAACTCATTAACAGTTTTATCAATATGATATGAATCTAGTTTATTGTATATCTCTGCTGGGGGAGTATCTTTGAAACGAGCTACACGTAATGATACTCCTGCTGCATCTGGATTATCAATTAAACATTTAAGCTGTAGCTCTGCCCGTGATGGAGAAGATATATCATCGTGATCTTGCATCATAATAAACTCTCCTGTGGCTAATGATAACGCTCTATTTGTATTATCTCCGATACCGAGGTTTGTTTCGTTAATATATAATTTTATTCTTTTATCATTATATGATTTGACTATCTCAACAGTTCCATCTGTTGATGCATCATCAGTGATAATTATTTCAAGGTTTTTATAAGTTTGATTTAATACAGACTCCAATGTTTCTGTTATATATTTCTCTCCATTGTAAGTAGGGAGAATAACTGATATTAAAGGGGAGTTGGTACTTTCTTTACTCATACTATTATTTTATTCCTTTATGTTTTATACCGATTAATTAAAAGAAAGTTATCTATTTATAATCTTAGAGTGGTAACTCCTTTTATCTACTGCTTACAATATACTATTATTTTTATATACAATGTGTTATAGTCTTATTCAATTATACGATATTGTACGATAAATTGATATTAATTACTCTGTATTTCTTTTCTTTTTATATGTTAGCCATGTTAAGTTTGTAAAAAACCTTTTCTGATATTCACCAAGAAACTTCCAAAAAGATACGGTATACGGTTTTAATTCATCTATAGATGTATATACCTTAAACGCTTTAATCGGAGAATATATATTAGCTAATATTGATGCAGTTTGAAATTGGATAACAGTTTCTTTTTTTAAAGTCGTATCATCACAGAAATCGTTACTGATATTCAATGCTAATATTTTTTTAAAGTGACTAATTAAAGTAATGTTATCAATTTCAAGAAGCTCTCTTCGTGCCAATAATTTTGCATGCATAAGTGCTTCACTATCTGATATCCCTGCAAAATGTCGCTTAACTAGAAGCAGTGATATCTCTAATACTTCTCTATATATTTGAGGTTTTTTATATTTCGTTGTTGTCATATTAGGATGAATCCTATAAGCAAGTAGATCATCTTTTAATAATATCCAACTTGCTCCTACTGAATTCAATCTTTCAATAAAATATAAGTCTCCAGCTATAGTGAATTTACTGCTATAATAACTATCTAATTTATCTAAAATAGATTTTCTGTAAAAAAGTGTTGGATGCGTAAGGAAATGGTATAGCCCCAGCGCTTTTAACTCTCTAGAGTTTTTATCTATATTATAATTATCTAATGTTTTATAGATATCATCAGGTGGCGTATCCTTAAAACTTTTTACATGTAAAGCAACTCCTGTAATATTTGGATTATCAATTAAACATCTATGTTGTAACTCTATCCTTGATGGAGAAGATATATCATCGTGATCTTGCATCATAATAAATTCACCAGTTGCAAGGGATAACGCTTTATTACTATTTTCTCCGATACCAAGATTTGTTTCATTTACATATAATTTAATTCTATCATCATTAAATGATCTAATTACTTCAACAGTTTTATCTGTTGAAGCATCATCAATTATAATTACTTCAAGATTTTTATATGTTTGATCTAGTACAGATTGTAAAGTATCTGCTATAAACAACTCACCGTTATAAGTAGGTAGAATAACAGATACTAGATTGTTTCTAATCACTTTATATTTTTCCATAATATTTCTACAGTAGTATATGGGTCGTTACCTTCTTCTATTAGTGCATGTATTTTCTCTGGAGGAAATATATCTTTAACTATTTTCTCTTTTACAGCACCGTATGCAACATGTACTAATCTTTCATTAAGTTTTCTTCGTTTTAATTTATTCTCTTTAAAGAAATTTTCATGAATATGAATTCTTTCAACTAGTTCATCAACTCCTTCGCCTTTTTCTGCCATAGTTTTTAATACTTCAACTGTCCATTCATCACGTTTAGGAGTGATCTCTAGCATCATTTTAAGATCGTTACTTGTTCTTTCAGCTCCATCTCTATCAGATTTATTAACAACAAATATATCTGCTATTTCAAATATACCTGCTTTAATCGCTTGTATATCATCTCCTAGTCCTGGAACGGTTACAACTATACAAGTGTCTGCTACCATAGCTATTTCAACCTCATCTTGTCCAACACCTACTGTTTCTATGATAACTACATCTTTTCCCATAGCATCCATAATCGCTACAATGTCCATTGTTGAAACTGATAAACCACCAAGATTTCCTCTTGTACCAACACTTCTAATAAAAACATCTTCATCAAGTGAATGGGTAGCCATACGTATTCTATCACCTAAAATAGCTCCACCTGTAAATGGGCTTGTAGGATCTATTGCAACAACTCCAACTGTTTTACCTGCTGAACGAAACTTTGTTATAAGTTGATCAGTTAAAGTTGATTTACCTGATCCTGGTGCTCCTGTTATTCCGATAATATGAGCGTTACCAGTTTTTTTCCATATCTCTTTCATAAATACTTGATAGCCTTCACGTCTATCATCTGATAAGCGCATTAATCTAGCGCCTGCAATTACTTCTCCGTTTAATGCTCTTTCAACAAGATTACTCATTTTTTCACCTTTAAAATATTTTTAATCATAGCTAAACAAGCTTACTAAAACAGAATATAATAGAAATAAAACCGCCCAAAAAAAATGTAGGCGGTCTTTTATTTATAGTGATAAATTTTTTAAAACAATTAAGCAGACTTAGGTTTTATATTATCATTAATAAATTGTACTGCATCATCTGTTGGAGTGCCTGGAGTAAATATTCTTGTTACACCAGCTTTATATAACGCAGGAATATCATCTTCAGGAATAACCCCTCCGCCAAACACCGATATATCTGATGCACCTTTCTCTTTTAACAACTCAAGAACTCTTGGAAAAACTGTTGCATGTGCTCCAGATAGTATAGATAAGCCGATAGCATCTACATCTTCTTGGATAGCTGTTGCAACAATCGCTTCAGGAGTTTGCCTTAAACCCGTATAGATCACTTCAAAACCAGCATCTCTTAACGCACGAGACATAACTTTAACACCCCTGTCATGGCCATCTAATCCTGGCTTAGCCATCAAAATTCTAATCTTTGACATAGTCTTAATCCTCCATTAGTTTATATAATGCTTTTATATTTACGTATCGTAAGTATAATTTATTAAAACAAAATACACAAGCATTATATATGAAATTACAGTTTTTTATCTAGATAGTCTCTAAGCCCTTCTCCAAAAAGATTATATCCTAATGCGGTTATTAAAATTGCAACTCCTGGAAATAAAGATAGCCACCATGCAAAAATAATATTGTCTTTACCGCTTGTTAATATATTTCCCCACGATGGTGTTGGTGGTTGAACACCTAATCCTAAGAATGATAAACTTGATTCAGTTAATATAACACCTGACATAGATAGTGTTGCTATAACAAATATCGGAGATGCAACATTTGGCAATATATGTTTAAATAGAATTTTTATCGATGAAATCCCTGATATCTTTGCAGCTACTACATACTCTCTTCCAACAACAGATAATGTTTCTGCTCTTACAAGACGCGCTACTCCCATCCAGCCTGTTAAACCGATAATGATCATTACATTAATAATTGAAGGTTTAAGGAATGCGATAACTGCTAATATAAGAAAGAACGATGGAAAGGCTAACATGATATCTGTGAAACGCATTATAATTGTATCAACAGCTTTACCGTAGTAACCAGATATTAAGCCGAGTATAGCACCGATTAATACAGATATACCAACAGCTACAAAACCTACAAATAATGAAACTCTTGAACCATATAAAACTCTTGAAAATAAATCTCTACCTAACTCATCTGTACCAAAAAGATGTTCCCTACTTGGTGGTTCAAATGTTGATAATATATTTATCTCTTCTGGATCATATTTTGTTATAAATGGTGCAAAAATAGCTATTATAATAAAGAATAAAACAATTGATAATCCTATAATAAGTATTAAATCTTTCTTTAATGTTAATCTTCTCATAAAGTGATTTATGCTCCTTTTACTCTGCTATAAAATTTATAATACGTTTATGAGTATCTAATTCTTGGATCGATATATGCATACGCTATATCTGCAATCAAGTTGCCTATCAACGTTAATAAAGAACCTATAACTAATATCCCCATTACTGTAGGATAATCTCTCATCATTACAGATTGATAAAATAATTGCCCCATACCAGGTATAGAGAATACAGATTCAAATATAACTGATGATCCTATAAGTCCTGGTATAGATAAACCTAATAATGTAACAATAGGCAACATCGCATTTTTTAATGCATATCTAAAAAGAATAGTTTTTTCACCTATCCCTCTAGCTCTTGCTGACATTATATAATCTTGTCCTAAAACTTCTAAGGTTGATGTTCTTCCAAATCTTGATATTGAGGCTATTCCACCGAATACGGTAATCGCTATCGGTAAGGTTATATGTTTTATCACATCTGCTATTTGACCAGTTATTGAAAGTGAGTCAAAGTTATATGATGTAAGTCCTGATATAGGTAGCCAACCTAAAACTATCCCAAAAAAATACATACACATAAGTGCTAACCAAAACATAGGGATAGCAAAACCAACAAATACAATAATTGTTACTGTCTTATCAAATATTGAGTTTCTATAATATGCTGAAAGAACACCGAGAGGGAGTGCGATTATGAATATTAAGATCATACTTATAATATTTAAACCTAAGGTTATAGGTAATCTGTCGCCTATTTTATCTATAACTTTACGACCATCAGATGAGAATGAGTTACCAAAATCTAATGTAGCAAATTTTTTGAGCCATATTAGATATTGTTTATATATAGGCTGATCTAAGTTATACATTTTAACAAACTTCTCCCTTGCAGTTTCAGAGTATTTAGGGTTTAAAGATTGTTGAATAGTTACAGTGTCTCCTGGTGCTAGATGCATAACAAAAAATGATATGATTGTTATGCCTATTAATATCGGAAACATTGAAATTAATCTTTTAATAATATACTTTAACATAATTTATATCTTCTCTACTGTTTAAAATAATATTTTTGTTCAAGTTTTCTTACATACCAATCTATAAGATTATGTTTTAATCCAGCAGGAGCAGGTTCTATATTTTTAAATCTTTTACTAAGAGCGATATTTGCATATGGTGTATATAGAAATATATATGGAGCATCATCTGCTATCAACTCTTGTATTCTATTATATATCGCTTGACGTTCTACAACATTATACGTTTCTCTACCTTTTATAAGTAGTTCATCAACTTTATCATTCTTATAACAGATAAAATTTAAACCATTACCATCACATCTTGATGAGTGCCATACATCAAAAAGATCAGGATCTTGAACTATATTCCAACCCATTACTATAACAGAGAATCTACCTTTATTGATATTCTCTGATAAGAATGTTGACCATTCAACAATTCTTATTGTTACATCTATTCCTATATCTTTATACGCTTTCTGTAAAATTTCAGCTATTTGACTTCTAACTTTATTTCCTTGATTAGTTAATATTTCAAACTCAAACTTTTCCCCATTTTTATCAAGAAATCCATCATTATCTGTATCCTCATAACCGATCTCTTTTAATAGTGCTATAGCTTTTTCTGGGTTATAATCGTATCGTTCAACATTTCCATTATACCAAATAGTATCAGTTTTATATGGACCAGTAGCTTCTTCTGCTCTATTAAATAGAATACCAGCGATGATATCTTGTTTAGGTGTTGCATAGCTTAATGCTTTTCTTAAAGTATTATTATCAAACGGTGCACGTCTTAGATTAAAGCCAACATAAGTATATGATGTGTCGAGATACGAATATGTATTATAGTTTTCTTTATATCTATTCATATTAGTTTGTTTTGTCGCTTGCATTGCAGAGAGTGCCATCGTATCTATTGATCCGTTAAGCAGTTCTAAAAATGAGGTTGCAGTATCTGGTATAACTCTAAATATAATTCGTTCAAGATAAGGTTTAGACTCATAATAATCTTTATTTGCAATTAATTGAATTGAATCACCTTCTGACCAACTAAATAATTTATAAGGACCAGTACCGATAGGATTTCTTTGTAGTGAAGATTGAGTTACAAGTTTACCATCAAGCAGATGTTGAGGCATCATCCATATCCCCCAGCTATTTAATGCAGGTGAGAATAGAGTTTTATATTTTACTTTTACAGTATGATTATCAATAACTTCCAATGAGTCTATCAATCTAAAATCAGCATCGTATGATGTTGGAGTTTTATCATCTATCATAAACTTGTAAGTAAACTCTACATCTTTTGCTGTAAAAGGTTCTCCGTCGTGCCACTTAACATCTTTACGAAGATGAAAAGTAATCTCTTTTTTATCTTCAGATATCTCCCATGATGAGGCTAAATCACCAACTAACTCAAGATCTTTATTATATTTCACAAGTCCGTTATATATATAACTTGTAACATCGTGTGATGCAGAATCAGATGAGATCGCAGGGATAAGATTAATCGGTTCACTTATTGTAACTGTTGCGAGGGCGTCCCCAGAGATAGGATCTCTTGATATAAATGAATGTAGTTCATCAAATTTTGTATTTGATGCTTCATAATGATAATTTGTTTTCTCTTTATCACTATTGAAAAAAATAATTGCTACTATAATTGATATAACTACGATTACTGCTATAATTAGGTATACGATTTTTGACATATTTAACACTCTATTACTTTTTATTAACGAATATCGTTTACTAACATTATAAACTACTTTTATTTATTATGTTTGTAAATCATTTTTATCTATGAAGTTTATAAACTTTATTTTATTTTTTAAGTGTAGAAGTTGTCTATTTATTTACTTACTTACTAACTAACTAGGTATATAGATCACTATTTAATTTATAAACTATTTACTTTTTATATAGTTCTCAATTATTTTGTCTACATATTTGTGAATGATTTTATTTGTTAAATATCTAGATAACTATTTATATCTTGTTATAAAATCATAATCTAAAATTTCTTCTACTGTGCTATAAGGTCTAAGCAAAATCTCTTCAACTGAACTATCTGCATACGAATGATTGAAGTAAAGGTTTTTCATATCAATTAATTTTGTTCGTTTCAACATATCTGTATAATATTCGTAGTTACAATTTTTACTATCAAACCCATTTGTATTATAAGAGTTTCTAATATTTATCCACTTATTCCATGTCACGACTTCTGCTTTAGATAATTTTAGAAGTTTCTCAAAACTTTTTTTACTGCTATAGGAGTCAGTGATAACTGATTTAGTAGACTTATTACTGTAAACTTTCTCTAAATATTTAGGGAAGGTATTGATAAACGTATAATTTAATTTCAATTTTTTATTATTATCGTCATTACTGCCTATATCGGTATCAGTAGTACTCTCTGTAAAAGAACATCCTAAAACTGTGCTTAGATACTGTTCATTTAATGAGCCTAAATAGTCTGCTCTAAAAATCCCAGCGATAGAACCACCATCTTCAACATGAAACGCAGTAAAGAACTTCATTGCAGCAGACTTATACTCTTGCCATGCGATACGTTCTTTTTCAACGATAGCTTGTTGTTGTTTAGTTAAAGAGAGAAAATATTTATACTCATAATACTCTAATAGTAATCGGTTAAAACCACTTTCAACATAACTTATATTTGTCATATCTGCTTGATTATTAAAGTTATATAGCTTTGGAAAAGCTTTCTTTACACCCTCAATCAATTCGCTATAGGAGTTATATCTATCTTTTAATGCGGTATCTTTAGTTGTTAAATATTTATTGATATACCATAAAACAAAATCATAATTCCTTGAAGGTATATGTTTCTCTAATTCACTATTTACAATCATATGTAATTGATTAGAGATTAGAAGTTCATTTTTTGGCATATCAGGATCTGTAAAAAATACACCGTTATTACTTTCTGCTGTTTCTTTCTCTAAAATAGTTAAGATGTTTTGATACTTTTTATCTGTTACTATTTCACTGTTTTTAGTAGTGATTTTTTTGTCTTGGCTTACATCGTTACTATGATCTTTAGATTTAGTAGCAGTTGTGTATCCATATATAAGAAACGATAAACAAATTATTAAAAGTGATAGTGATAATTTTTTAAACAAAATTTATCTCCTTATGCACAGCTAAGAATATTGCGTATTATATAATCTAAAATTATTAGAACAATAAGGTCAACCGTTTATCTGAATTATATTAGAATGCTTCTTCTCTAACATCTTTAAGATTATAGTTGATAACATCTTTCATAGAACTGTTATCCTTTAGTAAAATTTTACCGTAAGAGCTTGATGAAGTTGCATAGTTCTCATATACATTTCTTAGATCAATTAATTTCTGTTTCTTTAATTTCTCTGTATAGTAATCATACGCACAATCTGTACTCTCTAATCCGTTTTTACTATACGACTCTCTAATTTTTATCCACTCATTCCACGCTTTAAGTTCTATATTTAGTGCAGTGATAACTTTATCAATAGTTTCTTTAGAGTAGTCTCCAAGATAGGTAAGATATTTTCTAAAATATTTCGGGGCAGAGTTAATTAATTTATTATCAACTTTAACCGTTGAACCAAGATACTCATTATCAAATGAACAACTTAAAATTGTGCCGTAATATTGATTGGTGAGGTTAGTTTCGTAATCGCTATAATATGTATGTCCGATTGATCCACCCTCTTCAATATGAAGTTTATAAAAGGTGCCAATAGCAAGCTCTTTATATTTGATCCAAGCTTCCTTCTCTTTAAGTATAATTTTTTTCTGTTTATCCGTTAATGATGAAAGATATTGATGTTCATAAGATTGAAACATTAGCTCATAGAAACGTTGTTTCATACGACTCATCTCATTCATATCTGTTTGAGTAGAAAATCTGTTCTTAGGAAAAATATCACTTATTACAGTTTTAAACTCATCAAATGAACTATACTTATCTTTTAAAACGGTTTTATTATCTGATAGATATGTGTTGATATACCATATAAGTAGATCGTATCTATCTTTATAAATAAGAACAGATAACTCGTTAGCCATTTTACGATATTCATCAGACTCAGATGGATTAGTAAATGTTAAAGGTGATTTTTCTAATAAAGAATTTAATATTTTTTGATTTTCTTGATCTATAACTAAATTTTGTTGTTTAACAATTTTATCTGTTTTCTCTTCAGCTGTAGAAACCTCTTTATAGTCGGTTATATCAATAATTTCATCTTGAGCAATCGCATCTATAGAGTTTCCTAGCAGAAACACAAATGAATAAATTATGAACGGTAATACTTTTAGATTTTTAAACATTTTGAATTTATCCCCTTTTAATATATATCCCATTTCAATATATAGATTAATACTTAAATTTATACTTAAATTGTAAATAGATTAGCAGTTATATCGCTACTGTGTATTAACAATTATCTTACTTATTCTCTTCTAAATGTATAGACTCATCATGTCCAAGAGAAGCACCACCTGTTTTTGCTCCAGCATCTGGTAGAGTCGGCATCACCTCTTCAGTAGTTGTAGCAGGTAATGTTCTTGCATCTCTTAAAAGTGATTTATTACTATTGCTTGATATAACAGCTAAAGTTAACGATAGAACAAGAAAAGTTGCAGCAATAATCGTGGTTATTCTGTTCATTATATTTGCTGGTGCTCTAGGTCCAAACATCTCTCCTGAACCACCACCAAGTGCTGATCCAATATCAGATCCTTTACTATTTTGCAGTAATACAACTATAATCAATAGAACAGAAACGAATATATGCAACCCTAAAATAACATTATACATTTTATTTAAACCCTCGAATTCATATTATTTTTTATCAAAATTTATTATCTTGAGAAAATCTTCACTTTTTAATGAAGCTCCACCTACTAATGCACCATCAATGTCTTTCTGTGATAAAAGTTCTTTTGCATTACTAGGAGTAACTGAGCCACCGTATAGTATACGTAACTTATCTGCAGCAGCTTTACCTTTAATTTTAGAGATATACTCTCTTATAGCTTTATGCATATTTTGAGCATCTTTAGGTGAAGCTGTAACACCAGTACCTATAGCCCAAACAGGCTCGTAAGCTAATACTATTTTAGATAACGATTTAATATCTTTTAAAGCTTTACCAACTTGAGCTAGAACAGTTTCAACCGCAGCTGAAGCCTCTCTATCCCATAAGGTTTCGCCGATGCATAATATCACATTTAAATTATGTTCTAAAGCTTTTTTCACTTTAAGATTAATTAATTGATCTGTATCAGTATATAACTGTCTACGTTCAGAGTGACCAATAAGTGTGTATTTAGCACCACTTGCTGCAACCATAGCGGCAGAGGTTTCGCCAGTAAATGCACCTTTCTCTTCATGTGAAATGTTTTGTGCTGCTACAATTATTGAATTTTTAATCTTCGATAAGCTACATATTACAGGTTGGATAAGTATTGATGATGGAGCAACAAGTATATCTACTTTTTTATAGTCGATATTTGAGTTAGCTAACTCTTCAACTAACTTTTTGCTAGCTTGTTTATCTAAATTCATCTTCCAGTTTCCTGCTATTAATGGTTTACGCGTTGACATTGTTTTATCTCCAAATTATATACTATACTTACAACATTAAAACTATTTACCACATATATATCAAGTATTACTTAGTTTTATGATCATCATTAACTTTCATTGGAGTCATTTCAGACTTACCATTGAATATAGCACCTTCTTCCATTCTTATAGTCGCACTTCTTATAATGCCAGATACAATTGCTGGCTTATAAAGTTCAACTTTATGTTTAGCAGATATAACACCATCAAATTTACCGTAGATTTTTATAATCCCTGCTTCTATCTCTGCCTTAACACTTCCAGACTCTGCAATAACTAATGTATCATTAGTTTTAATATTACCTTCAAAGTTGCCATCAATACGAACAACACCATCAAAAACTAATGTCCCATTAAATGAAGTGTTCTGACCTAGAAAAGCATCTATCCCACCGTTTGCATCATTTGTTTTAATCATATTTCTCCTCTAACCTTTTTAATAATTCTATCTAAATCATCATGTGATCTATACTTAATTTCAATTGTTCCAGTACCTTTCTTATCTTTTATTATAACTTTAGATGAGAAAAAATTTTCAAACTCTTCTTCAAGTGCAACAACATGAGGATCTATAGATTCAGATGATGTAACTTCTGTATTAGTTCCATCATCTATACTTTTATTAATTTTATTAACCAGTTTTTCAATATCTCTTACAGTTAAATCTTTATCTATTATTTCTCTATATAACTCTAGTGTGCGTTCAGGATCAGATATAGTTAATAAAGCTCTACCGTGCCCTTCTGTGATAACTTTATCTTCTATCGCTTGCAAAACATCGTTTGGTAGGTTTAAAAGTCTTAATCTATTTGTTATAGCTGATCTGCTTTTACCCATCATTTTGCCAAGATCTTCTTGACGATAATTAAATTCATCAATTAATTTTTTATATGCTTTTGCAAGTTCAATAGGGTTTAGATCTTCTCGTTGTGCATTTGTTATTAATGCTAATTCTAATCTTTCAACTTCGGTATCAACTTTTCTAAAGATTGCAGGAACAGTTGTTTTTCCAGCAAGCCCTGATGCTCTCCAACGTCTTTCACCTTCGATTATCATATATTTATCTGAGTTATCTGTTTTTGTTACAACGATAGGCTGTATAACACCTTTTTCGAGAATAGATTTTGCAAGTTCTGATATAAGTTCATCATCAAAAACCGTTCTAGGTTGTTGATCATTAGGAATAATATCTGTTAATGGTAACTCTAATACAGTATTAGTTTTGACGATATTATTATTTTGATTACCATCATCATTATTATTGTTATCAATATTACTATTACCATCATTATTATCGGTTGTTTGATTTCCTTGAGGTATAAGAAGATTTAACCCTCTTCCTAAGCGTTGTTTTTTCATATTTTTTGCCTTCCTAATATCTCTTTTGCAAGATCAATATAAACCTCCGCACCTTTAGATTTTGTCTGATATGTTATAATAGGCATACCGTGACTAGGTGCTTCACTCAATGCGACAGCTCTTGGAATAATAGTATTAAACAGTTGATCAGGCATATATGTTTTTACTTGATCGTATACATCTTTAGATAAATTATTTCTTTTATCATACATTGTAAGAAGAATTCCTTCTATCTCTAAATTTTTATTTAAATTATCTTTTATAAGATTTATAGTGTTTAACAATTTACCTAAACCTTCCATTGCATAATATTCACATTGTAAAGGTATTATAACAGAGTTTGCTGCTGTCAATGCGTTTATAGTTAATAATCCGAGTGAAGGAGGACAATCTATTAATATAATGTCATATTCGTCTTTAATGTTTGTAAGAGCTTTTTTTAATTTTTGTTCTCTTGACATAGTATTTATTAACTCTATCTCAGATGCCGATAGATCTATTGTTGCTGGGATAAGGTCTAACCCATCAATATCTGTTTTTATAACAGCGCTTTTAGGATCAATATCATCAATTAAAACTTCATATATAGTCTTATCAAATGATTCTGCAAATATTCCTAATCCACTTGTGGCATTAGCTTGTGGATCAAAATCAATAAGCAATACCTTTGCATCAGCTATAGCTAGCGATGAAGATAGGTTTATTGATGTAGTAGTTTTGCCTACTCCACCCTTCTGATTAACTATTGCAATTATTTTTCCGCTCATGATTTATAGGTTTACCTGTTTATATAAAATTAATGTAAGTTATGATTATATCATTTTATTTTATTGCAATCAATAAAATCTTAACTATAATGAAAAATATATTATTTGATGTATTTAATCAAGTATAAATTAGTGATGTCAATCGGAGTACGATAATGAAGATTTCTTGTAGAAAAAAAATAGCATTTGATTCTAAAAAAGATGCGATACTTGTTCCTGTTTATAAGAACATTAGGTCGTTAAAACCTATAACTGGAAGAAAAATTGATGATGAAATAGAAAATATTATTCAGTCAGATTATTTTAATTTTCAAGAAAAAGAGGTTAAAAGTTTTTATATTGAAATAAATAAAAAATTGAAAAAAATATATCTTATTAACGCTCCAAAAGAACTTGAAGATAAAAAGAAATATCTTGAACTTGGAGCAAAATTTGCAAAAATACTTAAAGCAGATAAAATAGAAAGCTTATCAATGATATCTTTTGAAGATATATATAATGAAAAAAAAGATTTTTCAGCAACTTATGGATTTATTGAAGGTATAATGTTTGGACTATACTCTTTTGATATGTATAAAACTAAAAAAGAGAGTTATTCAACTGTTGAACTTGAAGTTATTACATCGCAACAACGATTGAAAAATTATATAGATGAGTGTTCAGATGATGTTAATACTATCTTTAAGAATGTTAATATGACAAGAGATCTAGTTAATATTCCAGCGAACGATTTAACTCCTATAGCTTTTGCTAAATATATTCAAGATCAGTTAGCTGAAAATATTGATATAGAGATATTTGACGAGAAAAGTATCGTTGAAAATGGATTCTCATTGATTGATGCAGTAGGTAGAGGATCTGCTAATAAACCTAGATTTGTTAAATTGTTTTATAATGGTGATAAGGATACAGAGTTTAATATCGCATTAGTTGGTAAAGGAGTAACCTTTGATACAGGCGGAACAAACCTCAAACCGACAGGTAGTATTGAATCTATGAAATGTGATATGGCGGGTGCTGCAACAGTGTTCTCTGTTATAAACCTTATTGCAGAGTTAAAACTTAAAGTTAATATATACGCTTATCTACCTCTTGTTGAAAACTGTATTAGTAGCACAGCTATTAAACCTAGTGATGTTATAAAATCTGCATCAGGAAAAACTGTTGAAATAATGAATACAGACGCAGAAGGAAGATTAATCTTAGCCGATGCTTGCTATCTTGCAACGAAAACTGATCCAGAAGTTATCGTTGATGTTGCAACATTAACAGGGGCGTGTGTTGTAGCTCTTGGTCCGTACTGTGCAGGATTCTTCTCTAATAGAAAGTTTTTAAGTAAACAGTTAGCAGATATTTCTAGTGAAATAGCTGAAGATATATGGGAGTTACCTATATATGAAGGGTATGAGTCAGGTATTGAAAGTTCTGTTGCTGATATGCAAAATATGAGTTCATTTAAAAGAGAGGGAGGTGCGATACATGCTGCTATTTTTCTTAAACAGTTTGTAGATAACTATCCTTGGATACATTTAGATATCGCAGGGCCAGCTTTTTTAGATAGAGAACACCCTATTTTTGGAAAAGAAGCAACTGGATTTGGAGTGCGACTAATATATAACTTTATAAAAACACATTATTGCAAAAGGGGAGAGTAATGCTTAATTTTCTGAATAAACCGTTTAAGAAAGATAGAAAAGTACTTATCATAGTTTTGATAGCTATACTTATTGTTGTAGCGATATCTATATCTAGTAAGCTATATCAACTTGATTTTTGGAATGAAAATAAACAAGATTTCTATGTTGATGATATACCGATGATGACAACTTTAGATGCGTATAAGTTTACACGTCACGCTGAAGAGTATCGTGAAGGAATATATGATACATCTATAATGGATAAAAAAATATTCTATCCAGAGGGTGCTCACTTCCCTGATCCTGTGCCACTTATAAGTGTTGTAATTGAGAAAGTTTCTACTTTATTTGATATAAATCTTCATAAGGCAGCTATATATACTATTCCCTTTATGTTCGGTTTATTTGTTATACCACTTGGTATATATTTCTATTTACTTGGATATCCTTCTCTTGGTATTTTTGGAGGATTAATAGGTATGTTCGCACCGATGTATGCAGGTAGAACATCGCTTGGAAGAATAGATGCGGATAGTATGATAGTTTTCTTTATGGCTCTAGCATCATTATTTGTATATCTTGCGTCAACTGTGAGAGATGATAAAAAGTGGAAATTATATCTTTACTCATCGTTTGCAGGATTAACTATAGGAGTATTTTTCTACTGGTATCATCATGGTGTATTTAATATCGTATATCTAGCGTTACTTATATTTATGTTAGCAATATCAAGATTTAAAATTAAAGAGATCGTGATCGCTTCAATATTATTTATAATATTTACTAACCCATACTATTTAAAAGACTCTGTCTTTCAGATGATACAATCTATACAGGTATACCTGTTTCCGATTAAATCATCTAACTTTGATTATTTTTTCCCTAATGTATATTCAACTATAGGGGAAGCAAAAAGATCTGCAACTATAGGGGAGTCGTTAGCGTATGTTGTTCCTAATATATATATAGCTGGTTTAGGATTAATATCTGTTGGCATATTTGCTGTAAGAAATTTTAAAAAATGTATACCTTTAGCTCCTCTTTTCGCATTAGGATTAATGACATTTGTTTCATCAAACAGGTTCTCAATGTTTCTAGGGCCAGCGGTAGGTGTTGGAATAGGATATATATTCCATGTAATTATATCAAATATAAATTTTAAATTTAAATATGAAGAATATTTGAAAATAGGTTTATCAACAGTGTTAGCGTTTATGGTGTTCGGTATATTTCTGCTTGCAGGATACAGTAAATTTAGTTATAAAACAGGCCCATCAATTGTTACTCCTATATACGATGTTTTTGTTGAAATGGATGAAACTCTTCCAAAAAACTCTAACATACTTACATGGTGGGATTACGGTTTAGCGTTGATAGATGCAGGAGATTTTAATGCGTTCCATACAGGAATGACTCAAGCAAGCCCTAAAACATATCTTATCGCAAAAGGGTTAACATCTAGTCAGAAAGATCTATATAATTTTACATCATACCTTGATAGATATGGTATTACTGAACTGAATGATTTTATAGAGGATAACTATACCTTAGAAATGGTCTTAGATAATATATCTAATTTCGATGAAGGGCCAGTTGATAATAAGACTTATGTACTGTATACAAATGATATGATAGGTAAATATGGAGCTATATCTTATCTATCATTTTGGGATCCTAAAAAAGGTGTAAGTGATCCTAGAGGTTTCGATCAGTTAAATTGTAGTTTGATACAAGATAATATATTAACTTGTAACGGTTTTACTATTAACTTAAATACAGGTATAATTAATAACCGTGTAACATTGATGAATACTTATTTTACTCAAGCTGGAAATATTATTGAGAAGATAGATTATCAGTTTAGTAGTGGATACACATTGATTATCAATACAAGCGGTAGAGGAATTAATGCTGTATATCTAATCGCTGAAAAAGATATTGATAGTTCGTTTATAGATCTATTTTTCCTAAACCAACCTAACCCAGAGCTTTATGAGTTAGTACTAGATAAGTATCCATTTGCAAGATTATACAGATTAAAAGAGAAGGGTGGGAGTATGCCGATAGGTGTAACGGATAATGATACAAATTAAATAAGCAACTATAATAACGTGATTTAGTACAGGTACATTTAATTTTAGTAGAAGTTTAGTACAGGTACATTTAATTTTTGAGAGGTAGGTAAATAATAAATATGTGCCTACCTCTTTTACTGTTTATATTGTGAAAATATTTTATCTTACAGATATCTTTTAGATAAATAAGCTGCTAATTTTGAGTATGCTGGAAGAGTTGAAAGATAATTAACGACTAAAGAGTTGTCAACAATCTTATATTTATCTTGATTGTTGATCGCCTCTCTCCAACTTGGCTGCATACCTTTATTGTTGTTAGCTTTATCTCCATTAAATATGTTAGACCCTGTAATAAGTGCTATCTGTTTTTTTCTTTCTGCTTTTTGGTATTTTGACACTATAAAATATCCTCTTTGTTTGCATTTATTTTATATGAGAACTCCGTAAAATATTTAAATAATACTTAGCTATACTATCTTTTAGACAGTAACTTTTTACCCTCTAACAATTTGTCATCTAAACTATTATAAACCTCTCCCCATGCAATTTCATAAGTTATAAATTATTAGATAGATCAAGATATCAAACTTTTTCTATACAATCAGATTATTGATTTATAATATTTGTTTTTAACCAGTTTCTATAAATCCTCAGATCTTCTTCTGTATGAAAATAATGTTTAGAAGTATCGGATACATCTACTTTACAATGAAATTTTTCAGAAAAATAAGAAATATATTCATATTCGCAAACCATATCTTTTTTACCATAGAGAATTGAAGTAGGTACATTCCATTTTTGAATTGGATTATTTTTTACATATTGATAACAGTCCCAGTATAATTTTTGCTCATTAGTGGTTGTTATTTCTTTCTCTTTATGAAGCTGTTGATCTGAAATATTAGAATACTTCATAATATTTTTAATTATACGTTCCATATTCACAACTGGTGAAATGAATAAACACTGTTTTAAAATTTCTTCTTTATAGGCAACTAAGCTAAAGTATGCTCCTATACTATTTGCTATTAAGCTAATAGATTTCCAATGTATTTTTGTATAGATTAATATTTTTTTAAGATCTGCGACACATTCTTTAATCTTATAAGGAGTTATACTATTTTTTCTATCTCCATGTTTAGGTAGATCAAAACTCAATACTTGATATCCTAGTTTTGTGATTTCCTCTGCTAAAATCATAGTAGTAACATCAGATTTTGAGGACATATTGCCATGTATCGCAATCATTACTTTTGAACTTTTCTCTCCCCATAAAATAGTTGGGATACTATCTATTTTTATATTCATAATTTTCATTTTTCATCTCCAGTTATTGAGACAATAGTCTCTATAGATATTCAAATATTAATGATCATATTAAAGCTGATGAGAATTAAATCAATATACATACTGATCTTACTGTACCATAGTTGAATACAAACTATTTTACTCATATGTGTTAGATATTTTCAAATATTACTAACGCTATTTTATATAGTAGCTGTGTTTAATAATCATCATTTATACTATCTTTTAGACAGTAGCTTTTTACCCTCTAACAATTTGTCATCTAAACTATTATAAACCTCTCCCCATGCTAGAGTCGTGATATCGGTTTTAGTTAATACTTGTTTATCAGCTATAACATCAGAAAGTTTAATACCATTATTCAATATTGCAATATGTACAAAACATGGAAACGTAGACATATTGGCAAAATTATCTCTATCAAATCTAGTTAGTAAAATGAGTTCAGAGTACTCTTTACTATTTGTTATATCGCTCGTATCATCAATAATAACAGGTGGCGTTATCTCAACTAAAACAGCTGAGCCATCATAACTGAAATCAATCTCTCTGATGAAAGTACATTTTCGTATATCTGTAAACATAAAACTTTCTAGCGATGATAAAAAATACTCTGCACCTATATAAGCGTAATTCATAACTTTCTCCATTATTAATAGTTGTTATTTCGTAATATAAAAAAATGGATAGCATAGTTAAACTATTGCTATCCATCTTATATATTATATTAAACTTAATAACTACTAATTAATAATTAATCGTTAAATATTAAAAGATTTAAAATATATCTGATAATACAACTGTTTCTTCTCTATCTGTTCCAAGCGATACTAAACAGTATGGAACGTTTAGGAATTTAGTTATAAAATCTAGATATTCTCTTGCTTCGATAGGTAAATCTTTGATCTTTTTAACTTTAGTTATATCGGTTTTCCAACCTTTAAAAGTTTTATAGATCGGTTCAATTCTGTTTAATTTGTCTATCTCTGCTGGAAAAGTAGTGATTTTTTTGCCATCAATTTTATATGCTGTACAAACTTTTATTTTCGGCATAACATCTAAAACATCAATTTTTGTAAGAGCGATATAACTTAATCCGTTTACCATACAAGCGTATTTTGCAGCAACTAAATCTAACCAACCACATCTTCTTGGTCTACCAGTTGTTGCTCCAAACTCGTTTCCTGTTTTTCTTAAAAGTTCTCCATCAGCATCGAACAACTCTGTAGGAAAAGGGCCTTCACCAACTCTTGTTGTATAAGCTTTTAAAACACCAACAACGTTCTTGATTTTTAAAGGCGATACCCCAGTACCGATTGATGCTCCACCTGCTGAACCGTTTGATGATGTAACAAATGGATATGTTCCAAAATCAAGATCTAATAATGTGCCTTGTGCACCTTCAAGCATAACTTTCTTTTTCTTATCAATAAGGTTATTGACTAAAACTGCTGTGTCAGTCACATAATCTTTTATCTCTTTTGCATATTTTAAGCATTGAGATATAACTGTAGCTTCATCAAGTGGATCAATATTATAAACTTTAGTAGCGTATGCATTAATTTCTTCAAGATTATCTTTTATTTTTTCTGTTAATATTTTTTTATCAAAAAGATCAGATATTCTTATACCCATTCTTCCTGTTTTATCCATATAACAAGGGCCTATACCTCTACCTGTTGTACCGATTTTTTTCGCACCTTTTAACTCTTCTTTATGCTTATCAAACAATGTGTGGTAAGGCATAATTACATGTGCTCTATCAGATATATAAAATCTTTTATTAAAGCTTATACCTCTTTTTTGCAGAGCTTTAATCTCTTTCATAAGTGCAGATAATTCAATAACTACTCCATTTCCAATAATATTAATGGTTTTTTTATGAATTATCCCTGAAGGTACTAGATGTAGTACAAATTTATCCCCTTCAACCCAAACAGTATGACCAGCGTTGTGACCACCTTGATATCTTACTACAACATCAGCTTGTTTTGCGTAAAGATCAACTATCTTACCTTTACCCTCATCTCCCCACTGTACTCCTAAAATAACTGAACATCCCATAGCATTGGCCTCCTAATATAGACCTTAATTTTCAATAGTTTCTTTAAATTTATATGTAGATATAAACTTCGGTAGAGAGGTTTTATCGTTTATAAATATAACTCTAAACCCTTTACTTTGTAGCTCTATATATTTATTAAAATTTTTCTCGCCAACAATAAGATAGTCGTAACTATCACTATAGTCAACTATTGTATTAAATTTCATTAATTTATCTAAGTGTAATGCAAACCCTGCAGCATTAATTGTTTTACCGAATTTACTCATTAAGTTATTATATCTTCCACCACTACCTAAAAGGTGACCTGATAATGGGTGAGTTAATTCAAAACTTATACCTGTATAGTAATCTAATCCTCGTATCTCTGAAATATCAAAAACAAGAGTATCTGCTGATACCCCTAATGATATTAGATTATCGGCAACTTTTTTTAGATAGTCAACTCGTTTAGATAAAAAATCATTAAATATTGAAAGTTCTTTTAATTTATCTAAAACATTTATACCACCAAAAAGAGATGTTACAGATAGTATAAGATTTTTCATTTTGCTATCTATTTCAATATCTTTTAACTCTTCTTCTAATAGATAAGTTGATTTTGTTGATATAAGATTTTTAATTTTATCATGTTTTACAGGGATGGAGTTGATAATGTGAGATAAAAATTCTTTATCACCGATAATAATCTTGTAATCTTTCAACTTAATAGCTTTAAGTGCTTTATCTGCAAGTAAAAGTATCTCTGTATCGGCATGAAAAGAATCGTTACCGAAAATCTCTACTCCGATCTGTACGCTATCACTTCTAACACCTTTATTAAGTGTTGTTCTAAAGATAGATCCGTTATACTGTATCCTTAGAGGTAAAGGGTAGTCAGACATATATCCTACCACACTTCTACAAACTTGAGGAGTAAAATCAGGACGTAACACAAAAGATTTACCAGATGCTCTATCTGTATAACGGATAGTTGTTTCATCAGATATATCAAAACAAGTCTCTTTTAATATATCGTAGCGTTCGTATAGAGGAAAATCTAACTTGATGTATCCAAAAGAATCAAATAATTCTTTTATTTTTTTTATTATACTCTCTTTTCTAGCAACCCTTAATACAGCAGGTTCTATTTCATTTTTTATTTGCATAGTTATATTATTTCTCTGGTATATATTTTATAAAAATTTCTTGAGCAGCTTTAACTCCAGCTGATAGAGAGATATCTGCACCAAACTTTATAAGCCCCATCTCAATAGATGATATAGCTGTAATTGTATCGAAAAGATCGTGATATCCTAGATGTGATATTCGTAACACTTTACCATCTAACTGATCTTGTCCACCAGCTACTGCAACACCACATTTAGTTCTTAAATATTTAACAAACGCTTTTCCATCAACTTCAGCTGGTAGGTAACAACCAGTTACAGCATCAGATGGAGATTTTTCAGCTAACAATTTTAATCCGATAGCAGTACAAGCAGATCTAGTTGCTAAAGCGTTTACTTTATGTCTATTAAAAACGTTATCAAGCCCTTCTTCTAAAAGCATTTTAAGAACTTTATTAAGCCCTATTATAAGTGATACACCTGCAGTCCAAGCTGTAGTATTTTTTTCTTGATTTTTTCTCTCTTTTTTAAGATCTATATAGAATTTTTTCTGCGAGTTTTTATCAACCATACTCCAAGCTTTTTTACTTAATGATATAAATGATAAACCAGGAGGCAACATAAACGCTTTCTGTGAGCCAGATATTAATATATCTACACCCCATCTATCAGTTTCAGTATCATGAACTCCAACAGATGTTATACCATCTACTACTAATATTGTATTATCTCTATCATTAATAATTTCAGCAACTTCTTTAATGGGATGATAAACAGTTGTTGAAGTTTCACTTCCTTGCATTAAGACAGCTTTAATATTAGGGGTTTCATCTAGGATTTTTTTTACATCTTGAGGATCTACCGCCTCTCCCCATTCAATTTTTAATTCAATAACATTAATACCTGCCATTTTACACAGTTGTGTCCATCTTTCAGCAAACTTTCCACCGTTTATAACTAACGCTGTATCGCCATCGTTTAAAGTGTTTATAACAGCTGCTTCCATAGCTAAAGTGCCAGAACCTAAGAGTATCAATACGTCATTATCAGTTTTAAAAACAGTTTTTAACCCTTGTCTAACTTCAGAAAAGATAGACTCAAACTCTGATGTTCTGTGATGCATCATAGGTATAGCCATTTCAAGCAATACTGTTTCTGGAACTTGTGTAGGACCTGGAGTTAGTAGATATTTTTTTAACATAGAAATTTTTTCCCCCATAGGGAAATTTTTTCCCCAACATACAAATATATATTTAATATCTATCAGTATATACGATTTGCAAATATATTGAACATATAAAAATATAAAATATATTATTTATCAATATATATAGAGCTTATATAGAGATAAACCATACAAATACATTTAACGTATAAAATATAGTTTGAATGTTAAATTTATACAATAATTACAAAAGTATCAAGATTAATTTTTAAAATTTGTCATTTTTAAACTGTAACTGCTGTTGATACATTAATTTTAACATATTGTATCCATAAAGTTTTGGAGGGTACATAAGCATAACTTCTTTTAATACAGCTTTATTATTTGCATTTTCTTCTATCCATGCATAAGCAGTAACTTCATCTGTGTATACTTTTATTTTATAATCAGTATCAAACTTAGGATCAGCATATTTTGTAGCTACCCAAGTTTCTATTTTTTTATTCATTTTTTCTGATAGATCGTAAGCATATACATTAAAATATGATACTGTTAAAATAAATAACATTACTAATGTTAGTAATATCTTGTTCATAAAAGCCTCCGAATAATAAATGTAGTAATAGTTATATAGTATATATTATTGTTAAAACTTTAACCATTCTTTAAATGTGATATCTTCTCTTATATCGCCTTTTAATCCGCCTCTTGTAAAAGAGTATAGAATAGGAACGGCAACTAATGTCAACATAGTAGAAAAACCTAAACCGAATATAACAGCATTTGCCATAGATCCCCACCACTGACTCATCTCTGCACCGTTCACGATAGATAAAATTCTTATATCTAATCCGTATCCGATAGACATAGGTAGTAAGCTTAATATCGCAGTGATCGCTGTTAACATAACAGGTCTAAATCTTACAGCTCCAGCATGTACAACTGCGTTTCTTATAGTATATCCACGATCTAAAAGTTTATTTGTAAAATCTATCATAATAATACCGTTATTTACAACAACTCCTGCAAGAGATATGATAGCTATTCCACTCATTATTATTCCAAAATTTGTTTGTGTTATAAGTAATCCCCAGAACACTCCACCTAAGGATAGTAGAACGGTAACTAATATAATCATAACTTGAGGAACAGAGTTAAACTCAAGAAGTAAAACAATTAATATAAGGAACACAACTAATATAAACGCTAATGATAAAAACTTAACGGCTTCTTCTTGATCTTGTGTTTCTCCAGTAAAATTGATATCGTAACCTAACGGAAGATCATAATCTGCCAATCTCAATTTTATCTCATTTAAGATATCAATTGATGAAACATCTTCTCTATTCTCTCCTGTTATACTAACAGCTCTTTTAAAATTATTTCGTGTTATCGTTCCGTAACCAGCTGAAAGATAAACGTTTGCTACTGATGAAAGTGGAACGTAACTTCCGTTACTAGTTGATATACGCATGTTTCTAACATCTTCTATCGACTGCCTCTCTGATTTTGGTAGTTTCACCTTTATATCGTAATCATCACTGCCTTCTCTATAAGTACCAGCTAGCAGCCCATACATAGAGTTTCTAACAGATGCAGCGATAGCTTGTGTTGATAAGCCTAGTAACGCTGCTTTTTCTCTATCAACATCAATTCTAATCTCTGGTTTAGTTAAAACAAGATCATCTGTTAGATCAAGTAGTCCATTTATATCTGCTATTTCATCTTGTATCTTCATAGATAGATCTTTAAGTATATCTATATCTTCTCCAGATACTTCTATAGATATAGGTTTACCTGTTGGAGGCCCCATCTCTGGTGTTTCTGATGTTATAAGCACCCCTGGAAAGACCTTTAATTTATCACGAATTCTATTTCTTACAGATGTTGATGATTCTTCTCTATCTGCAAAATCATGAAATTTTAAGGATACTCGCCCAAGATGTGTTGAGGAACTTCCAGCCCCTGAAAATGATCCTGATGTACTACCAACTGCTCCACCAATCTCTCCTAGCACACTTCTAACTTCTGTTTCATTATCTACCATATTTTCAATTATCTCTACAAAATCTGATGTTGTCTTAGCATTTGTTCCTTGAGGTGCTTCAACATTAAAATAAACCGTTTGAGGATCTGATTGAGGAAAAAACTCTAATGTTAATGGTGATGCAATAAATATAGTTATAGGAAGAACAACCGTTCCTATAGTAAATAAAATAAATTTTAATCTATGGTTTAAAGCAAAATGAACAGTTTTTATATAAAATCTCATAAATCTACCGAAATCTTCATCTTCATCAGATCTAATTTTACCTTTACCAACTTTCATAAATGTTGCACAGATAACTGGGTTAAATAGTAGCGCTACAAAGAACGATGCAGTTAATGTTACGATCATCGTTATAGGTATAAAACTCATAAAGTCGCCTACAATTCCAGGCCAAAATAACATAGGTACATAAGCCACTATATTTGTTGCAGTAGCTCCTATCAACGGCCAACCAACCTCATTTGCAGCAGCTTTTGCAGCATCTACACTATTCATACCATTTTGCATATGTCTATAGGCGTTTTCAACGATAACAATAGCGTTATCAACTAACATTCCTAGTGCAATAATTAATGCGAAAAGAACAACCATACTTAAAGTTATATTCATTAGATATAATATAATGAATGTTATCATCATAGAGAATGGGATTGCAAACGCTGTGAAAATAGAGTTTCTTACACCAAGGAAGAGAAATAAAACTAAGATAACTAATATTAGTCCTGTTAGAAGGGTATTCTCTAGTTCATATACCATTAGAAGAATTTCATCTGATCTATCCACTATAATATCGAAACTAACAACGGGAGGGAGTCTATCTTTAGATGTCTGTAATATCTCTTTAATATCTGCTGCTATTTCAATAACATTATCACCAGGACGTTTTTTAACAGATAAAGCTATCGCACTTATGCCATCTATTCTTGCATAAGTATCTTGATCTTCAAATGAATCTGTAACAGTTGCTATATCTTTTAGATATACAGGTTTATTTTCTCTAACAGCGATAATGATATTTTTCATTTCATTAATATTTTCATATGTTCCGGGTATCGTTAATAGATATTTACCTTTTCCAATATCTATTGATCCACCAGGGATATCTATATTTTCTGTTCTAATCGCTTGTCCGATCTGATCTATAGAAATTTTATAAGCTTGAAGTCTTATATAATTAAATTCAACTAAAATCTCTCTTGCAGGGCCTCCAGATTGGTTTACTTCTAAAACCCCTCTAACGCCTTCAATTTCATCTTCAATTCTATCAGCTATTTTTTTAAGATCAGCTTGTGGAATATTTTTTCCTGATATCGCTATCGTCATAATAGGAAAATCAGACATTGATGCTTCAACAACAAATGGATCTTCTTCAAGATCAGATGGTAGATCTCTCTCAGCTAGATCTACTTTATCTTTCACAAGTTGTAATGCGGTATTAATATCCATTCCTGATTGGAATTCGATACTTATAGTTGATATACTTTCAGAGCTTGATGCAATAACCTCTTCGACACCTTTAAGACCTTTTAACTGTTTCTCCATAGGAATAGTTATAAGAGTCTCTATATCTTCAGGAGAAGCACCAGCGTATATAGTATTTACGATTATGAATGGAAGTTCAACATCTGGTTCAGACTCCCTTGGTAGTGATGAATATGATAATGATCCGAAGATTATTATCATTAACATTAAGAGAAACATAGTCGAACGATATTTCAACGCAATATCTGTCATTAACATAAGCTAATCCATTTTAAAGATATAAAATCATTAGATGATTTATTTACTTATTATTTTTTCTATTCTACTACTTTTACATTAGAGTTGTTAGATAAAAATTGCTGTCCACTAACTATTAGCTGATCGCCATCATCTAGTCCAGATAAAATAATTGCTCTGTCGTTAATCATCGGTCCTAGGACAACCTCTCTCTCTACTGCTGTACCGTTATCATTTAAAAATACATAATTCTTACCACGTCTACTTACAATAGAGTATAAATTAACTGCAATTGTATCATTTAAAACCCGTTGAGTTATTTCAGCTCTAACAATTCTTCCAGGTCTGATTGTTTGAGCATTTGCAAGATCAACTCTCACTTTATATGTCAATGTTTGTGGATCTGCTGAAACAGAGATATAGTTGATTTTACCTGTTACAATATTGTCTTTCCCTGTACCATCAGCTGGATAGACAGAAACATTATCTTCTATTTTGAGAAACTGTATATCTTGTTCAGAAACATCTAAATATATTTTTAGTTTATCTAGAACAACAATATTTGCTACAATATATCCAGCGTTAATATATTCTCCAGCTTTAGGATTTATAATATCTACTACACCACTAACAGGACTTTTTAAAACACTTTTACTCTCTTGTTCTTTAGCAACGCGATATGATGCTTCTGCTATTTGAAATGCGTTGTATGCATCATCATATGATTTTTGAGATACCGCTTTACCTTCATATAAATTCTTCGCTCTTTCAAAATCTGTTTTAGAAGATTTTAATTGTACTGTGCTACTTTCAAGATTAGCTTTTAACTCTTCTGTATCTAATTTCAGAAGGATATCACCAACTTTAACAGTATCTCCCTCATCAATATAAACCTTATTAACAAGCCCATTTGTTTCAATAGCAACAGGTACTGTTTCCCATGCTTCTGCAACACCTGGAACGATATTGATTTCCTTGACTACTCCACGATCAACAATCTCCACCTTAATATCTGTAGATCTACTATCATCTTGTAAACTAAGACTATCAATATCTTTATCAGTAGATTTAGGTATTAACACAATAATTAAGAATATAATAACTATTACTATAATTATAATTTTATTGCGACTTAGATTTGGTAGTTTTATATAACTTGGTAATTTCATATTACGAGCCTCTAGTTTATAGCCTTATTTATTTTCTGATTCGTCATTATCTTCTAAAGACGCTAAACGCTTTTCAAGTGATCTAACCTTTCCGCCTATTTTTATGAAATAGTATGCCAACAAAAACCAAATCACAGAGTATGCTGAAATTAAAAACCATATATTCTTCATAAGTATACCTCAATTTATATTCTTAACAAATTATTTTTTTTCTTCAATTATTAATATGCGTCTTTCTAAACTACTAACTGATAATCTTTTAAGAAGAAGAGCTATATAAATAATAGTGAAAATACCTAGACAAACAAATAGTGATGTTAACATATCAGGATGAAGTCCACCACCACCTTTTTGTACTACATTTGGATGAATTGTTCTCCATAACCTTATAGATAGAAAAACTATAGGTACATCAATAAACCCTATAATACCTAATGCTGCTGAAAATTTTGCACGTTGATTCACATCTACTATAAACTGTCTTAATAAAATATAGCCTACATATATAAACCATAAGATCAATGTTGTTGTTAATCTTGGATCCCATGTCCAATATGCTCCCCATGTTGGTTTTGCCCAGATAGGTCCTGTGACTAAAACTATTGTTGTAAACAGTAAGCCAACCTCTGCTGAGGCTTCTGCTATATCATCAAATATAAACTTTCTATTTATCAAAAAAATGATACTCATCAAGAAAGTTATAAAAAAAGCGAAAAAACCTACCCACGCTGATGCAACATGAAAGTAAAAAATCTTCTGAACTATACCCATTTTATATTCAATAGGAGCATAAATAAATGCAAAATATAAACCGATCGGTACGGCTATTATAAGGAGTATATCAAATACTCTAGAAACTTTTGATAACATTTAATTCTAACCTCATAAAAATAATAGTTAATGAATAATATTAGTAGTTCTTAAAACTACTCTTCAACTATAGATGGAAATATTACAAATATTACAGTTGTAAAAATTATATTAAATACCGATAAAATCTTTATCCAATTGTAACTTCCAACTATATCGTCACCTGCTACGAAAATATTTGTTGAAAGTATCGCAGCTAATATAACTGGTATAAGAATCGGTAATAAAAGTAATGGTAACATAGCTTCTCTACTTCTGCTTTTGACTGAGATCACAGAAAATAGTGTTCCTAGCAGTGAAAAAGCGTAAGTTGTAAGAAATAAAATAAGCAACATAAGTGGATGAGACAATATGTTTATAGAGTAAAAAACAGAAAATATCGGAAGTATAATTATCTCTAATAAAAACATTGATGTCATGTTTGCTATAAATTTACCAAAAAATATTGATGTTGAATCAACTGGTGCTAAGAGGATTGCTTCAAAATTTCCTCCATTAACTTCATTCAACATAGATTTGCCTAGCCCTAGTAGACCTGAAAATATAATTGCTATCCAAAATATTCCACCTGCAACCTCAATCTTGCTATCGCTTGATGGATCAAGTATAAAACTGAAAACAGTTACAGTAAGTAATCCAAATACAGCCATAGAATTAATAGATTCTTTAGTTCTAAACTCTACCATGAGATCTTTTTTTAAGATAGCATATATTGCTTTAAAATAACTTGTCATAAAGTAAATATTATCCCTTGTCTGTAACTTGTTCTATATATATGTTTTCGAAGTTTGATTTATCTATATCGGATATGTTTTCATTAAATGCAACTTTACCCTTCTTTATTATAACTATTTTAGATGATAACTCTAATCCAACTTGTATATCGTGAGTAACCATAATAATTGTTTTACTATCGCTTAGCTGATCTTTTAAAAGAGATGTTAATACTTTTGATGCAACAGTGTCAAGCCCAGTATACGGTTCATCAAGAAGGATAATATCTGGATTATGTATTAACGCTCTTATTATTGATGTTCTTTGCAACATACCTCTTGAATAAGTTCTTATAAGATCATCTTTACGTTTATATAGATCAACTCTCTTTAGAAGCTCATCAACTATTTTTGTAGGTGATTTAATATTATAAAGAGATGCGTAAAAAAGAAGATTTTCATAAGCTGTTAGATTTTCATATAGAAAAGGTTGATGAGAGATAACTCCTAATCTTTTTTTAAAAGCGTTACCTAGCTTTTTATACGGTACTCCTGCGAGATTTATCTCTCCTGAAGTTTGTCTGCTTTGTAATGAGATAAGTTTAAGAAGGGTAGATTTTCCTGCTCCATTTGCTCCAAATATAGTTACGAAGTCAGATTTATTTATAGATAAAGAGATATCGCTTAAGGCTTTAATATGGCCATATTGTTTTGTGATATTTACAATATCTATCAAACTATTAGACAAAATAACTCCTTAATATATCCACTAATAGAAGCTTATATTCGTAAAAAACATAATCTAAAACTGCATGAATAGAGAAGCATATGTTAGATTATATAGTAGAGTTTATACACTATATAAGTTTTAGTTAACTAGATCTATATAGAATTAGATACAAAAATCTCTATCCATTTATAAAACCTTAACTCATCACAACCGTTTTAGTGTATAAAGAAACCTACCAATTATATTACTTAGTGTTAGATACAACTTCTTCTGGGTATGCGTTCGGATCATCTGTTTCATATTTAGAAGGACATTTTGCTAGAAGAGTTTTTGCAAGAAAAACCTCTTTCTTAGAATCGTAATTACCTTCTAATATAACAGTAACACCCTCTTCAAAGGCATCTGGAACAACACCACCGTATTCAACATGCATAGATGATCCTTGTGCATCAACTACTTGAAACTTAATCATTTTTTTACTAAGTTCACTTTCTATAACTGAATCAGATACAACATCACCTGACACTCTCATTCCTTTAGAGTTATATTTTGACGGATCAGATAGCAACTCTGTAACTTCTGCATAATACATCGTGTGACCAGTCAGTCCAGTAAAAAGAAGGTAACCGATCGCAGACACAACAACAACTCCTGCTAAAACTAATTTCACAATTTTACTCATCTAAACTCCCTTAAAACATCTACCTAATAAACAAATGTCTTAATTATTAATGACAGCGCTATTCTATAGAAGTTTAATAATTTTTGCAAATATATATATAATATCTTTTCAACACCTTTTAAGACGGCTTCATAATCATCTAAAAAATGAAAAGGTGATAACTACATAATATCTAAACTCATTTATTCTATTGATTTATTGTATTATTTGCAATATAAATTAATAATTTATTTATAATTAAGACAATTTTACTCTATTTAGATAGATCGCAACAGTTTTAAAAGTAAGCGTATGAGATTATTATCTTTACCTAGCAGATCATATTGTTTATAATTTGAGATATTTATAATTAGGTAAACTTTACATTATTAAAGAGTATCCAAAGAAGAATACTATAATAATGTAACCGATCACAGACACAGTAACAACTTCTGCTAAAACTAATTTCACAATTTTCTCATCTAAATTCTCACGAACGCTTCTACTTAATAAAACAATGTCATAAACATAGGATAGTGCTATTCTATAGAAGTTTAATAATTTTTGCAAATATATATATAATATCTTTTCAACACTTTTTAAGACGGCTTTATAATCATCTAAAAATGAAAAGGTGATAATTACATAATATCTAAACTCATTTATTCTATTAATATATACTATTATTTGCAATGATTTTTTGATAATAATTTTTCAAAAAATGATAAATTCATTATACTTATATAAATTGTAATAAGTTTCAATCTAGATATGTTATATTATTTTCTTTACCTAATGGATCATATTGTTTATAGTTTTATATAGTTATAGAGTGAGTGAACTTTACTTTAAATATTGTATCAATATTTAAGTAGCATAGTAGATCAATGAGATATTTTAAGGAGTATAGTCATAATAGATTTAATTGATATACCAACGTTTTTCTCTGCATTTATAGCAGGTATATTATCATTTCTTTCACCGTGTGTTCTACCACTTATCCCAGGTTATATATCATTTATATCTGGTAAAAGTGTTAAAGAGTTAACCGATCAAAAAAATGTTAGTAAAGAAGCTATAATAGGTGCGATATTTTTTGGATTAGCTTTTTCATCTGTTTTTATAATGCTTGGTATGTCTGCAACATATGTTGGATCGGTACTTAACGAATATAAAATAATACTTTCAAGGGTTGCGGGAGTTATTATTATAATTTTCGGATTAAATATGCTAGGTGTATTTAAGATAGGTTTTCTATTTAAACAGGCTAAAATAAATTATAAGAAAAACTCTGCTGTGCCATATTATATTCAAGCATTTATATTAGGCTTAGCTTTTGTTTTAGGTTGGACTCCTTGTATAGGTCCTATATTATCAGCGATACTTATATTAGCTGCTAAAGGCGATACGATTTATTATGGTGCAAAACTTCTTGCTGTATATTCATTAGGTTTATGGATACCATTTCTTATAACAGCTATCGCACTTGGAAGAATAATTAAGTTTACTAAAAAAATAAGCAAATATATTGTATGGATTGAGAGGGTATCAGCGATGTTACTTATCGTTATAGGGGTTCTTCTTGTAAGTAACAATATGACGATGATTGTTGCATTCTTAATGCAGTTTATGCCGATATACTAAATTACTAAGATAAATAGAGGGAGATAATAATGTATCATTAATATGATAGTTATTATCTCCCTACTTTAAGATTATCTCAAAATTTATTCTTAATTAAATATTTAAAATTACTATCCAACTATGTTTAGATTTACACCTTTTTTAAGATGCGATGGTGTATATGCAGGCATAATATCATCGTAACTACTTTTAACGTATGGAATACCGATCGCTTTACGCATTCCTTGTTGGTTTACTTTATTAACATCTAAAACTCGTTCAGACTCTGCTTGAATTTTATTCGTTGTTGATGCTTTATCCCATTTTGCATAAGCTTGATAACTCTCTCTTCTTGCTGCATCTTGACGATGAAACACTTGTCTATCTATTTTATAAGAGTTGTTTTGTGCTACGTTTCTAAACCCAGTATTGGTATATGAAGTATTAACAGTCACACTATTATTTGGCCCAATCATTTTATTTATATAGTCTTTAGGTTTAATATTGACCATATTGATATAATTAAGCCCGATTTTTCCGGCACTCATATTATTCTCCTTTACTACAAAGTAATCATTTTAACTACAAAAATCTTTCAACGCCCTAAGTATATATTATAATAACTATTGTAACTTAAATCAATAGAAGAGTATGAGATATATTTTTCATCTGTATTTAGATAGTAGAAAAGCAAGTAAATTAGAGTAACTTACTTGCTCATAATAATTTAATTTCAAGCTATATATTGATAATTAAATAAATTTTTGATAAAGGCACATGATGTATACAGAAAGCTGAGAACAATCTATATAATAGTAGCTAGATTAACTCTCTATGCCCACTCTTGCATCAACGCCTATATTATAGTAATGTTTAATCTCTCTCATCTCTGTTACAAGATCAGCACGTTCAATAACTTTCTCTGATGCGTATCTACCTGTTAATATCAGTTCAACATTTTCTGGTTTTTTATCTATTAACGATAAAAGATCTTCTTCAGTTAGAACTTTAAAATATAGTGCAACATTTATTTCATCTAAAATAACTATATCGAATTCACCAGAAGTTAATTTTTGTTCGCATAAAGCTAAACCTTCTTTTGCCATTACATAATCTTCTTCTGATGGTTCACCGAATATAAAACACTCGCCACCTAATTTAACAACTTCAACATTAGGAGCTAGCAGTTCAAAACTTTTAAGTTCAGAGTAATCTTGTCCTTTTAAAAACTGTCCTATAAAAACTTTATATCCAGCACCAACAGCACGAAGCGCTAAACCGAATGATGCAGTTGATTTACCTTTACCGTTACCAGTGTACACTTGTACATATCCTTTACTTTGTTTCTTCATTGTACTGCCTCCTTTAACGATTATCTTTATTGATTGTTTATAATACCTATAGCTTTATAATACACTTCAATCGGAGTCATGTCTATTATCTTTGATACAGACACACAATCATCCCATTCAGGCGATACCTTTTCAATATCACCATATTTTAGAATTTTAACATTAATATTGTTACCAAATAGGTCTATAATTTTAAACTCTCTATTCATCACAACTCTATCAACCTCTGATATACGGATACCAGCAGTTGTAGAATATTTAAAGATTGTTTTAATTATAATATCTTTTAAATTAAAAGGAAGAATTATATTTATGATATGAGTTGGACGATTTTTTTTACCTGTAGATTGAGAGTATGTAACATCGTATGCTCCAACTGATAGTAATCTATCAAGTAAAAACCCTAACGCTTCTCCAGTCATATCATCTATGTTTGTAGATATCTGATATATTTTATCGGTATATAGTTTATTGTTGTGACTACCACTTTCTAATAGTATTGTTCTAAGTAGGTTAGGTATCTCTTTAAATGATAGATTTCCAGTTGAATATACCTCTTTTATAATAGTTCCATCAAACGAATTTTTAAACTCTTGAACGTTAGCTTTCAAAATTGCAGCACCAGTTGGAGTTGTTAGTTCGCCTTCAACATCTATACGTTTCACATCTATCTTGTTTAATATTCTAAGCGTTGCAGGAGCAGGAAGAGGTAGAATACCGTGTTCAGTTTTAACAGTTCCATGCCCTAGAACAGGTTTACTCGATAATACTTTATTGATATTAAGAGTATCAAGTGCGTATGAAACTCCAACGATATCTATAATGCTATCAATTGCACCGATCTCATGAAAGTGTACTTTATCAACAGACATATTATGAATAGATGCTTCAGCAACAGCTAAGATATCAAATGTTTTAATAGAGTTATTAATAACCTCATTTTTAAGATCGCTATCTTCTAGAATATTTTTTATATCGTTAAGGTTGCGATATCTTTTACTATCGTCTGTTGTTTTGATTTTAAGTAGATTGGCAGAGATTGAGTGTCTATCTATTTTTTCAACTGATAGATCTATTTTTATATCGGTTAATTTTGATAAGATCTCTGAAATCTCTTTTTCATCAACACCTAAGGATATGAGTGCCGATAAAGCCATATCTCCAGATATACCAGAGAATATATCGAAGTATAATGTTTTCATATGTTTTTTACTTCCAGATTATTTTAATGTTGTGTTAAATTATTTTTGTAGAAGTTGCACAGTTATTTCTTTCTTTTCAACTCTATTTTAACATTCTCTTTATAGAAACCACATATTCCGTCAGCTAAATCACATAGATGACAATCGGTTTTTTTAGCTTTACAGGTATATCTTCCAAATAGTACCATCTGATGAGAAAATTTTGTCCAGCTGGTTTTAGGTATTTTTTTCATAAGATCAAACTCTACTTTTACAGGATCGGTTAATTTTGTTAAACCAAGTCTATTAGATACTCTTAACATGTGGGTATCAACAACGATTCCAGCTGTATTAAAAGCGTTACCTAGTACAACATTTGCAGTTTTTCTACCAGCACCAGGAAGTTTAACTAGATCTTCAAGAGTGTTAGGAAGGATACCATCAAAATCATCGACGATCATTTTTGATGCTAACAGAATATTTTTACTTTTATTTTTATAGAAACCAGTTGTATAAATAAGTTTCTCTATATCGCTTATATCTGCTAAAGCCATATCGTAAGCTGTAGGATATTTTGCAAATAGACTAGGAGTAACTTTGTTCACCTGTTTATCTGTACATTGTGCTGATAAAATAGTTGCAACTAGAAGTTGGAACGGAGTTTCATAAAATAGTTCACATCTAGGATCATCGTAAATTTTATCAAGATAATCTAATATGATTTTTAATCTTTCAGTTTTAGTCATTTAATTATATTCAATTTTATTTGCTTAATAATCTTAATCTTATCTAGCTATTACAAAAGCACCGGGAAATTTTTCACCTATTAAATCAGCTTCTGCTTTTGCATCTATTTTAGATTTATATCCAGTGATGCGTACTCTATTAAAAGTTACATTATCAACATCTCCAATAGTTGTTTCTACTGTATAGTTATCTTCTGTTACTTTTTCAACAAATCTATTTTTGTTATTAATATCAATAAATGCTCCGATCTGCACAGCGAAATCGCCTTTATCAAGATCTATCTCTTCGCCTTTAATAGCGTAACAGTTAGGATCTTCAGAAAGTACAGTTAATCTAACTTTTGCAGTACCTTTCTTTAACATACCTATTCGTGCAGCTCCAGCTTCAGATAGATCTATTACTCTACCTTTAGAAAATGGACCTCTATCATTAACTCTAACAACTATCTGTCTACCGTTCTCAAGATTTTCTACTTTAAGAAGTGTAGGAATAGGTAACGTTCTATGAGCTGCAGTCATCGCTGTTTGATCGTATATTTCGCCGTTCGCAGTTTTTTTACCGTTAAATCCAGGACCGTACCAAGAGGCAACACCCTCTTCTGTAAAGTTTTCAGCTGAATCTATAGGGTAGTAAGTTGTACCGTTTATAACATAAGGATTGCCTATCTTTTTTCGAGTACCTTCAGGGATAGTTACACATATATCTTCTAACTCATCGTAGTTAAGCATAGTTTCAGGTTGCTGGACAACATTCATATCTTTACCGTGATATTCATAAGGATCTTCATTGCTTGCTTGTTCTACAATATCATCTTTAGGTTTTGGTGGTGGAGTAAATGCTCCTAGCGGTTCACGAAAATCATCGTATGATGATCTGTATAAAGACTCATAAGGTGCACAAGAAATAGATATAACTAATGTAGTTACAATTAAGGTTAAAATATTAAAACGCATTTAACAACAACTCCAACTGTATTAATATTTGATTTATATCAAACAAACAGTATAATAAATAAAATATTTTAGTTGGTAATATTAAAGATGTCAATAATAGATAGTAGTTTCATAAGAAAGAGCGTTGATCGTAAAATACCTTTTCTAAATAGTTTAAAGGATACAGCTGATGAGTTGAATGCTGAATTTTATATAATAGGTGGAACAGTAAGGGATATAATTTTAGGTTACGATACAGTAGATATAGATATCGTACCGTTCAATGTAGACTATACTCAGTTCGCTAAAAAATTAGCTAAGAAAATTAATGCATATGCTATTGAATTTAAAGAGAATGTATCTATCATAGATAAAAAGAGTAAAATACATTTAGCCGATATATCAGCTCCTCGTGGGATAGATGTATACGCTGATATAAAGTTGCGTGATTTTACAATAAATAATTTAGCTATTGATAGTGAGTATAATCTAATAGGTGATTACGCAGATATCGAAAATAAAATTATAAGAAAAGTGTCAGATAAAACTTTTATAGATGATCCGTTAAGAATTCTTAGAGCGTTTAGGTTTCAATCACGATACGGTTTTATGATTGAGGACGCTACTATGAAAAACCTAGTAGAGAATATACCTAAATTAAAAGAGAGTGCAAGTGAGAGAATTACTAGTGAGATTTGTAAAATTATTGATGGCGAATATATTAGTAACAGTTTAAAAACAATCATTGATAGTAATCTATTTGCATCATTAACTAGCTTATATTTTGTAGATGATTATAATATTTTTTGGAGCAAAGTTGAGAGATATATAATCGAAATAAGAGAGAACCATAATGATTATATTAACAGTAATAAATTAAATATTCTTATTGTTCTAATGCTCAACT
Organism: uncultured Deferribacteraceae bacterium; assembly: GCA_947039395.1. Classification (GTDB taxonomy): domain Bacteria; phylum Chrysiogenota; class Deferribacteres; order Deferribacterales; family Mucispirillaceae; genus CAMQYB01. The sequence goes on along the minus strand of CAMQYS010000003.1, from coordinate 12,733 downwards.
ATAAAGTTGCAAATATTGTTGTTGAGTATCTTAAACTTTCTAATAACTGTAGAAAATTTATAAATGATATGTTTAAAGTAATTGATGAATTTAAATCTATAGAAACAGATAAAGATTACAAAAAATTCTGTTATAGAATTTACGATAGGTACGATACAGTAATGTATATTTTTAAACTTCTAAAATTTGATAGCAGTAAGTTAAATATAATTAATGAGTTGTATAATAGAGTGGATATAAACAGAGCAGGATTAATATCGGGTGATACGCTGTTGCAAAAGGGTGTAAAACCATCAGTAGAGTTTAAAGTGATATTGGAAGATCTAAAAATATTACTATCTTTTAATGAGATTAATATTGAAGATATTAATGAGTATCTAAAAAATATCTCTAAGTAGTTTACGAAATTTGTTTTATTATAAATAATAAGAGGTGATTATAAATTATGAAACTTGTAAGATATTTAATAGGTAGTACAGAGTATAGAGGTGTGTTAGATAACGATACGGTATCTAGGATACATGGATCGTTTTTTCACAGCTATGAGATTAGTAACGATAAATATAATATTAATGATGTGAAAATCTTGCCACCTATTTTACCGTCAAAAGTAATAGGCTTTAGAAAGAATTATAAGAGTGAGTCTATATCTGATATACCGTTAATGTTTCTAAAACCACCAACAACTATTATATCTGCATATGATAATATCGTCTATCCAGATAATATAGACTCTCTACATTTAGAGATAGAGGTAGCGTTAGTGATATCAAGAAAAGCACACTGTGTTAAAGTGGAACACGCTAAAGATTATATTTTAGGCTACACAGTAGCGAACGATATAACGGCTCGCAACTCTAAACTTCCTGAAAGTTATACACAAGGTAAATGCTACGATACAACAACTCCGTTAGGGTTATATATTGATACAACTTTCAATATTGATGATGATATAGAGATGATTACAAAGATCAATAATGAAACTGTACAGAGTGGTAAATTTGCAGATATACATTTTTCACCGTACGAACTTATAGCACACGCATCAACTGTTATGACGTTGCAAGCAGGAGATATTATTCTAACAGGCACACCAGCTACTCCTCCTGAAGTTAAAGTTGGAGATATAGTTGAACTAAATGTAACAGGGCTTGGTGGACAAGTTAATAAAGTCGTGAAACTCTAAAAGGTAGTACGCTTAATAAAAGATAGTAGATACGATGAGGCTAAAAAATGCTAAAAGATATTGATTGCCATATATGTGGTATATGTTGTGAGTTTTTGTCTATATCATCACTTGAAAAAGATACTGATGTTCGGTGTGAATTTTTGATGTATGATAATAAATGTAGTGATTATAAAAATCGTCCTCAAGTTTGTAGAGAGTATAAAGCAGATCTATTATGTTACTTCATATCATCGCTAGATCACGATGAGCAGGTAGAAATATTTAAATCTGTGTACGGAAATATATAGGAGATTACTATATTATGAGGATAGCATTAACAGGTGGAATAGGATCAGGTAAAAACTATATAGCTGATTTATTTGAAGAGCTAGGTTGTTACAGTATAGATCTAGATGTGATATCAAAAACGATCTATACAAAAGATAGCGAAGTGTATAAAGACATAGTTGAGGTGTTTAACGGTTATAATATCTTAGATGAAAATAATGAGATCAATCGTAAAGTGTTAAAAGATATTGTTTTTAAATCTGATGACAAAAGGTTACTACTTGAAAGTATTACACATAAATATATTATGGCAGAAGATAGACGGTTAGCTAACAAAATTAAATCTACAGATAGTAAAGCTATTATAATAACTCATGCAGCTGTACTTATAGAGAGTGGATTTTATAAAGGGTACGATCTAACAATTCTTATCTATACAGATATTGAAACACAGATTAAACGGGTATCATCAAGGGATAATCTCCCAGTTGATGTAATCAAAAAAATTATAAATGTTCAAATGCCGTATGAAGAAAAGTTGAAATACGCTGATATGGTAATTGATAATAATTCATCAGATGATAAAGATATTAGAGCAGAAGTTGCACGAGTTTTTAAATTAATAAAATTGATTGAACACGGCTCAAAACATAGCGATAAAACTGTATAAATAGGAGAGTTTATGAAGATGAAAAATTTAGTAACTATATTAATATTGGTTTTAAGTCTAACTACTGTTAGTTGTAAAAAAGATAGAAAAGAAGTAGTTGAAGTAAGTGTAAACACAGAAACAACATCAGCAATAGAGAAAGAAGAAATTACTGCACAAAAAGAGATAGAAAGTTTAATTGCAGAAGAAGAGATAGCAGAACCGCCTAAACGTGATATTGTTAAATATCGAGAGTTAACTGAGTATGTTATAAAGGGTGATATTGAAAATGTTAAACTGTTAATTAAAGCAGGCGTAAATGTAAATAGTATTTTTGGTGATTTCGATGAAGATGAGATTCCATTACATGTTGCTGCAAGTGATGGCGATATGGCTATGATTAAGGTTTTAGTTGAGGCAGGTGCTAACGTTAATACTATAAGTAACTGGAATATGTCGGCTATAGATTTTACAGATCGTCAAGATATAGCAGAGTATCTAATAGCTAATGGATCAGATATGAAACGTCTGAATATTGTTTCGTGGGCAGGGTTTGGCTTTTTAGAAAAAGTTGTAGAGTCTTTAAGGAATAAAGAGAGTATTGAAACAAAAAGTGGATTTTCAGGATTACACCACTCATTATTGCATCAGGTAACGGACATCTAAAGGTTGTTAAATATCTTTTAAAAGAGGGTGCAGATATTGAAGCTAAAAGCGATGATAGAGAGGAAACAGCTTTAAATTTATCCTCTGCAAGCGGACAGTTAGAAGTAGTTAAATATCTAGTTGAACAAGGTGCAGATATTGAAGCTGTAGATGTTGAAGGATCAACACCATTACATAATGCTATCTATTCTAGTCATGTGGATACAGTTAAATATTTAGTTGAGCAAGGAGCAGACAGAAAAGATGTTTACAATGTACTTGAGAGAGCGATACTGTTTAACCAAGATAAATTTGATGAAGTTGTTAAATATTTAAACTCTCTTAAGTAGCAGTTGTACTACACGATTATTATATATTTATTTCAAACTATGATATACTTATTACAGCTATGATATACTTATTACAGCTATGATATATTTGTTACGGCTATGATATACTTATTACGACTATGATATATTTGTTACGACTATGATATATTTATTAATTACAGGCTTTGCAAATATTTTGCGACGTCTTTATGTCCATTTCCAGCAGCCATTTTTAACGCTGTATATCCGTAATTATTACTCAAATGAATTGAACCACCACCACCGTTCGCTATGAGAAATTTCGCCACTTCAAGATGTCCATAATAGCAAGCTCTCATCAAAGGAGTGTTACCGTAATCGTCCGTTAAATTAATATCAGCACCGTTCTCTATAAGAAATTTAACAACTTCAAGATGTCCATGATCTGAAGCAGATTTTAATGCTGTGCTATTACGATCATCTCTAGCATTAATATCAATACCTATTTCAACACACTCTTTTACTCTTTCTAAATATCCTGAACTTGCCCATTCAATAATAGTTGTAGTAGGACTAATATCTGCTCCATTCCCTATTAAATATTCTGTTATTTCACGATGTCCTTCTATTAAAGCTAATTTTAATGCAGTATCACCGTTACTATTTTCACTATTGATAGTAGCACCATTTTCTATAAGAAATTTAACGACTTCGATATATCCCTTCTCTGCTGCAGATATTAAGGCAGTATCGCCATTAAAATCTTTCATATTAATATCTGATCCGTTTTCTAGCAGAAATTTTATAATTTCTATATTGCCACCACTTGATGCAAATACAAAAGCACGTTGATCGGTAACGCCATGCTCTATAAAAATTTTTACTATCTCAATATGATTATTATATGAGGCAGAATTTAATCCACCTTGAAATAGATTCTCATAAAATTTATCACTACGATTAAGGGTTTTGCTATACTCTATAAGAAATTTAACAACGCCAAGATGTCCATGATCTGAGGCTAAAGTTAATGGACTTGAAACACCGTGAGCTGTATGGTTAATATCCGCTCCATGTTTTATAAGTTGTTTAACAATCTCTAAATGTCCGTTCTCAGAGGCGTATGATAATGCAGTTTTAGCTGCGTTGTCGTACACATCAACACTTATGCCATCATCTATACATCTCTGTACGCCTTCAAGGTTTCCTTTTTTTGCATAGTCGAGAATATCGTAATGAATATACATATTTTATCTCTCAAGTTTTTAAAATTTAACTCACTGCTAAGTACGACATATATACATATACAACATACAGAACTAAAAATGTTATACCAACAAATCTATTCATAATTTTTCCGAACCATATAAAGAATATCAACACAAGCGATACAGCACCCATAACAGGCAGGTCAAATGCTATTATAGATTGTGGAAATATAATAGGTTCTATCAATCCAGATACACCTAAGATAAATAGCACATTATAGATATTACTTCCGATTATATTACCAAGTACGATATCAGATTCTTTCTTAATAGTTGCGATAACTGCAGCAGCAAGTTCTGGTAGAGATGTTCCAACAGCTACAACTGTTAAGCCTATTAATGTTTCACTAAGATTAAAATTTCTTGCAAGTTCAATTGCAGATTTAACAAGCATATCAGCACCGAACAATGTTAAACCGATCCCTGCAATGGCGATCGCTACATATATATACACACTTTTACTATATGTTTCAGTCTCAACTGTATCATTGTTATTTTGATTATTTGCTACACTAAATGTTTTTTTATCTTCTCTATATGAGTACACGATAAATATTATTAATGATGTAACAAAGATACACCCTATCGGTAGATTCACATATCCCAACCATGCAGCAACTGTGATAAGTAGTAATGAGATGATAAGCATTATAGAATCACGTCTATATGTTTTTCTTAATTGATTAATAGGTAATATAGTTGCAGCAATACCAAGTACTAGAAGAATATTCGCAATATTACTTCCAACAACATTTCCAACTGCTATCCCTGGAGAGTCAAGTAAAGATGCTTTAAGTGTTGTAACAAGTTCAGGAGTTGATGTTCCAAACCCAACAATCACAATTGATATAATTATTTTTGATACATTAAGTTTATAGGCAACAGCTGTTGAACCATTAACAAGAAGTGTACCTCCAGCTACAAGCATAGATAAGCCGATTAAAAGATATAGATACGTCATTTTCACTATCCTTATTTTAAATTACATTTAAGTGAGCTAATTTAATTAACTCTTAATAAATATGATCGTCTATTATACAGACAACTATATAAATTGAAACCACTTTCTAACTACTTTTAAAATAATTTATAGCAGCTCCGATTACACCAGCTTTATTTTTAAGTGATGCAACTTCAACGGTTGTGATACCTTTATATAGAGGAAAGGTATCGTTATCAACAATTGCAATAGTATCCTTTAAATAATATGTTGATAATTCTGATAAGCCACCACCGATTTTAACTTTATTAGGAACGAAAATATTAATAAGATCGGTTATAGCTTTTGCTAGATATTTTGAGTAAGTATAGAATGTGTCTTTAGCAATAATATCTCCTTCATCAAATAATGTTGCAATTTTAGTAGGAGATAGGTTCGCTTCTGTACCAGATAACTCATTATAAGTTAAAGTTATAGATGATAGATTTGCATACTCATCAAGACAACCGTACCTACCACATCCACATTTTCTACCGTTATCAACAGATATTGTATGCCCGATCTCAAATGTAGATGTACGAGATTTATGAAGTTTACCGTTAATAATTACTCCACCACCAACACCTGTTCCAAGTGTTAAAAGAATCATATTATCAATTGATGCTTTTTCAACGTAATGATACTCACCGAGTGCTGCAAGGTTTGCATCATTTTCAATAAGTATAGGTATATATTTAAAGGTATCTTTAAGATCATTTAATATATTTTTACCGTTTAATATAGTTAGGTTTGGAGCAAAAATAATATTTTTATCGTAGTTATATCCACCAGGGATAGCGATAGATAAAGCTTCTATATCGTTACTATATAATGATGATATATATTCAATGAGTTCTTTATATGTTGAAGGAGTTTTTTGTTTACTCTCTTTCAGAATATTATATTCTGAGTCGATAAGAGCAGTTTTTATATTTGTACCACCTATATCAACGGCTAATACTACTCTACTATTTACTAGATTATTTTCATTCATTTTGTTCACTCAAGTTAAGGGATTATATCCCCATATAATTTATTATCTTCCAGTTCTGTAATTACAACATTATGAAATTTATTTGGTTCAATGTTAAGAGTGTTATTAAGGTGGATATTTAAATAATTATCTGTATGTCCTTTATCACCTTTTTCAGTTAATACTCTAAAAGTTTTGCCTATACTTTTATCAACTAATTCTTGATATTTTTTTGATGCTAACTCTTGTAATATTTTCATTCTACTCTTTTTTAAAGTGGGATCAATTTTATTGTCCATATTTGAGGCTACTGTTCCTACTCTATCAGAGTATTGAAAAATATGAAAGAAATCAGTTGTAGCAGTAGAGAGAGTTTTAACTGTATCATTAAAATCATCATCTGTTTCAGATGGAAAGCCAACTATTACATCAGAACCTATAGTTAGATTAGCTATCTTCTCTTTAGCTTTTAAAGCTGTATTTATATACTCATCTTTTAGATAATATCTATTCATAAGTTTTAATATATTATCACTTCCAGATTGTAAAGGTATATGTAGATGAGAAGATATTTTATTTTGATTGTCACTCATTATGTTAATTAATTCATCGTCAATTTCATTTACCTCTAACGATGAGAACCGTATACGGAAATCACCTTTAACTTTTATTAATCTTTTTACAAGTTCAGTAAAATTATATCCATGTTCTTTACCGTATAGTCCGATATGAATACCTACTAATACGATCTCTTTATATCCACTTTTTATAGCGTTCGTAAAACTTTCTATTGATGTATTGATATCAAGTGATTTAGATTTTCCTCTAAGTGTTGGTATAATACAGTAGCTACATTTTGCATCACATCCATCTTGTATTTTAAAGTAGTTTCTTGTACGTTTGCTATCAGCACTTTTAACAACGCCAGTAAATATTGCTTTATCATCTAAGAGTTGATCTATATTTTCTGTACTGTTACAGCCAAAATATGTGGTAATATATTCCACTATTAGTTCTTTAGAGAAGTTATCAATGATTAGATCTATATTATCTTTAGATTTAAGGATTTTGTCGTTTGCTAAACAGCCAGTCATAACAATTTTTAGATGAGGCAACTGTTCCTTACTTTTTTTAATATAATCCTCAACTTTTTTTGCAGCTGTTTCTGTTACAGCACATGAGTTAATTATCATAATTTCTGCAAGACTTTGATTATTTGTTTGAGTAAATCCATTAGATAATAATTTAGAGAGAATAAGTTCTTCTTCAGCTATATTAACCTTACAGCCGAAAGATTTCATATAATATAACAACTGCTACTCCTTGATAATAGTAATCACTTTATAGTATACTCATATTTCTTTGTTTGCCAATAAAATAAATATATATATAGTTTAGAGAAGTATAACCTATCTAGTTTTAGATGCTTTTATATTGAAATATGGAATTTACTTGATTTATGTTAGGTTAAAATGTTATTCTAAGATTATCACTATGGGGTTACTATAAAACTAAGATGATAACTATAACAGTAAGTTTAGTAATTATTAGATAACAGTGTTATTATATAAATATAGTGTTCAGATCTTATATTGATTTTTAGAGATAGTACTCTTATAGTTGTATATTAAAAAAGATGGTAGAGTTGTGCTACCTGTAAAAAGAGAGAGCTTCATGGACTTTATCTTATTTATTGATACTCCGTCCAAACCACATATCTGTAGTAGTTTAGAGTTGAAATATACATTATCAAATAACCTTATAGATGCAAATATAGTTATCTCTGAAAATGAGGTTAAACTACCAGATGATGTATTGTATATAAATATATCTAACGAACAAAAATCTAATGACACCTTGTTTATTGATATATCTTTACAGCTTGATACAATAATACTTTTGATTGATAATATAATTCTCACATATATGAATACGATGAAGATATATAAGGTAGTAGTTAATCCAGAGTTAAAGAGTAGTACATTGCTACTATCAGATAAGTTGGATAGATATGAAAATATTATTAATAATATAGGTTTCTCTGTACTATATATAAATAGAGATGGAGAGATTCTTTTCTGCAATAAACATTTTAGAGATTTAATAAGAAGTGGTTCAGAAGGGGTAATAAAGAATTTTTTTGATATGTTAGATCAGAAATTAGAGATTACTTTACGATCTTTTATTGATGGTGGTTCATTTATGAGAGTGAAAGATTTTGTAGGTAGCATAGTATTAGATAGTGATGCAATATTAATGATAGAAGGTAAAGTTGTATCATTTAAAGAAGATGATGAGCATTATGAGATAGTTTTTGATTCAATGATAGATAAAGTTAAAAGTTCGGAAAACATTCGAAAACTTGAAGAACAAGTTTTAGTTTCAGGATTTTCAAGACATATATCGCATAATATAATGAACGCCTTGACGGCAGCTGGTGGATTTATTCGTCAAGTTAAATCACGTACAGATAGCGATCCGTATATGTCAAATATGTGGAAAATAATAGAGAGTAAACTTCAATTAATAGAAGAAGTTGTTTTAAGTTACAGTGATTATACGCATTCATTATCATTTAAGCTAAATAATGAAGTTGATCTTTCAAGTTTTTATAAAGATTTGGCAACAACTATTGCAGATAAAAAGGTAGATAAAGATTTTTCTGCACAGCTATATAGATTTGCAGATATGTATGATATGACATATGATTTTGTAGCATTAGATAATTATACTATAATGGGTAATGTACAATTTTTAAAATTGTCGTTATGTTATATAATAAAAGATAATATACGGTTTTTTGCAGATGATATACCATTATCATTCCATGTAACATCAAATATTGTAAATAATAGGTTTTCATTAACTATATTAATAGCAAATGTTGAAATATCAGATCATGTTTTAAGTACAATTCTAGAACCTTGGGATCATAGCATACATATACAAAGTTTTGATTACTGGGGAATAGTTATTGCAAAACAGGTTATTGAGCGTCATCTTGGACAGCTTGAGATATGTAGAACGGATAAAGGAATAGAGATACTGTTACTATTTTAGAAAGATATCCGAAGTATGATAATTATTACTGTTATGATTACGAGTAGAATTTTAAATATTATATATTTATTCAAAGGGTGTTTATGAAAGATATAATTGATAAAGCGTCGATATTGGTAGAGAGTCTCCCTTATATCAATAGATTTTCTGGTAAGACGTTTGTAATAAAGTATGGTGGACATGCTATGGAAGATAGTGATTATCAATATAGTTTTGCACAAGATATAACTTTATTACATTATGTTGGTATAAAAGTTATAATAGTTCATGGCGGTGGGCCACAGATAGGAGATATGTTAGAGAGATTATCTATTAAGTCTGAATTTAAGAGTGGAATGCGTGTAACAGATTCTGATTCTATAGAGATAATCGAGATGGTTTTATCAGGTAAAATAAATAAACATATCGTATCATTGATAAATAAAGCGGGCGGTTCAGCGTTAGGGCTATCAGGTAGAGATGCTAATTTGATTGTTGCGGATAAACTATATTTAGATGAGAACGGTAAGAAAGTAGATATAGGCTTAGTAGGGGATATAAAAAGTGTAAATACAGAAGTTATAAATCATATAGCTGAGAAATTTATCCCAGTTATAGCACCGATCGGTGTAGGTTCAGATTTTACTCCATTTAATATTAATGCAGATGTAGCAGCAGGAGCGATTGCATCAGCGTTACAGGCAGAGAAGTTGATACTTTTAACAGATGTAGATGGTGTGAAAGATAAATCAGGAGATAGAATATCAACTATTAAATTATCAGATGCAGAGAGATTGCGTACAGATGGCACATTAACAGGTGGAATGATCCCAAAAGTTGATTGTGCAGCATCGGCTATAAAATCAGGTGTAACTAAGGCACATATAATAGATGGACGAGTATTACATTCGGTACTGTTAGAAATTTTTACAGATTCAGGTATAGGAACTCAGGTGGTAGATGGATAATTTTGATGCAAAATCTCCTAAATATTTTATAGATGACATAATACGTAAGGCAGCAGGCGGAGATGCTAGAATAATTAATGCGTTCGAGGTAATACCACGATCAGTTTTTGTGCCAGAGGCATCAAGACACCAAGCCTACGATGATATATCGTTACCGATCGGTTTAGGACAAACTATCTCACAACCATCATTACTTGCGCATATGTTAAAGAAGTTAGATATTAAAGAGACAGATAATATTCTAGAAATAGGTTCAGGATCAGGTTACCTAGCGGCATTACTATCAAAACTATGTAAGAATGTATATTCTATTGAACGTATATCTCCACTATTAAATTCTGCAAGAAAGTTATTAAGAAGAATGAGTATATCAAATGTACATTTTTTATTAGGTGATGGTGCATTAGGTTGGGAAGATCATGCACCTTATGATAAGATAGTTGCATCAGCTGGTGCAACAAAAATCCCAGATAGTTTAGTCGCTCAATTATCTGATAACGGACGATTTTTAATACCGTTGAATGATAGCTTAATGTGTTATATTAAGGAAAACGGCAATATTATTGAAGAGAAAGGTGTGCCTGTTAAGTTTGTAGATTTTGTAGGCAGTTAATTTACTACTTTAGAAAGATATTCATATATTTATACTATACCTATCATATTAATCGTAACTTTTTCAGCAAGTTGTAGATATTACTATTTAGAGTTATCACCTTTTTTCTTTACATTAATAACTACTATTTCTGCTTTAGATCCGATTCTCAATCTTAATCCCCATAGATATATCCCGCTTGTAACGATTTGAGTAGTATTATCATATTCTTTTATTCCGTAACCGTTTTGATACATATATTTCACAATCAGATTAATAGGAAAAACTTGCCCAGCGTGCGTATGTCCAGATAACAGAAGATCTATGTTATTATTTTTAGCAGACTCAATACTTTCATCACTTGGTATATGATCTATAACTATTGATAGATAACTTTCATCAATATCTTTTACAAGTTTGGTTAAATTATCTCTATTAATTTTAGATTCTACCTGTGATATTGAAAAAGGTATATCAATCTCTCTCCCAATAATATTAACAGATAGATTATCGAGTGTAGCAACTTCATCAACAAGCATAATCAAGTCGCTACCTTCAAGAGTAGGCACAACTAGATCTTTAATTCCAGCGTAGTAATCATGATTTCCAAGAGCTGTGTATATCGGCATATTGATTGTTCTTAATACAGCGACTCTCTCTTTAGTCATATCCTTCACATCGGTATCAATAATATCTCCAGCAAAGATAGCAAAATCAGCATCTATTGAATTTATCTTATCAACATACATATTCAATCGTTTTAAAGATGTAGTTTTATCAACATGCATATCCGCTATTAATACTATTTTGAGATCTTTAGGAATATTTTTATCTGTGTATACAGTATACTCTTTAATGATAGGATTTATACTATTTATATAGCCATATATATATATGATCGCTGTGGCGATTATTATTATATATGGAGTCTTGATTGCAGTTTTATTAGGTACATGTAGTAGAGTCAATATATTTACAACTATGAACACCATGAATAGTATAAAGGTAATCCCCATTATATGGTAAGAAATAGAAAGAAGAGAAGCGGGAATTTCTACATTGAATTGATATTGTATGATTCGGAGTATTAGGAAAGATTCTACCATTACAAGAGTAATCGGTATTGAGATATAGCTTGCGATATTTGGTAGTATATATTTATACACATTGAAAGAGATATATATAGCAAGAATAATATTAAGAGTAAGAAACTTTATCATTATAAATCACCTTATTAATAGATCAAAAAGTCAGTATAGATATGAAAATAATTTTTGTAAATATAAAACATATTAATATGTTAGTTGGCTATATAGTTTAATAATGTGTTATTATGAGAGTATAATATTTTCATAAAGGATAACTTGTAGATTACCTTGATTATTATAACTGTTATCATTATATAAGAGATGGGAAAAAGTTGTAAGTAGAGTTAGATGTGAATTATAGATGCTTAGAATTGCTCTAACAATTTCGAATTAACTGTTAGGAAGCTATATGAATGAGCAGAAATAGTACAATAAATTTCTAATTACTGCAATCAAGCTTAACAAATTATAGAGCATAATTTAGGAAAAACTTAAAATATATTTCATTTAAATTAGAATATATTTAGTTATATTTATTTTATAATTTTTAAATATCAAATAAATATCTTATTAAATAAAATTATATTTAGTTAAATAGATTAACTTTAAGATCACTATAGATATATGAAATAGGAGATATGTTAGTACTTAATTTCTAAGGTATTTGCATTTATAATTTAAGTATATTTTGTTATTTAAATTAAAATTGGATTAATTATTTTTAAATTTTCAAAAAATATTTTTATATTATTAGGATTGTGTAATTAT
>CAMQYS010000002.1 GCA_947039395.1 uncultured Deferribacteraceae bacterium | reverse complement strand
TTGAAGTTGTAAACTTTATCTACTAGTGTTTGTGGTAAGTTAGATAGTTTTGAGTGTCGTTGAAGTTGTAAACTTTATCTACTAGTGTTTGTGGTAAGTTAGATAGTTTTGAGTATCGTTGAAGTAGTAAACTTTATCTACTGGTGTTTGTGGTAAGTTAGATAGTTTTGAATATCGTTGAAGTAGTAAACTTTATCTACTGGTGTTTGTGGTAAGTTAGATAGTTTTGAGTACTGTTGATATGGTAAAACATATAGACGGCTGATTACGATAAATTAAATTTTTGTAATTATATAATTTTTTTGGGAGATATGTTAATGGATAATGATAAACAGAAAGCACTGGATTTAGCTTTAAGTAAGATTGAGAAAGATTTTGGTAAAGGCTCATTAATGAGAATGGGAGATAAACCAATAGAGCAGTTACCAGTTATTCCAACAGGTGCTTTATGTCTAGATATAGCATTAGGTGTTGGTGGTGTTCCACGTGGTAGAATAGTTGAGGTTTATGGATCGGAGTCATCAGGTAAAACAACTATAGCACTTCATCTAATAGCAGAAACTCAAAAAACAGGTGGAGTTGCAGCTTTCATAGATGCAGAGCATGCACTTGATCCTTTATATGCTTCAAATATCGGAGTTGATATAGATAATTTACTGATCTCTCAACCAGATAACGGAGAGGCAGCCTTAGAGATTACTGAAACACTTGTACGAAGTGGAGCGGTTGATATTATCGTTGTTGATTCGGTTGCAGCGCTTACTCCAAGGGCAGAGATTGAAGGCGATATGGGGGATTCTCATATGGGTCTGCAAGCAAGACTTATGAGTCAAGCTTTAAGAAAATTAACAGGTATCGTTAGTAAATCAAAAACTTGTTTAGTATTTATTAATCAGACACGTATGAAGATCGGTGTAATGTTCGGTAACCCAGAGACTACAACAGGTGGTAATGCGTTAAAGTTTTATGCGTCAGTTCGTATGGAAGTTAGAAAGGGTTCAACTGTTAAAGATAAAGATGAAGCTGTTGCTAATCATACAACAGTTAGAGTTGTTAAAAATAAAATTGCACCTCCATTTAAAACAGCAGAGTTTGATATTGTTTTCGGTAAAGGTATATCCAATGAATCGATAATTGTATCTATGGGAGTTGATGCAGGAATTATTCAAAAAGCTGGTTCATGGTTTTCAATGGGGGATATCAAAATAGGACAAGGCGAATCTAATGCAAGAACTTATTTTGAAAATAATCCTGAATTAGCTAAAAAAGTTGAAAATGAAATTAGAACACTTTTCAATATACCAGTTGATGCAAAAGAAGAAGCTAAGGCAAAAAAAGAAGCTACTACTAAAGATCGTAAAGAGATTAAAGAGAGTAAAGATAGCACAGAAACAAAAGAGTTATAAGAGTATTTGAATATTGTAATTAATGCTAATTAATATAAGGTACTAGCATATAAATGAAAGATGTATTAAAATACTGTTTTAGATTACTTAGTAGACGTGATTATCTCACATCTGAGATAATAGAGAAAGTAAGTAAAAAGTTTTCGTATAAAGATAGTCTAGCAGTTGTAGATAAATTAAATGAATTAAAATATCTTGATGATGATAAAGTAGTTAGAAATTATGTAAGTTATAAATTAAGATCGGGGTATGGTAGATACTATATATCGAATAAATTGTTTGAAAGAGGCGTTAAAAATATTAGTGCTGACTTTATTGATACTGTGGCAGATGAAGATGGTATTGATATATTAGATAAGATAAACTCTTTTAAACTTAAATTTATTGATAAAAATATTGAAGATAGAGAGAAGTTATATTTACGAACATTGAACTATCTGAAGAATAGAGGGTATCATATTTCAGATATTGTGAAAATAGTAAAGAGAGAGGATTTTTTAAAATGAAAGTTATTTTTTTGGCTGATTTAGTAGATGTTGCTCATGAGGGAGATATTAAGGAAGTAAAGAAAGGTTATGCAGATAACTTCCTTATCAAAAAAGGTATTGCTGTTGAGGCAACTGTTTCTAATCTTAAAAGATTAGAGAAAAAATTAGCAGAGATTAAGAAGAAAGATGAAGATAGAATTAAATCTGCTGGGGACTTAGCAAATAAATTAAAAGCTATACATTTAGAGTTTAAGCGTAAAGCTGGTGAGACTGGTAAATTATATGGTGCAGTAACATCTCAAGAGATCGCTGATGCAATTAATGAGAAAGGTATAGCAATTGATAAAAAACTTCTTGATATGAAAGAAGCTATTAAAGAACTTGGTACTCATGAAGTTAAGGTAAAAATATTTAAAGAAATTAAAAGTATATTTAAAGTTACAATAACTAAAGATGAAGAGTAAAGAAGATAAATCAGTTAAGAAGCTAAGATCTACTCCGCCTCATAGTATTGAGTCAGAGCAAGCTATTTTAGCCTCTATACTTATAGATCAGAAAGCGATTGATGAAGTTATTGGGCTTATAGATATAGATGATTTTTATCATCCAGCTAATGGCTTCATTTTTTCTATTTTTTTAGAGCTTAATAGAGCTAACAAACCGTTAGATCTAGTTACTTTAATATCTAGACTGAAAGATACGGATTCGCTTGATAAGGCAGGTGGTGCATCATATCTTAGGGACTTGATTGAGATAATACCTAACGCTGCAAATGTTGTTGGTTATGCTACAACTGTTAAAGAGCGAGCTACTCTTCGTGCGATGATATCTGCAGGATCAGATATTTCAGAGATGGGATATAATACCATTGAGCCTCTTGATGATCTTATTGATAAATCACAATCTATAGTATATAACATTTCCAATAAGAGACTTAAAACAGATCTTAATCATATAGAGTCTTTATCAGTAGATAGTTTTAAGTTATTAGAAGAGTTGTATAGTAGAGATAGTTTTGATAAAGAGATAAGTGGTGTTCCAACAGGTTTCGCTGATCTTGATAAATTAACAAACGGATTTCAAAATTCTGATCTTATTATTATAGCAGGAAGACCTGGTATGGGTAAGACATCTTTCGGTTTGAACGTGTTATATAATGTGGCATCAGCAGGAAAAACAGCAGCTTTCTTCTCTTTAGAGATGCCTAACAATCAACTTATTAATAGGATAATATCATCTGAAGGCGAGATTAGTTTATCTAAATTAAGAACGGGTAATTTTAATAATGAGGATTGGAAAAAAATAAGTGAGTTTTATGCTAAACTTGTAAAACTTAATATATATCTTGATGATTCAGGAAGTATAACTGTTAATCAGATACGTTCAAAATGTAGAAAGCTAAAGCAGAGAGATAACCTTGATATTATATTCGTGGACTACCTTCAACTTATGGGATACGATAAATCTATAGTTGTAAGAGAGCAACAGATATCAGAGATTTCAAGATCATTAAAATCGCTTGCAAAAGAACTTAATATTCCAGTTGTTGCATTTGCACAGGTTAATAGAGCTGTTGAACATAGAACAGATAATAAACCGATGCTATCAGATCTGCGAGAATCAGGTGCTATTGAGCAAGATGCAGATATAATTATGTTTATCTATAGAGATGTAATATATAACAAAGATAGTTTATTTAAAGATAGTGCAGAGTTACATATCGCTAAACATAGAAACGGAGCAACAGGAGTAGTGTATTTACATTATGAATCTCAATTTACTAAATTTGGTAAAACACCTATTGATGTGGATGCATATAAGGCACTTAAAGAGGATAGCAAAAAAAGTAAGTCAAAAAAGAGTAGCGATTGATAGAGTATAGCTGTTTTGTTAAGAATTGTAGCGGTTATAAATTATTATTTAAAATCTAATAAGATTATTAGTGACGATTGTGAGTTAGAAAATACAATAGAAAGTTTTGACTAAGAGTTAAGATTAATGGTGATTGGAAGTTATAATTGTACATTACGATTATTGATTGTTGTGGTATAATACGATAAGGGATTATAATTGTGAAGTACGATTATGAGTTATTATTTTTGATTATAAAGTGTGATTAGTGAAGATAAATGTATTAACAAGAGTATAAAATATAGGATTAATTGATATCATCATTTAGTTATCACTTATGAGATAGGAAAGAGTAATAAAGCTTGATCTGTAGTAAATTTACAAATCTATAAAAATCTAAAATAAGTATAAGATCATAAAACTATATCACACTGTAAATTTATCAATTTTAAGATAGTAAAATGTAAGAGAGTAAAGATATAGTTTTATAGTCGTATTTTTTATAAGTTCACAAACTTAATTTCACTGCTAAGTTTATCGTAGTAAAATTTAACTTTACTCATCTCTATAGGCACGATCATTAATGAGTCAACAAACTTAATTGTTACACCTGGATGAATTGTTCCACTAATTATTATGATAGCATCAATATTGATAGATTTTTTCTTGTGTTCATTATATTTTTCTTGAATAGCAGGCAAACGGTTTTTTAAAACTTTTATTGCATCTAATATCTTTTTAACTTTAGGATTATTTGTTATATTTACATCTGTTAAATCTAATTTAGATAGGATAGCCCTCATCTCATTCATAGATTTTTTTAATTTATCTATTTCAATAACTAATTTTTCAGCTTCTTTTCTATGATTAGGAGATACTCCAGCATGAAGTAACATATCGTTACTACCTTTAGATCCAGCATTTGTGATTCTTATCTCTGTAGTTGCTATTAGGTGTCCACCAACTACAACAGATGTTCCAGACTCACATATAATATTATTGGCAATAATATCTGAATTGTGACAATACTTTTCTATCTCTACATCACCAAAAGTATTTATATTTGCATTTTCTGCATATCTAGAAAAAACATTACCATTAGCAATGATCTCACCTTTTTTATTTTTACCTTTTATGCCCGTTTTGATGCTTATAGAGTTTTTAGCTTTTAATATAGCATCTTCGTATATTCCTTGAATAATAATATTTTCAGCATTGATAGAGAAGCCAGCTAAAGCATCACCTGTAACATCAACCGTTCCACCAAATACTATATTTCCTGATTTATAATCGAGGTTACCAGTAATTGTTAGAAATGGATTTATAGTGATCTTATCGTTATAAAAAAGTAGCTGTCCTGCATATGTAGCTGTATACGTTGTACCATCTTCACTGACTATTACCCCATCTAATGCGTTTATCTCTTTATTCTTAACAGGCGGTGGCGGAAGATCTTTCCCATTAACAGATACTCCAGGTGTTCCCTCTATAGGTAGGGTTTTTTTTAAAAGTATATCTCCTTCTTTTACGAAAACATACTGTTTAAGATCTTTGAAGTTTACTTGTCCATTGGCTAAAACTTTTGGTTTTGATGTTTCTAGATCAAAATATACTTTAATACTTACATTAGTACCTTTTTTTGGAGGTACACCATCGGCAAATATTTCTCTAAAAACTAATATATTGTTATTGTAGTTATCTAGTAATATATCAAGGATTTGATGGTTAATAAACTTTTCTTCTATTTTATAATCTTCAATGATTATTCTTATTATAGTGTTTTTGTCCATACGGCTTTCAATATTAATTGGAGGAAGTAATGTTAATGCTGCATAAAAACCACTTTGTAATATATCTATTTTTAAGATAGTATCTATATTTTTTTGTGTCTCTATTTTTACAAAATTAAAATCTTTATTAGAATCAATAGAAAACTCATTTGTCTCTAAATTATAGATATTCTTAAATATTAGTGGTAAAGTTGCTTTATCTATAATTTTGGATAACTTAATAACCATTATACTTCCTTAATAATTTATTATTACTTATATATTAATAAAATAGGTTTAACACCATATTATAATATTTTTGTTGCCTTTATGCTAGAAAAAAAAGCTTATCTATTTTTATTGAAGTGTTCATATCCAGCCGTTGAGATATCTTTCATCATACCATTTTCACACTTTAAAAATGTGCCACTACCTTGTTCTATTTTACCTACAAGGATAATATCATTACAGCCTGATGCTGAAACAATTTTAGGTATAACATCTTCTATAACATTTTTAGATATAGTAAATAGAAGAGCATACTCCTCTCCAGATGTTAAGATATAGTTTTGTTTATTTATATGAAATTTTCCTAAATAAGCGTAAGGTAGATAGTTATCATATATAACAACCTTCACACCGCTCATTCTAGATATATGAGCAGCATCTCTTCCAAGTCCATCAGAGATATCTATACATGATGTAACATCTGTTATAGTACCAAGTATTTCACCTAGTTTATCTTCAGCTTCAAGTTTGTAATGATAATAAGGATCACAGTTGTATTGTGATAAACCTAACTCTGTTTCTAATGATATTTTTGCTTTACCGATCGGACGAGATAGAAATAAAAGATCACCAGGTGTAGCTTTAGATCTAGTTAAAAGGTTTTTAGGTTTAGAGCCTATTAATGTCATTGATAGAACTAATCCAAATGTATTAGATGATGTGTCTCCACCTATAATTTTAATATTATATCTTTCACAAAGAGTTTTTAAAACTGGAAGTATTTTATCAAGTTTCAGTTCGTTATCAGTAGCAATAGATAGTAGTGCATATTTTGCTTTTCCACCCATTGCAGCTATATCAGATACATTAGATGTAAAAAGTTTATTAATAACATATTCAATAGGTGTTGTTGAAAGAAAGTGTGTATTTTCAATTAACATATCATTTGTAATAATATGAGTATCATCAAATAAAGCAGCATCATCTCCGATACCAGATATGCCTCCGCCAAATTCTAATGTCATAAGTTTTATAAACTCAAATTCCTTCATAAGTATCTACCTCAATAATCTAGAAACAGTTTCGTACGGTGTAAGTGTTGATATTATATATGATGAAATTGCTACACCACTTACAGATGTATTATTACGTATTTCATCAATATTAAGATCGTCTATTCCACCGATAGCAAAAGAAGGAATATTAGATTTATTTGATAACTGATCTATTTGATAAGTGGAGAGTATCTCTCTTATATCCAGCTTAGTGTTACTTTTATATGCAGGGCCTATACCAATATAATCTGCATATTGATTAGCGATATCAACATCGTAAATATTATTACAAGAGTATCCCAGTATTAAGTTAGGATATTTTAATCTTACTTCATTAATTGGAGTATCTTTAATGCCTAAATGTACTCCATCAGCATTTACTGATAATGCTATATCTAGATTATCATTGATTATTAATTTACAACACTTATTTGCAAGTATCTGACTAAGTTTTAAAGATGTATGGTATCGTTCATTTTCAGAACAATCTTTATCTCTCAGCTGTATTATTGATACCCCTGCATCTACTACTTGATCGATAAAATCTTCAAGTTTTATTTTTAATAGTGGTGTTTCTAATATAAGATATATTGAGAACTTATCTATGTTTAACATATTAATTTATACATATATATTAGTGATTAAAACTCTATAAAAAAGGTAGCTACAGACCTATTTCTACTTTTAGCTTCAACAGGGAATATATTTTTATCTTTACTTGTTGAATATTTTTTCATAAATCTATTATTAGGTATATTAACTATATATCCTCTATCATCACCATTATTTCCAGCACCTTCAGGATACCAGCCTTTGAAATTAATGATTAAGTCTAACGGTTGATATTTACCAGCTCTATCTTTTTTATATGTTTCAATTAAATTAATTTTATAAGGAGTTTTAAGTTTTAAAACTTTACCATCTTCAATAAATATTCTTTCTTTATCAACTTCAACCAGAAAAAGATATTTTGAGTTATATGAGTTAATATTTTTAAACTGTTTCGGTTTATCAGTTCTTGCAACAGTTTTAGGTTTTGTAACAGTTTTAGATGGTTCAACTTTTTTATCATTTTTAGATTGTACATTTGTCATAACAGATTTATCAATTTTTGAATTATTTCCATTTAGATATTTATCTCTTAAGCTCTGAAATGATATAAGTGTATTTTTATCATTTAGATGATCTTGCATAACAGCAGCTATCATATAATTTGTGTTTGTAAAAATTTTCAAAAACGGTATTGATGTTAGATTACGAGTACCAATATTGCCTATAACACTTACATCATTAGGTAGCGAACTATCTACATGTATAGGTATTTGAGCGAATATATGATTATCTTTTTTAATAACTATAGATGTGTCTTTATCAATAATAAAACTTTTACCTATATCATTATAGCTTCCATAGTTAAGGATATCTACAGTTATGCCTTGATTAAAGTTTGAATCTATATACACAACTTCCAACGATTTTTCTGGTTTAATATATATGCTATTACTTTTATTGATAACGTATCCTTTCCCACCTATATTGATAATAGCAGAGATCAGTTTAGGTTCATTGTTACTTACTGGTTCAATTTCATATTCAATTTCATATAGATCAAGAAACTCTTTAACTGCATATAGATGATACCTTACTCTCTCACTAATATTTCTTGTATTTTTAGAACCTTCAATAGCGTAAGCAGGAACACATAGTTTACTTAATGCATACCATGTAGAAGCTTTTAGCATAGTTTTATATTTAGAGTTAGGTTCAGATGTACGAGTGTTAAATAGGTATAGATGATACATACTATTAGGTATTTTTTCGTTAACATTTTTTAGCACATAGTTAGCGTTTTTCATTAGTTCTAATGTTTTATTATTACATTTATATCTATCAATATCTATTATTATTGATTGTCCAAATCTATCTTGATTATGTATTTCATTTATATACCTATCTTTATGAAAACCGTATCCATCATGTAGGTTTAAGAAAAGATCAGCACTTGCCATAAGTTCTACAACTTTTTTAATAGCTTTTTCAGAATCAGTTTCAGCTTGTTGATTTTCATTTGATATACCTGAAAACAATCTATTCATATCAAATCCGATCCCACGAACATTTTCTGCTATAGCACTACTATTTGTTCTTGGTATTATAATGAGGTTACCTTTAGCTAATGTAAGGTTAGTTAATGCTTCAGCTGCAAGATATCCGCCAGGTTCATCACCTTGAATACCACCGATTATAAGAGCAGTTGGACCATCTTGTCTTCCATACACATAGTATGTTTCGAGTGGAAATTCTGTATTTGTGTAGTAAGTTTTTTTAACAGTTGATGGTCTATCTATATCCGATGCTTGTGTAGTTAATGTTGTTACTAAAGTCACAAAAATAATATATATTATTTTTGCAATCATAATTTATTCCAACTCTCTTTTACTATAGAGTAATTACCATTACAGCCAGTTAATTGTAAGGTTTTATATCCAGTATTTTGTATGAACCTAGAAGAATATTGTTGTCTTAATTGTACATATATTTTTCCGTTATGTATTGATACCTTTTTAATATCAATTTTTACATTAACTGGGAATCCTTTATTCTTTTTAAATATTGAAGTTTTATATCTCTTCATCTGTTGAAAGTTACGATTATCTGCACGGAACTTATCAGAGTAATAAGAGATATAATTATCTATGTTTTGTGATTGCCAAGCAGTAGACCAGTTATTTGTAAATTGTTCTATTTCTTTATATTTTGTTCCCTCTATATCTAAAGAGGTAACTTTCTCATTAATTAATTTTAATTGATTTCCACTATTAGAGAAGTAATACTTTATGTTATTGTATAATATATATCCATTATTACAACTATCAATATTAAAATCAATAACATAATCTACACCGTTATCAGTAAATATTTTAAGGTTACTAATTACATCGGTATTATTATCTAGATTTAATTTTTCATTGATGTATGATTTAGCAAATGATATAAATTTTATTTTTTCTTTATCATAATTTTCTTTAGTTGTATAAATGATATTATTAGTTAAGATAACAGGAGTTGAAACACCTACATGTTGTTTGATTAGATTAAGGTTTTTATTATCAAAGGCTACACACCCTTGAGTGATATTTTTATCTTCAAGACTATTACCGTGTAACCATATACCACCACCAGTTTTCTTTTCAGAGCTATCTATCGGATTAGGGTAATCAAGAGGGAATGCACCTTCACCGTAAACTGGAGCGTATGAACCATATTTTTTAATCAATGTTTCTTCATCAATGAAAGTAGTTATATAGTAGACGCCTTCAGGGGTTTTATTATCACCTCTAAAAACTTTATCTCCTTCGTTAGATCCGTATATTGCAGGAAAACTAGATATATTATTTAGATTATCATTTTCTACTTGGTATAGAGAGACTTCTTTATTTTTTCTATCAGATATTATTATTTTTAAATTATCAACATCTTGAGTAAAAATATTAGCTATATATGTTCTGTTTCCCATATCTACTTTATTTTCATCACTGTTTTTTGCTTTCTCTTCTGCTTCTGCTTTAGCTATTTCTTCAGCTTTTTTATTAGCATTCTCTTTCTCTTTATTCGCTTTTTTAGTTGCTGCATCTGTATTGTTAATAACTGTTTGATTATCCACAGTGATGTTATCAGTTATGATTTTAGCAACTGTTTTATTATCGATCTTTCTATCATCAACGGTTATGCTTGGCACTGTTTTGTTGTCATTATTAATAGGCATCTTGTCGCTACCAACTTCATCATACTTTATTGATTTATTGAACAGTTTTTCAGCAACGAAGTTAATAACGGTAATCGACTTATTAACAATATCATCTTTTGATAATGCGTATGAGTGGTTTGAGTATAAGAATATTATTGAAAGTGAAAAAAATAATTTAAGCATATGTGTGTCTCCTAACCTCTATCTAAATAGTGAGTCGATTTATTATGAATATAAAAAATATCTATCTAATTTGTTTTTAGCTATATTTCCTAAAATTTTAGTTGTACCAACAGGTATGCTGTTATAAAACATACAATTTCCATTATAATTGTTTGGTATCTGTAAGTCAAACCCTTTTAAAAAAAGTTTTGCATCATTATAGT
Organism: uncultured Deferribacteraceae bacterium; assembly: GCA_947039395.1. GTDB lineage: Bacteria > Chrysiogenota > Deferribacteres > Deferribacterales > Mucispirillaceae > CAMQYB01. Next base: position 128,195 of record CAMQYS010000002.1, on the reverse strand, counting down.
TAATCTCGCTAATTTTTTCTTTATTTATTAATCGTCCAAACTCCCATAAACTTTGAGATTGGAGATAAAGCTCTGTTTTAGCAAGACGATATAGATTTAAACCTCTTCGGCTAAATTTTAATTTATTTATGAATTTATAATTTTGATCTATATCTTTAGGCTTGATATACCCTCTATTATCTACTTCTGTAATAGATACATCTTCTATAAAATTATCGTTAAAATAATTGTTGAAAAATCTTATCTGGGTGTCAGATTTTTTCTCACAGCTCTCAATATTATCAACAGTGTCAAGCTCTCCTTTCTTTCTAATAGCGGCTATAAAGAATGCATCAACTGAATTGCTAGGCATTATACGTGCCACGCATTTATCTATATGTGAATCGCCTAATAGTCCATAATCGCTACTTTTATCGATATCATTAATATCTATTAGTTCTGCTGTTTCTTCCATTGACAATAGGTATTTAATAACTCCTTCGTTTTCGTTTATATTCATAGTGCAGGTAGAGTAGATTAATACACCACCATCTTTAAGACATTTGTATGCAGATGTTATTAATTCTTTCTGAAGCTTAGCCATTTTTTCTATTGATTGTTCAGACCATAAAGATTGAACGGTTTTATCTCTAAAGAATTTATTCTCATTACTACAAGGAGCATCTAGTAGTATTACGTCGATACTGTTTTCCATATATTTATTTAACACTCTTCCGTCAAGCGATGTAGTTAATACATTATAGCAACCGTTTCTCTCTAGGTTAAAGTGTAGAGATTTAAGTCTTGAGTGCGATATTTCATTAGCGATAATTAATCCTTTTCTACCGATATAATCTGATATGGCAGAAGTTTTACCACCGGGTGCTGCGGATATATCAACTATCAATGGATTATCTCTCACGTTTTCAGGTATTAATTTTGATACTATTTTAGCGGTAAGAATTGATGAAACATTCATTATGTATATACCACCAGTAATATGTGAAATAGTTTCAGAGAGATTAATGTCTGTTAGTTGATCTTCAACTATAAATATATTATCGTGGTTTTCGTAGGTAGATAGTTTGAATAGATCTTTTAATTCGTTATCTATATAATTTATATCTCTTGATGAGTTAACTCTAAAAGTTTTCTTTTTATCGATTAGGAGGTTTGTTTCAAACTCGTCATATCTATCTTTTAAGATATCTTTGTAGTAATTTTTAAAACTATTTATATTTTCGTTTTTATCCATAATGTTATAGTAGATGATTGTATTATAGATGTAAATAGGTTACTATGTTTACTCTGTAAATATAAAGAGATATTTGTATAAAATTGTTGTAATATGTTTGGTGACGATTATAATTTATAGATGTAAGTAGGTACTATATTTTACATGTAGATTTAAGGAGATAGTTGCATGGAAATGATTAACGAACTTAATGAAAATCAGATTTTTGTATTCGGATCAAATTTAGCAGGTATTCATGGTCGTGGTGCGGCACTTAGTGCGTTAAAAAAGTTTGGTGCTATCTACGGACAAGGGATCGGACTTCAAGGTAGATCGTATGGAATACCTACAAAAGATGAAAAGATTAAAACTTTACCGTTAGATACAATAGAGAAACATATTGTAGATTTTATTGATTTTGTAAAAACACGTCCTGATCTAGAGTTTCTAGTAACTCAAGTAGGGTGTGGACTTGCAGGCTATAGTGTAGATCAGATATCCTTTATATTTAAAAAGTATGAGTTAAGTGAGAATATTGTTTTACCGAAAGAATTTTTATGATATTTTCTAGTTGTATTAAGCTGTAACTTTACTATCATATTTTTAGTGATGATTATAATTTATAGATGTAAATAGGTTACTATATTTTGCGTATAGATTTAAAGAGAGAGTTGTATAAATTTATTGTCATGTTTTGGTGATGATTGTAAAATAGATGTAAATAGGTTATTATGTTTACTATAGTCGGTTTAAGGAGATAGTTATATGGAAATGATTAATGAACTTAAAGAGAATCAGATTTTTGTATTTGGATCAAATTTAGCTGGTATTCATGGTGGTGGAGCGGCATTTGATGCGTTGAGTAAGTTTGGAGCTATCTACGGACAAGGTATAGGGCTTCAAGGTAATTCATATGGTATCCCTACAAAAGATGATAATATTGAAACTTTACCTTTAGATATAATCGAAAAACATATTGTCGATTTTATAGATTTTGCAAAAACGCATCTAGAGTTAGAGTTTTTAGTAACTCAAGTAGGCTGTGGGCTTGCAGGCTATAGTATAGAGCAGATATCTTCTATATTTAAAAAGTATGATTTAAGTAAGAATGTTATTTTACCAGAAGCTTTTTTATAAACTTTATATATAAGTGATAAGTAAATTGGTTATATAGTTTATAGCAATAATTTTTTTAAATGGTGTATATCAAAAATATGAAGATAGTTATAGTTGGTGCTGGAGAAGTTGGTATTAATATTGCATCACAGCTTATAAGTGAACGTAAAGATGTTGTGATAATTGAGAAAGATCCTGAGAGAGTTCAAAAGGCTAATGACCTATTAGATTGTTTAGTAATCTTAGGAGAGGGTACAAATGTTGCTGTACTTGAGTCTGCAGGGATTGAGAATGCAGATATATTTATCGCTGCAACAAGTATAGATGAAGTTAATATGGTTTCATGTTTTGTTGCCTCATCGGAATATAATATCCCTGTCAAGATTGCAAGGGTTCGTAATGTTAACTACGCTAAGTCAGATATTTTCAATCGTTCATCAATAGGTATCGACTTTATAGTTAATCCTGAAGTTGAGGCGTCGTATGAGATTGCAGAGACTGTTGATTTAGGAGCAGTAAGTGGAGTTTTTGCATTTAATGGCACAAGGGCACAGTTGCGAGACTTCTATGTTGATAAAGATTCATTCTTTGTAAATAAAACACTTAAAGAGATACGTTTAGGAATTAGAGAAAATTTTATAATTTCTGGTATATTTAGAGATGAAGAAGTTTTAATTCCATCTGGTGATTTTGTTATATTAGAGTCAGATCATATCTATATGGTGTCACTATCAAACACGTTCAATAAAATACTTACTAAGACTGGTAAGAAACTAGCTAAAATTCGTAAGGTAATCGTTGTTGGTGGTGGGGTTATCGGTAAACATGTTGTCGGTTTGTTATTAGAACAAGGACGGGAGATTTTACTGGTTGAGAAAGATCATGATAAGTGTAAAGAGTTAGCTGCACTATTTGAAGATGTAATGGTAATCAATGGAGATATATCTGATGATGTTACCTTTAATGAAGAGGATTTAGGTTCAGCAGATGTTATTATAACGACAACATTGAATGAGGAACTAAATATATTAGCTGCAATATACGCAAAAAAGAAAGGTGTAAAACACTCTGTCGCGTTGATTAACAGACAAAACTATGTAAACCTTGCAACAGGTTTAGGAGTGGATAGTTGTGTTACTCCAAAACTATCATCAGTTGATGCGATTTTAAAATTTATCCGTAAAGGTAATGTTAAAAATGTTTATACTGTTTTTGAAGGTAAAGCAGAGGCTATAGAGTTTACGGTTAGTAAGAATTCAGAGTTAGATGGTAAAACTTTAGTAGATATAAAGTTTCCTAATAACTGTTTAGTAGTTGCTGTTCAGCGTGGACATTCTACGATAATTCCATCGGGTAATTATGTGATTAGAGCTGAGGATTCTTTAATAGCGTTTGTTACTACAAACTCACTTGAAGAGTTTGAAGATTTCTTGTCGAATTAGTATAAATGATGAAACAGTTATCAACAATACTTAAACCGATATCAATGGTATCAGCGATACAGAGTATAGCTATATTAATCTGTTGCGTTATTGCGTATACACTTGGCGAATATTTAGCTGTACGAGGTTTTCTTATAACAGCTATTATATCAGGTATTATTGCTATAATATCTTTTCTTCTATCTAAATCATCACAAGGAGATTATCAACAATCAATAAGAACGGGATTTTTATTAGTTTCATTAATATGGATAACAGTGTGTTTTCTTGGTGCTTTACCGTACTATTTTTCAGGTTCAATTCCAACCTTTGATGATGCGTTATTTGAGTCTGTATCTGGATTTACAACAACAGGTGCTTCTATATTGAAAGATATAGAAGCACTTCCAAGTTCTATACTTTTTTGGAGATCATTAACTCATTGGTTGGGTGGTGGTGGAATTATAGTTTTAGCAGTAGCAATTCTTCCGATCGTAGGGGTTGGTAGTATGAAGATGATGAAGGCAGAGACAGCAGGTGTTAAGGGAGATAAATTAACTCCTAGGATAGGCGATACTGCAAAATATTTATGGTTTTTATATGTTGGATTAACGCTTGTAGGTATTGTTCTTTATATGATAGGTGGTATGAATATACTAGATGCTTTTACGCATTCATCATCATCTATTTCTACATCGGGTTTATCTACAAAAAATGCGTCAGTTGGTGCATTTAAATCTGACTATATTGATTGGGTTACAATAGTTTTAATGTTTTTAGGTGGAATGAATTTTATTTTAATTATAAGGTTTATTACAGGTAAATTTCATTACTTAAAAGTAGATACAGAGTTTAAGGTATATTTAGGTATCGTATTAATAGTTTCATCTATTATATTTGTTATTAACTATAATTCAGAGAGTTATCAGCAGTTTGCACATTCAACATTAGATACATTTCGTTACGCTATGTTTCATGTTGTATCTATAATAACTACAACAGGTTTTGCAACAGAGAACTATGAGTTATGGCCAGCCTTTTCACAATCGTTACTATTTATCTTAATGTTTATCGGAGCATCATCTGGATCAACAACAGGTGGTATAAAGATTATGAGACATATTATTTTATCTAAACAAGCAGTGCATGAGATAAAATATCTTCTTCATCCATCAGGGGTGTTTATGTTAAGGTTAAACGGTAATCCTATTAAGAATAATATTACTCATGCAGCAACAGGTATATTTGTATTATATATGCTTTCTATACTGTTCTTAACGGTTATTGTTTCATCGGCAAATGTAGATCTATCAACAGCGGTATCAACAGCTGTTGCTATTATTTGTAATGTAGGTCCAGGTTTTGGAGAGATAGGCCCTACAGATAACTATGCTTTCTATCCACCATATATAAAATATACTTTAAGTTTTTTTATGTTATTAGGTAGATTAGAGTTCTATACTTTAATAATAATATTTACTACATGGTTTTGGAAGAGATGATAACTTATCAGATAATTGTTCAAGGTGTTGTTCAAGGTGTTGGGTTTAGACCTTTTATTAAGAGAAGTGCTGATAAATTTTTATTAAATGGTTACGTTAAAAATTCTTCAATCGGTGTAGTTATAGTTATTAATATTAATAATAAGTGTACTGTTGAGGATTTTGTTGAATATATAAAGGTTAATAAACCTATTAACGCAGTTATCAAGTCCATTGATAGTACTGTGATAGATAGCGATATATACAAAAATTTTTCAATCTATAAAAGCGATATTACTGAAGGTTTAACATTAATATCTCCTGATCTTGCAATATGTAAGGAGTGTGAGCAGGAAATATTTGATATTGGTAATAGACGGTATTTATATCCATTTACAAACTGTACAAATTGTGGCCCAAGATACTCTATTATTAAATCTATTCCGTATGATAGATGTAATACAACTATGTCAAACTTTATATTATGTAAAAAATGTAGAGATGAGTATGAAGATAGTGATAGTAGACGTTTTCATGCAGAACCTAACGCTTGTGCAGAATGTGGACCATCGCTCACCTTATATGATGCTGATGAGGTAATAATTGATAATAAGTTAGCTATAGAGAGAACAGCTGAAAGAGTTAATAATGGAGAGATAGTTGCTATAAAAGGTTTATCAGGTTTTCATTTTATGTTATCAGCGTATAATGATAAAACTATTTTGAGATTAAGAGAGTTAAAAAACCGTCCAACAAAACCGTTCGCTGTTATGGTTAAAGATATATCGGTTTTAGATAAATATATTGATAATATTCCTGATAAGGAAAGAAAAATATTAACATCTCAAGAAGCTCCTATTGTGATTTTCAATAATATCAATTTTGAGAAGCTAGGTATATCTAAATATGTTTCTCCACAGAGTTTTGAGAGTTATCAAGGCGTGTGTAATAGCATTCAAAATAATAGAAATAGTTTAGGGGTGATGATAGCTTATACTCCTTTACATAAACTTCTTTTCAATTTTTATAAGTCAGATTTTATTATAGCAACATCGGCTAATATAGGTGATGAGCCAGTGGTATCAGATATATTTGAGGCGAAAGATAAATTAGCTAATTTTACCGATATATTTTTAGATCATAATCGAATTATACATACACGTCTTGATGATTCTGTTGTAGCGTTGCTAAAAGATGGTTATCAATTTATTAGAAGATCAAGATCGTATGCTCCATACCCTATTGATTTTGATAAGATAGTTGATACAGAGGTTTTTGCAGCAGGTGCAGATCTTAAATCTACTTTAGCGTTCTATAAAAACGGGTATGCTTTTTTATCTCAATATATAGGTGATTTAGAGAGTATAGCATCGTATGATTATTTTGATGAAACGTATAAGAAACTATCTTCTGTATTAAATATTAAACCACAAGTTGTTGTAAGAGATTTTCATGATGGGTTTATATCATCAAGATATGCAGATAGGATCGCTAAAGCTTTATCAGTGAATGTTATAAAGGTTCAACATCATATAGCTCATTTTTTATCTGTTTTAGCAGAGCATAAGTATACAGGTGATTCTATAGGAGTTGTTTTTGATGGTTTCGGCTTAGGAATAGATAATTTTGCTTGGGGTGGAGAGTTTTTTTTAAAGCGAGAGAGTAAGGTTACAAGAGTATTCTCTCTTGAGCAGTATGTACAACCATCAATGGATGCATCGGCAAAATCACCGTATATGATGTTGATATCATATCTTTCTTCTATGAGCTTATTAGATAATGCAGATATGCTTTTAAAAAATAGATTAAAGTTGAATAGTGAAGAGATTAATATAGTAAGGCAAATATCCGATAAATATATAAATAGTATATATACAACGTCTGTTGGGAGATTATTTGAAGCTGTAGGTTCATTTTTGTTATGTGAAAGAAATAATGAATATGAAGGTTCACTTGCTATTAAATTAGAGTCTATTGTTGATGTAAATGAGCAATCATATTATCACTTTACAATTGATAATGGCACACTAGATTTTAAAGATGTTTTTAATGAGTTGATATCAGATCTTTATAATGGAGAGTTGATATCAATTATATCTGCAAAATTTCATAACGGTTTTATTAAAGCTGTGACAGATATTATAATTAATTTGTCTTTAGAAAATGATATAAAACATATATCTTTATCGGGTGGTGTTTTCCAAAATAAGATACTTTTGAATGGTATTACTAAAACTCTTGAAGATAGAGATTTAACGGTTTATAGAAATAATGTAATTCCAACAAATGATGCGTCAATATCGCTTGGACAGATATATTACTATTTGTATGGTATAGAATTTTATTTATAATTTTATCTATTTTGTGATAGATATGGAGTAGTTTATGAGTTTAACATATGTATATCTTTTACTGTTTTTTGTTTTGATGATAGGAGCATATTTCTTACCTTATCGTAAAATAAAAGATAAAGTTTTTAAAAAACTAATATATAAAGATCCTGCAACATCAACATATTTAAAATACAGTCATGGTAAATTAATGATTGAGGCAGAACGTAGTGGTAGTGATACATGGAAAATAGTTGTTCCTGCTGCGTGGAATGCAGATCAATCAGCGATCGTTAAACTGATAGTGAGATTGAGTGATTTAGTTATTGTTAGTAGAATATCTAATGCAAAAGATGAGAAAAAATACGGTATCGGCAGTAAAGAGATAATTGAAATTTTTTACGGTAATAAGTCGATCGTTATTAAATTTGGTCATGAAGTTGAAGGTAGCGAGATGATTTATTTAAATGTTGAAAGTAGTGATAATGATGTTCTTATGGTTAGTAATTCAATCAGATCTCATTTTCCTAGATCAGCTGAAGATTTTGTAAACTTAAATATATTTAATGTTAGTTATGAAGATGTGAAGATGGTTGAGAGTGTATTTAATAACACTACATATCTTATCTCAAAACAGAGTAACGGTTGGCTTTTACGTGGCAATATGTTGCTAGAAGATAAGGGGAGAGCGATTGTAGATAAGATAATATCTATAAGAGCATCGGCTATTGTTGATGATAAGATAAAGTTATCACCAAAACCAGAGGGATCTATCACCATTAAACTTTTTAAGAAGTCATATACGCGTTATTTTTTTGTTGGTAAAGATGATACACATTATTTTGTTCCGATGAGTGGATCAATTCTTGTTGTAGATAGAACTGTTAAAGATCTATTTGAAGATAAGTAATATTAATTGATATATGATTTTATTTCCTTTCTATCATTATTTATTCCGTTTGTAGGTAAGTAGTTTTGATAGATAGATGGATCATATTTATTTAGTATGATTCATTAATTATCCTATTTGTTACTTGATTTAAAGTAGATATAATGATAATGTACTAGTTTGTCTAGTGTTTATATCTATATTTTAAAGGAGTACAATGATTATGGAAATAGGAGTTATAGGATCAGGAAGTTTTGGTACTGCTCTTGCTATATTGGCTGCAGAAAATAATAATCATGTAACAATTTTTGCTAGAGAGAAAGAGATAGTTGATAGTATAGAAAACAACCATACTAACCCTCTTTTTCTACCAGAGATTAAGCTTCCAACAACTTTACGAGCTAAAAGTATAGATGAGTTATTAGAGAGTGATATTCCTAATTTTATTTGGGCTATACCATCACAATTTACAAGAGAAGTTGCAGAAAAATATCGTAAAACATTAGAAACAAAATCAATTTTAATTGCAACAAAAGGCATTGAGATATCAACGGGTCAACTTATGTTAGATGTGTTGAAAGATGTTTTTACTGCAAAATATTCTGTATTATCAGGACCATCATTTGCGAAAGAGTTGGCTATGAAACGTCCGACAGTTACGACTATCGCATCATTTTCATCAGCTCTTGCTAAATCATGGCAAGAAGCGTTATCTACAGATTACTTTAGAACATACACATCAGAAGATATGATCGGACTAGAAGTTGGTGGATCGGTTAAGAATGTTATAGCGATTGCATCAGGTATCGCTGATGGGCTAAGACTTGGTAGTAATACTAAAGCTGCGATTATTACAAGAGGTTTAGCGGAGATAACAAGATTTGGTTTAATCTATGGTGCAAAGAGAGAGACATTTATCGGTTTATCAGGTTTAGGAGATTTAGTTCTAACTTGTAGTGGTGATGAGTCACGCAATAATCAAGTAGGACAAAAATTAGCTGAAGGGTTGAGTATTGATGAGATAACTTCAAGCATGAATATGATAGCAGAAGGAGTACCAACATCAAAGGCTGTATATCTTGCAGCAATGGAGAGAGGGGTAGAGATGCCAATCTGTGAAGAAGTGTATAAGATTATATACGAGAAAAAAGATGTAAAAGGTTCAATAAGAGACCTTATGTTAAGACCTTTAAAAGAAGAGAAACCTTATTGATATAAATATTATTTATATATAAAGTTATGTTTTCATTTTGAGGATATGTTAGCTAATAAATATAGTATAACTGTGATTAAGAATTTATAGATTTTAAAATATTATTTTTGGAGAATTATTATGTCAGTTGCAAATGATGGTATTATATGGATGAACGGCGAATTAGTTGAACGTGATAAAGCGAAGATATCTGTTTTGTCTCATGGACTACATTACGGTACGAGTGTATTTGAAGGTATTAGGTGTTATAAGACTTCAAAAGGTCCAGCTGTTTTTAGATTAGAGGAACATATCAAACGTCTTTTAGATTCTGCAAAAATAATGATGATAAGACAGAAATATACTGTTTCTGAGTTAGTATCTGCTGTACTTGAGACGATCAATGCGAATAATTTAGAGGAGTGTTATATCCGTCCTATAATAACATTAGGTGATGGTGGCTTAGGTATTGCAACATCTGATGCGTATCCTATAGAGGTTATAATTGCTGTTTGGAAATGGGGTGCATATTTAGGTGATGAGGCTTTATCAAAAGGTATTAAAGTTAAAACATCTTCGTATACAAGATTTCATGTTAATACTATCCCTGTGAGATCGAAAACATGTGGTAGTTATGTGACATCTGTTTTAGCGAAACGTGAAGCAAATATATCTGGTTACGATGAGGCTTTATTTCTTGATACAGAAGGATATGTTGCAGAAGGTACTGGAGAGAATATTTTTGTTATTAAGGATGGCATACTTTTTACACCTCCATTAAAATCTGCATTGAAAGGTATAACAAGGGATAGCGTTTTAGAGATAGCAAGAGATTTAAACTATACGGTAAAAGAGCAGTTACTTACTCGTGATGATATATATGTATCTGATGAGGCATTTTTTACAGGAACAGCTGCAGAGATCACACCTATTAGTATGTTAGATAATAGATTAATCGGAACAGGATCAATAGGTTCTATTACGAAGAAGATACAAAGCACATATTTTGGCGTTGTGAACGGTAGTAATAGAAGATATAGCAAATGGCTTACGGTAGTAAAATAGATTTTGCAAGTATACTAAATTTTGTAAGTGGGTTAGTTAGTATAGATTGTAACTAGATTAAGTTTGTAGTATATAGCAGATAGGTTGTAAAAGTATCCACACAGTAGTCACAGTTAGTTTATAAAATTATTTGTAGTTGATTTTATGCAATATCTAACATAAAGAGAGATAAATATAAGATGTCAGATGAAATAACAGTAGTTATAGATGGACACTCTGTTGCATACAGAATGTTCTATGGTGCACCACCATTAAAAGTTGCTAGTACCCCAACAGGTGTTATACATCTTTTCTTAGCCGTTGTAGATAAACTAAGAAATTTAGATGGTGTATCTAATGTCATAGTTGTTTTTGACTCTAAAGTTAAAAATTATCGACATGAGATGTTAGCTGAATATAAAGCAACAAGAGAGTCTATGCCAGATGATCTAGTAGTACAGATGGGGATTTTACAAAGCATAATTCCTTTAATGGGTTTAGAGCAGTATATAATTGATGGATATGAAGCAGATGATGTTATAAACACATTGGCTAAAGATCTTACATCTAATAGTGTAACTCCTAAAGATCTTACATCTAAAGTATATATTGTTAGCAAAGATAAAGATTTACATCAGTTAGTTGATGATAAAGTTTTTATATATGATTATAAGAGTAACATAGTTATTGATAGAGATAAAGTTCATGAAAAGTTTGAACTCTATCCAGAAGATATTCAAGATATGTTAGCTTTATCTGGCGACACATCTGATAATATTCCAGGTGTTAAAGGTGTTGGGTTAGTTACTGCTAAAAAACTGTTGAGTGAGTACGGATCATTAGATAATATTTATATTAATGTTGAATCTATATCTGGTAAACTTAAAGATAAACTTATTGCAGATAAAGAGATGGCATATCTTTCAAAAGAGCTTGTACAGTTAAGATATATTGAAAGTTTTGAGAGAGTCACTAATCCACTAGATGTTGATAATTTAATTCCACTTTATGAAAAGTATGGACTTAAAAGACATCTTGAAAAGTTGATAAAATCAGATGCTAATATAAATGTTGAGATTAAAAATGATATTGAACCATTAGTTTTGTCAGATACTTTTACTCCGATGGTTACAATATTTTATGAAGATGAAATATATCTAGCGAATACGAGTAATTATAAATTAATAGATAATTTAGATATGGTCACAGAGTACTGTTACGATATAAAATCTATTATTAAAAAGTCTCCCAATTTCTTAACATCTAAGGTTATAGATATATTACTTGTAACCTATCTTATAGATGCTGATGAGGGAGGATTAACTCCTAAGAAGGGTGAAGACAAGGGGATATTTTTTGCACGAGTTGTAGATAAACTAGATTTAATTAATGAAAAGTTTAAAACAGATGAAGGGCTAAGTGACCTATATTATAATTTAGAGTTAGAGGTAGCTTTAGTTTTAGCAACAATGGAGATTAATGGTATAAAGATTGATAAAGAGATTATTATATCATTAGAATCGAAGCTAAAAGATGAGTTAGGTATATTAGTAGAGGCTATTAAAGCAGAAACAGGAGATAATATAAATCTTAACTCTCCTAGACAGCTTGCAGTTTATTTATATGATGAACTACTATTAAAACGAGTAAGAAAAAGTAACTCAACAGATGTTGAAACATTGAAAGAGTTAAAATATCTTAATCCAGTTTACTTGCCGTTAATAGATAATATATTGAAATATAGAGAGTTGAATAAACTTATTTCAACGTATACATTGAGCTTATTAGAGTTTATAGAAGATGATGGAAGAATACATACATTTTTTAAACAGACAGGTACAGCAACGGGAAGACTATCATCTATTCAACCTAATATGCAGAACATTCCAGCAACAGGTGATTATGCAACAGCTATAAGATCTGCTTTTGTATCAGAAGAGGGTTATAAGTTATTATCATTTGATTACTCACAGATTGAGCTTAGGGTTTTAGCACATCTTTCTAAAGATAGTAGTTTACAGTTTGCATTTAGAGATGGTATAGATATCCATGATTTAACAGCAAGAGGTATCTACAATTTATCGAGTGATGAGGAAGTAAGTGATAGAGCAAGACGCACGGCAAAGGTTGTCAATTTTGGAGTACTATATGGACAGTCTGCATTTGGTTTATCTAAAGAGATAGATATTTCTGTAGCTGATGCGACTAAGTTTATTAATAGATATTATGATAGCTATAGTTTAGTTAAAGTGTATAAAGATACAGTTATAAAAGAGGCAGAAGAGAGAGGGTACTGCGAGACTATATTAAAGCGAAAAAGATATATTCACGGTATTAACGATAGAAACTTTACAGTTAAGTCACGTGCAGTTCGCATGGCATTAAACGCAGTAATACAAGGTTCAGCTGCTGATATAATTAAGTTGGCTATGGTTGCGATTGATAAATATATAATAGAGAATAAGTTAGATGTTAAAACTCTTTTACAGATCCATGATGAGCTGATATTTGAAGTTAATGATAATATAGTGAAAGAGTTTGAGTTAAAAGTTATAGATATAATGCAAAATATTATATCACTTGATATTCCTTTAATAGTAAATAGTTATATAGGGAATAATTGGGGAGAGATTTAAGATATGGCAAAGATGAATGATATCTTGAAAGAGAATTATGAACTAAAACAAGAGTTAAAAAGTATGGTATCTATGGTACGTAAGAACGAGTCGATTTATAAAGGTTTTAGGATAGTTGGCTTTTCATTACTAGTATCTGATACTGTTTTAGAGATTTCAGATACAGCGTTAAAATATCTTGAAGAGATATTCAACCTTGATAAAGCTGTGATATTTTTTAAAGAAGATAGTTATGAAATTTTGAGTAGTGTAGCTTTAGATATTGCTAGAGTTAAAATTGTTTCAGCAGATGCTTTTAGGTATACATTTTTAGAGAAAAGAATATATAATGGTAAAGCTGATGCATCTATCCATGAAGCTTTTAAAGTATTAGATGGTGAGTATTCTTATATTCTTTCACCTATAAAACGAGATAAGGATATTATTGGTGCAGTTGGCATGTATAGTTTAGATGATAAGCGATTTGTATTAGAGAAGAATTTTGATTTTATAAGTGATTTATCAATTTTCACAGCGATATCTATAAAAAATTTAAATAATAGATATTTATTAGAGAGTAGTGATGATAATAAGTAAAAACGATAAAAGATTAGAATATATAAAAAACAGAAATGAATCAGTAAATTCTCAATATGAGGAAACTGTTAAGACGATATTAAGTGATGTTAAACGCTTAGGCGATGATGCTTTATTTTCATATACAGCTAATTTTGATAGAGTTAGTTTAGATGTAAATAGTGTAAGGGTTTCTGAAAAAGAGATTGATGATGCGATAGCATTAGTTGATGCAGATTTTGCAGAGTCACTATCTAGAGCACGAGATAATATATTATTATTTCACTCATATCAAGTTGAGAAAAGCTGGAGTATTGAGACATCGAATGGATCTACATTAGGACAACGTATAACACCTCTTGAAAGGGTAGGTATTTATGTTCCTGGTGGTAAAGCGTCGTATTTTTCATCTGTATTGATGAATGCGTTACCAGCAGTTGTAGCAGGCGTTAAAGAGATTGTAATGGTTACCCCAGCGGTAGATGGATATATAAATCCTAAAGTGTTATTAGCAGCAAGAGTTGCTGGAGTAACAGAGATTTATAAAGTAGGTGGTGCACAAGCTATCGGATCTTTAGCTTACGGAACTACGAGTATTAAGAAGGTTGATAAGATTGTAGGTCCTGGAAATATTTATGTTGCTCTTGCTAAGAAATCTGTATTTGGATTAGTGGATATAGATATGATAGCAGGACCTAGTGAGATACTTATAATAGCTGATGAATATGCAGATCCTTGTAAGGTAGCAGCGGATATGTTATCTCAAGCAGAACATGATGAGCTAGCAGCTTCTGTTACGATTACTTGCTCTATGGATTTAGCAGAAAAGATTTCTGTAGAGCTTGAAAGACAGTTAGAGATATTACCAAGAAAAGAGATCGCTAAAAAATCGTTAAATAATTATGGAGCGATAGTAGTTGTTGAAACCCTTGAGGAGGCTGCAGAGATCTCTAACTTATTTGCACCAGAACATTTAGAGTTATATATAAAATCACCTATGGAGTTTTTACCTAAGATTAAGCATGCTGGTGCGATATTTATGGGGGAATATTCTCCTGAGGTTATAGGTGATTATTATGCAGGACCTAATCATGTATTACCAACAGGTGGCAGTGCAAGATTCTTTTCACCACTAGGTACATACGACTTTATTAAGCGTTCATCTATTATATATTATAGTAAAGAAGAGTTTGATTATGCTTCAAAAGATGTTATAAGATTAGCTTCAGATGAAGGGTTAGAGGGACATGCAAATAGTATCATATATAGACAAAATAAATAAAATTCTTTATTTATTTGTAAATTATGATAAACTAACAGACTTATTTTAGATTGTAGTATATAATTCTTTAGTTTTATAGAGGTTAGTTTTGAAAATTAGATATGATTCAATTAAAAATAATGTTGTAGATGTAGATAGAGCTTTTGAGTTTGAAGAGTCTTTAGATATTTATAATGTGAAAGAATTTAAGGGTAGGCTTGAGAAAGTTGGTAAACAATATATTTTAAATGGTAATTTATCTTACTCGTTGACATCTAGATGTGATAGATGTTTAGAGAGTACAACGGTAGATGGCGAAGCTGTGATATCACAAGTTGTATCTAATATAGAGGTAGTTAGTGATATAGTTGAGAGTGATGGATTGAGAGATGAAGAGGTAGATGTATACGTTACAGCTATAGATCATTTTGATATAGATGAGTTTTTACGAGAAGAGGTGTTGCTTTTAACACCAAGTAAAAAGTTATGCAGTGAAGAGTGTGGTGGAATAAATTATTAAGATATAATTAATATTTTAATTTAAATGATAGTTCAATTAGATATATGTTTATTAGTTCACTATATCATAATTAATAGACCAGTAAGGAGTTTGAGATGGCAGGACCGAAGCATAAGGTAACAAAAAGTAGAATTAAGATGAGAAGATCTCATCACAGAGCTGCGACACTAAATAGTGTTAAATGTTCTAAGTGTGGCGAGTTAAAATTAGCTCACGCACTTTGTTTAGCATGTGGATCATATAATGGAAGACAGGTGGTTAAAGGTAAGACAGAGGTTTAAAATGGCTGTGGAGGTTTTTGCGTTATGATGATATCAGTTGATGCTATGGGTGGTGATTACGCTCCCTCAGTAGTTGTTAAAGGGGTAGTAGATGCGCTGATGAAATATTCAGATATAAAGGTAACACTTATAGGTAATAAGGATATTGTAATGCGTGAGCTTGGAAATATAGGTGCAAAATCCCATCCTAGATTATCTGTTATACACGCCGATGAAGTTATTCTGATGGATGATGTTCCATCAGAAATAGTTAGAGGTAAGAAGCGTTCATCTATGCATTTGGGTTTAAAGCTTGTTAAAGAAGGTAAAGCGGACGCATTTTTTTCAGCGGGTAATTCAGGTGCAATAATGGCTGTAGCTATGGTTACACTTGGTATGTTAGAAGGTGTTTCACGTCCAGCGATAGGATCTGTTCTTCCAGCATCAGGTAGCAGAAGTAAGTTTTTTATGTTAGATATAGGAGCAAATGTTGATTGTAAGCCAGAACATCTTGTAACATTTGCAATTATGGGTTCGGCTTATGCCAATAGGGTTCTAAATATATCTAACCCATCGGTTGGCTTGCTTTCTAATGGTGAAGAAGAGGGTAAGGGAGATGCTATTACGAAAAACTCATATCCACTTTTAAAAGATTTAAAGTGTATTAATTTTATCGGTAATATAGAGGCTAAGATTCTTTATAGAGGCGAGGCGGATGTAGTTATTTGTGATGGATATGTTGGTAATATAACTATTAAGATTACTCAATCTGCTGTTGCGATGATATTTAAATCTCTTAAAGAGGAGATCGGTAAATCATTAAAATCAAAGATCGGCGCTCTTATCCTTAAAGATGTTTTTCATAATGTGAAAGCATTGGGTGATGGTTCAGAATATGGTGGAGCACCGTTATTAGGTGTAAATGGTGTTTGTATTATAGGGCATGGTGGATCTAATCAGATTGCGATAATAAACGGTATTCGTGTTGCACGAGAGGCGGTTTTAAACAAGATGAATAGTGCTATTATAGATGGTTTAAAAAGCTTATAGTATATGTTTTTTATAGTAATTAGTGTACAGTTATAGATATATATAGAAGTTATACATATAATAATATATAGTTGCTAATAGTACAATATTTGTTATAATGCTTGTCATTATTTGCTAAAATGAAGATATAGTATCTATATCTGAAAGATGAAGGAACAATATGTCAACAGCAATAATTTTTCCAGGACAAGGTTCTCAACATGTAAAGATGGGGTTTGATTTTTATAATTCATTTGATCAATCTAGATCTCTATTTGAGAGAGCCGATAAGGCGTTAGGATATTCTATCACAGATATTATTTTTAATGGAGAGGAAGAAGAGCTTCGTTTAACAGCGAACACTCAACCAGCATTATTAACAGTATCTATGGTTATTTGGAGTGTAGTATCAGAGCGTATTTCTCCATCATATTTTGCAGGGCATTCATTAGGTGAATACACAGCAGTAACTGTTGCAGGTGGAATGAGTTTTGAAGATACGGTTGTTGCTGTTCATAATAGAGGCAAGTTTATGCAAACAGCAGTCCCATCAGGACACGGTGTTATGTTGGCTGTCTTAGGTATGAAGTGTGCTGATGTTGTAGCAGTTTGTGAAAACATATCTGAGAATGGCTCAATTATAGAGGTTGCAAACTTTAACTGTGATGGACAAGTAGTTGTTGCAGGACATGCATCGGCTCAAGATAGATTTATTGAGACGGCAAAAAAAACTGGAGCAAAACGAGTAATATCGTTACCCGTATCGGCACCGTTTCACTGCTCATTAATGGAGCCTGCTAAGATTAATATGGAAAAATATCTTAGAGATATTATGATAGATGATTTAACTATACCTATTATAAACAATATTGATGCAGATGAAGTGACGTGTTCAGATAAAGTATTTGATGGCTTAGTTAGACAGGTATCTGGATCGGTTAGATGGTCAGAATCTATTAAGAAGATGAGATCATTGGGTGTTGATAGATTTATTGAAATAGGTGCAGGTTCTGTATTAACGGGACTTGTGAAAAAAATAGATCGTGATGTAGAGGTATTTAATATTTCTACAGTAGAAGATTTAAAGAAGTTGGACTAATCGGTTTTAGTTAATCAAGTTGTCTAGGTTTGTTACTTTAGGATTAGTTGTTAAGTTGGGTAACTTAGGTAGTTTATTAAGTTAAGATTAGTTTATTAACTGGGGTTGATTTAGTTAATTAGAGTAGTTATAGGGGATGGTAATATGTTATTACAAGATAAAGTTGCGATAGTTACTGGTTCATCAAGAGGAATAGGTGCAGCGATAGCAGAGAAGCTTGCATCGGCTGGAGCATCGGTTATAGTTAATTATTCATCTTCAGCGAGCCATGCAGATCAAGTTGTTTCAAATATTCTATCAGCGGGCGGTAAAGCTATTGCTGTTAAGGCATCTGTTAATAATGAAGAAGAGATGAATATGCTTTTTAAGTCTGCAGAGAAAGAGTTCTCTACAACAGCAGATATCCTTGTTAATAATGCAGGTATTACAAGGGATAACTTTCTTATAAGAATGAAGAATGAAGAGTTTGATGATGTAATAGACATTAATCTTCGTTCAGTATTTCTATCAACAAGAATAGCAGCAATTCAGATGATGAAAAAACGTTATGGAAAGATAATTAATATATCAAGTATAGTAGGATTTTCAGGAAATCCAGGACAGTTCAATTATGTTGCATCAAAGGCAGCATTAACAGGAATGACAAAATCAGCAGCATTAGAGTTAGCAGGAAGAGGTATCAGAGTTAACGCTATAGCTCCTGGATTTATAGATACTGATATGACAGCAATATTAAAAGATGAATTTAAAGAAGATTATTTAAAAAAGATACCACTTAAAAGTTTTGGTACAGCAAGTGATATAGCAGAAGCTGCATTATATTTAGCTTCACCAGTATCAGACTATATGACTGGCCAAACGCTACATCTAAACGGTGGATTATATTTGTAATTTCATTGCATTAAAATGTGATGTATATTGAAGATAGAAAAAGTTAATTATATTAGAGAGGAGGAGATTAAATGTCTACTATTGATGAGAAAGTTCAGAAGATAATAAGTACACAGCTAAATGTTGATGAGGCTGATGTAAAGCCAGAGGCATCATTTATTGATGATTTAGGTGCAGATTCTCTTGACACAGTACAGTTAATTATGGCTTTAGAAGAAGAGTTTGGTATTGAAATACCAGATGAAGAGTCAGTAAAAATTAAAACTGTTGTAGATGCTTTAGATTATATTAAAGCAAATTCTAAGTAGCAGTATTATAATTCTTAGAGTTATGAGGGTATATTTATAAGATATACCCTCAATACTTTACCATTTTTTTGAGGGGTGAGTTTTGAGTAGAAAACGTATAGTTATCACTGGGTTAGGAATGGTTACTCCTATTGGTAATTCAGTAGAAGAGAATTGGAAATCTATTCTTGATGGAAAGAGTGGTGCTAATAACATAACAAGGTTTGATGTATCTGATTTTCCAGTAAAGATAGCTGCAGAGGTAAAGAATTTTGATCCTGAAAATTATGTTGATAAAAAAGATGTAAAGAAGTTTGATTTATTTATTTTTTATGCATTAGCAGCTGCTACGGAAGCTTTTAATAGTTCTGGTTTAGCAGAAAGCGGTTTTGATCCATATAGAGTTGGTGTAGCGATAGGTTCGGGGATAGGTGGTTTTTACACTATTGAGCAATCTCATGAAACAATTATGACTGCTGGTACGAGAAGAGTTTCGCCTTTCTTTATTCCATCTGCTATAATTAATATGGCTAACGGACTTGTATCTATAAAGTTTCAGTTAAAAGGGCCTAATATATCAATTGTTACAGCTTGTGCAACAGGTACTCATTCAATTGGTGATGCAGCACGTATTATTGAGAGAGGCGATGCTGATGTTATGCTTGCAGGTGGTACTGAAGCTGCAGTTACTCCGTTAAGTGTTGCTGGATTTAGCAATATGAGAGCTTTATCAAGAAGAAATGATGAACCTCAAAAAGCAAGCAGACCGTTTGATAAAAATAGAGATGGTTTCTTAGTTGGAGAAGGTGCAGGTGTAGTTGTTTTAGAATCTCTTGAACATGCTACTGCTCGTGGTGCAAAAATATACGGCGAAGTAGTTGGCTATGGAATGACAGGTGATGCATATCATATAACTATGCCAGATGAAACAGGTGATGGTGCATCAAGATGTATGACACTTGCATTAAATGATGCTAATATTTCTGTAGAAGATATAGGTTATATTAATGCTCATGGTACATCAACACCATTTAACGATGTTATAGAAACAAGAGCTATGAAGAAAGTTTTCGGAGATCATGCTTATAAGGTAAAAATATCTTCAACAAAGTCTATGACTGGGCATCTTTTAGGAGCAGCAGGAGCAGTAGAAGGGATATACTCTTTACTTGCTTTAAATAATTCGCTTGTCCCTGCAACGCTCAATCTTGATACGCCAGATGAAGAATGTGATTTAGATTACACCCCTAAAGTAAATGGTAAATTAGATGCTGAATATGCGCTATCTAACTCTTTTGGTTTTGGTGGAACAAATGCAACATTAGTATTTAAAAAATATGTTGGGTAAGTTAGTAAAAAACCTTGATGAATTAGAAAATATTATTAACTATTCATTTCAGAGGAAAGAGTTGCTAATTGAAGCATTAACGCACAATTCATATTCTAATGAAAACAATCTTACATATAATTATGAAAGGTTAGAGTTTTTAGGTGATTCAATATTACAACTGATTATTTCTGATTATATATTGAAAAACTTTTCTGGTTTTGCAGAAGGAGAGATGAGTCAATTGAGGGCTTATCTTGTAAGTGAAGATTATTTAGCATATCTTGCAAGAGAGTTTTATCTTCAAGATTTCATTAAATTAGGTAAGGGAGAGATATTATCTAATGTTCATAAGTATCCATCAATATTAGCAGATGCTTTTGAATCGTTAATAGCTGCTATCTACCTTGATAGTGATTTTAATATAGCGAAAGATTTTGTTATCGGTTTCTTTAAAAAGTCTATACATATCGCTGTAAAGGATCAATTGTTTATTGATGAAAAAGGTGAGCTACAGCGTTTATCTCAGAAATTTTTTAAAGTAATGCCTGTGTATACTGTTATTAATAGTAGCGGTAGAGATCACGATAAAGAGTTTACTATTGAAGTTTCTGTAGATGATACTATAAAAGCTACAGCTATTGGTAAAAGTAAAAAATCTGCTGAAAAATCTGCTGCGTTAATCGCAATAAAAAAGATGAAAAAAGTGGTAGATATAAATCAACAATAACGATAAAATTAATAAAACAAGAAAAATTCTTCCTATTTTTATTCCATTTCTTGGTTGTAGTAGTAGATGTATCTACTGTAATCAGAACTTAATTACTGGGATTAAAATATCTAATAATGATTTCTTTAAAAATATCAATGAACAATATAATCGGTTCTCAACGTTTTCTAATAAATTTGATACTATAGCATATTATGGTGGTAATTTTGGAGAACTTGATAAAAGTTTAAGGGTAGAGTTATATGAATATGCTAAGAGGTTAAAATTTGAGAATATCCATTTCTCTACATCTCCAGAGACGATAACTGATGAACTTATCTATGAGATAACAAAATATAATGTTACTTTAGTTGAGTTAGGTGTACAATCATTAGATGATAAAACTATCGCATCAAATGGAAGGTGTTACACGTTTGATGATGTAGAAAAAGCTATCAGTAAAATATCTAAAGTATCTAATGTTGGTGTACAGGTTATGATTGGAATGTATAATCAAGCAGTTTTATCTGTAATTGATGATGCAAAAAGATTATCAATTTATCCGATAAAAACTGTTAGAATATATCCTACTGTTGTGATAAAAGATACTGTACTTGAAAGTTATTATAATAGATCAGAGTATACAGTTATGGATATATCTGATAGCATACTTATATCAGCTACGGCTTATATTATCTATAGATACCATGATATAACTATATTACGATTATCTTTACCTGATAGCATAGATTTCGATGATAATATTATAGATGGATTATATCATCCTGCATACGGCGATATAGTTAAGACAGTTATTGCATTGTACTATGTGGAGCTAGGTGGAGAGTTTAGAGGTAGTGGGAAAGATATCTATAATTACTCTGGATACAGATCAATTATAAAAGAAACGTATCATAATAAGTTTATAGTAGATGAAACAGTAGAATGTATTGATTTTGACTCAATTGTAGATTTTATATATGAGAGGAGTAATGGCTTTGAGGATAACAGCAGGTTACTTAAAAGCGAGACAGCTAAAATCATTAAAAGGCTCAGATATTAGACCAACGACAGATAAGCTTCGTTCTATGATTTTTTCTATTTTGAGTACAGATATTGTTGATGCTTCAGTCATAGATATTTTTTGTGGCACAGGAGCGTTCGGTATAGAGGCTATAAGTAGAGGTGCTAAATTTGTAGCGTTTATAGATAGAAATGTTGACTCACTAAAAGCTAATATAAATTTAATTTCAGATAAAGAGTATACTATAACTAAGAAAGATTTTTTAAAACTAAATATAACGAGTAGTATCGCTTATGATATAGTTTTTATAGATCCACCGTACGGGGTTTATAGTAGTAAAAGTGTACTAGATGTTGTTCATAATAATATATTATTGACAGATAATTCAACGATAATTTATGAAGAGTTTTACAAGACAGAGTTTCAATCGCACGATCAATTTAATATATATGATGAAAGAAGAGCAGGTGATACAACATTAAGGTTTCTCAGCAAAAAAATATAGTAATAGTTTATAATATTAAATTGTTGTAAACTATATTTATTACGATATTAGTAATTATATTATAAACAGGTGAGGAGGGATTTAATGATTGGAGTATATCCCGGTTCTTTTGATCCTTTAACTTTAGGGCATTACGATATAGTTGAAAGAGCAAATAAAATATTTGCTGAACTGTATGTTGTTATAATGCATAATAACGAGAAGAACACTTTTTTTTCAATTGATGAGAGAGTTGATATGGCAAGAAACTCTTTAAAGGATTTTAAAAAAGTTAAGGTTGAAAGTTATTCAGGTTTGATGGTTGATTACTTTAAATTGAAACAGGCTGATTATATTGTAAGAGGTTTGAGAGCGGTTTCAGATTTTGAGTATGAGTTACAGATGGCGCTTATGAATAGAAGTTTAGATTGTTCAGTAGAGACGTTATTTCTTATGACTTCGCAGAAATTTATATTTTTAAGTTCGAGCACAGTTAAGGATATCGCTGGATATAGGGGAGATGTATCGAAGTTTGTTTCCCCCTATGTTCTTGAAAAGATAACAGAGAAGATTGATAAGTTAGGGAAATAATATTATATCTATATATAATGTTGTTGAGTTGTTTAATTAGTTATAATGATATCAAGCAATAAATATATGTATAACTCTACTCTTAGTTGTGAGTAGAGTTATTTTTTTATATGTAGTTTATGTTTGTTAATTTTTTGTTATTGAAGAACATATATATATTGTATCTACTAATTTTAATATTATAAGTAAGTTATATTATGAATTTAGTATAGATGAGTTTTATCCACCACCTACAAAATTTATCAACTCAATTATATCATTTTCATGAATTGTTGTGTTTTCAAAATCTGAATACATTATTATATTCCGATTAAGCTCTACAACAACTGTTTTAGGGTTTAGATTATATTGTTTTATGATATCCATAACAGATTGATTTTTTTTAATCTCACTATCTTTTCCGTTGCATTTTACTTTAATCATTTAACTTCTCCTAAAATATATCTAACCGCAAGATTGGCTTGAATATTAGCAGCAACAGCAACACGTGTTGCCATAAGTCCACTTCCTTTTCTTGCTTCATGTTCAAAATCACCTACGATAATTGCACGATCTGATATTGTTTTGTATACAAAAGTAGAAGTGTCATACACTCCAGCTATACCTGATGCTCCTATGATATATGAAGTTGGAAGTAATTTCAACACAGAGGATATAATCATACTTTTAGTAACAGCTCCATCAACTGCTTCAATTATTACTTCGTAATCTTTTAATAGTTCCACGATATTTTCTTCTGTTACTTTAATAGGAGTTTTTTCAAGTTCTACAAATGGATTAATTCTCTTCAATGTTTCTTCAATCGCATCAGTTTTATGCATCCATAGTTGATCGAGAAAATATTGTTGACGATTAATGTTTGATGGTTCAACGTGATCGAAATCTATTAATTTTAATTTTCCAACTCCCATGCGTGCAAGCGATATCGCTATATTTGAACCTAATCCTCCTAATCCGATAATCGCCACTTTAGATTGTTTTAATTTTTCATAAACAAATGGAGTGTGCCGTGCAGAGATTAATGATTCTAGTTCATCAACTGATGGTTGTATATTCTTTTTAATGATCACTAGTTTATCATTTTCTTCAAGAGTATCTAAAAGGTTTGCACTATATCCGTTATGATAAATTATACTATTGTCTTGATTATATTTATCAGTTAGATTATCAATATCTTTTATTTGAGTAGTTTTTTTTAAAGTGGTAATTTTTCCGTTAATTTCTATTTTTATCATATTTATTCCTCTAAAGTTTTGTTTTAATTAAGTATAATTTTAATTTATATTTTGATTGAATTTAATTTTTTTATCTTGAGTGATAGTTATTATACCTTTATCATTGCTTTCAAAAATATTATCTGACTTAAACTTATTTCTATATATTATATACTGTGTATCTAGGTTATTGTTATTAATATCTATAGTGTTTGATTTTGTGATATAATTTAGCTTACAACTTTTATTATCGAATTTATTTAAACAGATACTTTCAAAATCTGTACCTATATTATTAGTTTTAATATATTCATTGGAAGATGAGAAAACTCTAATTAATCCGTAATCAAACTCTTTCACTCCATATTGAGCAAGTATCGGCAGAAGTTTATATCTAAACTGTGATGCTGAACCAGAGTAATAAATTTCAGTTTTATTATCATTAAAAGATATAAAGCCTTTAGTTGATCCGATAAAATCTGGAAAGACATATGCGGGTTTCTTTTCAGCTGGATAGAAAAATATTAGTAATGCAAATAC
Organism: uncultured Deferribacteraceae bacterium; assembly: GCA_947039395.1. Lineage (GTDB taxonomy): Bacteria > Chrysiogenota > Deferribacteres > Deferribacterales > Mucispirillaceae > CAMQYB01. The sequence continues at coordinate 103,082 of CAMQYS010000002.1, read as the reverse complement.
AGCAAGATATTTATACCTAGATGTTAAACTCACTATTGCAAACAGCATAGTTATTATTAATGCTGGTAGCGGTATTGATTTTAATGTGAAAGTGAAAAATGATAGATTATAAATTATATCTAAGACGAATAAAGATATTTTTTCAACGAAGATAAGAGCATCAATAAATAGGCTTGGAATAATAATTGTGAGTATCCCTAAGATGATCTGCAAATATATAAATGGCAGCATGATAACAGTTGAAATTATACTAGCAAAATTTGTTGTACCGAAATAATATAATGAGATAGGTGTAGTTAATATTGTAGCTGCAACACCAACCATGAATAAAGTTTTGAAATACGATTTCACACTATAATTATCTCTTTCATTATGATTATTGCTATTTATATTTTTGTTATTGATATTATTTTTTTGATCGTTATTATCAGTTTTATCTCTATCATTATTTAACAGATATAAGATGCCGAAAACTGCGGCGAATGATAGTAAGAAGGATATATCGGTTAAAGTGTTAGGTGAGAAAATTATAAATAATGATGCAAGTATAAGTAGAAATTTTTTACTATCGGTTTTATAATCTAAGATATAAGTTATGATAAAGAAGATTGTAAAAAGTGAAGCTCTAAGCACGGTTACAGAAAATCCAGCTATCGGTATCATAAGTATAAGTATTATTGCAAGTGGTATTAATCTCAATTTAAACGGTAGAAAAATTAGCAAGGTTACAACTATTGTAACGATAATACCGATATGCATTCCAGAGATTGCAAGTAGATGAGCTAGCCCAGTGATAATATATTTATCTCTTACAGAGTCGTTAATATAACTTTTATCTCCAAAGATTAAAGCTTGAGGTAAGGTTAATTTTCCTCCAGAGAGGTAGTATAGATCGTTTAATTTATCTGATCTAAATTTTATTATATTTGATATAATAGGTAGTTGAATTTGTTTATAATCATTAGGCAGAGAGAATTGTTTTCTATAGTAGTTTTCACTTTTTTTAATTAGATTTAAGTCGGCGTAGATCAGATCGCCTTGAGTAAAATTATCAGCTATATTTTTATCTACAATTATATTTGACTTTATAGTTCGTAATAAAACTTTATCTTTATAGTATTCAGATTTCTCTACAACAATATATAAATCTATCAAGAATATATTAGATATTATATATATAATGATTAATATACTAGCATTCTTGAGTTTAAATGATATCAATATGGTACAAAGTGCGATTAATATTGCAATTCTAGGATCAAATCTATATACTATTGCTGTTAATATAGATAAAAAGAGTAATCTTGTAGTAGCAGAGTAGTTACTTAATATTTTCTTTTTAATACTATATATATACATGTTAGATTTTAGCAATATAAAATTAATTGTACAAGTCAAAAAATTGTATAATATAGAATAGATTAGTTTTCATAACGTGTGTATTTAGAAAATATGTATTAACATTATATATGACATCTATATAATATAGAGTAATTTTAGGGTAATATATTATGCAAACAACAGTCGCAAAAAAAGTTGAATTATCTGGTATAGGCTTACATGGTGGAAAAGTTGTAAGGTTAGAGATAAGAGAAGCACCAGTAGATACAGGTATTCAAATTCGCAGAAGTGATATTATAAATTCAGAGTATTATAAATTAACACCGTACAATGTTGTATCAACTCAGCTAGCAACAACGGTCAATTGTGGCGATCACTCTATATCAACAATAGAGCATTTTATGGGATCGTTTTATGGATTAGGTATTGATAACGCATTTATAGATGTTTCAGGCCCTGAAGTTCCTATATTAGATGGTTCAGCTAAAGATATAGTCGAGTCATTGTTAGAGGTTGGAATAAAATCTTCTGATAAGTCAAGAAAGGTTCTAAAAATCATAAAACCTATAAGATATGAACTTGACGATAAGTATGTTGAGATCGTTCCATCAGATTACGGCTTAGATATAGATTTCATATTAGATTATAAGAATAGTATTATCGGTTCACAGAAGTATAGTTACTATCATAGTAAGCTTAATTTTATTAATGATATAGCGTTTGCAAGAACTTTTGGTTTTGAAAAAGAGGTTGAAGCGTTACGATCAATGGGATTAGCACGTGGTGGATCTTTAGAGAATGCTATTGTTGTGAATGGTGATGAGATATTAAATCCCGATGGATTAAGATCAAGAGATGAGTTTGTTCGCCATAAGATTTTAGATATTCTTGGTGACTTAGCACTTATCGGTTATCGTTTACAAGGTAAGATTAGAGCTTTCAAATCGGGTCATAATCTCAATAATTTATTTGCAAGATTGATACTTGAGTCAACTGATAGCTATGATATATTAGAAGCAGATAGTTCAGTTAAGGGTATTAATAGTTTTCAAGTTACAAATACAATTGGTAGTCATATAAACAGTACTATTAGCTACTAATATTAGTAGCTACGTTAATCGTTGTTATATAAGGTTTTTTTAGCGATTATTTTTAATATGTGTTTATATAAGAGTTCACATTATTTTATTCTATTCAATTTTCAATAAAATCCTTTTAAAAAAGTAATATTTGTATTAGAATACCCATTGAGTATTATTGGAAGAGGTATAATATTTTGAAAGCAAATATTGAAGTTAAACGTATTAGTTACGATGAAGCTGTTGAGCTATATAAAACTAAAGATATATTAGAGTTAGGTGCGTTTGCAAATTCTATAAGAAAAATTAAGCATCCAGATAATATTGCTACTTATGTAATAGATAGAAATATAAATTATACAAATATCTGTTGTTGTAAATGTAAGTTTTGTGCATTTTATAGAGATATCAAATCAGATGAAGCATATTTAATAAATGAAGAGGAGTTATCAGCTAAGATAGAGGAAACTTTATCTTTAAATGGTACACAGATACTCTTGCAGGGTGGTCTTCATCCAACATTAAAGATAGAGTATTATGAAGATTTATTACGTTTCATGAAGAAATATCCTATATGGTTACATGCATTTTCTCCGCCAGAGATATTTCATATAGCATTAGTATCGAAACTTTCTGTTAAAGAGACTATATCAAGATTGGTTAAGGCAGGTCTTGATTCTATTCCGGGCGGAGGGGCTGAAATTTTAGATGATGATTCAAGAAATGAAGTATCTCCTAATAAGATATCATCTGATGAGTGGCTAGGAGTTATGGAAGAGGCACATTCACAAGGCCTTAGAACAACATCAACTATGATGTTTAGAAAGACAGATAGTGCAGAAGTTATCATAGGTCATTTAGATAAGATTAGAGAGCTTCAAGATAAGACAGGTGGTTTCACTGCATTTATTCCATGGCCTTTTCAAACTGGTAACTCAGAGATAGATGATGAGGAAGTCACAGCGTTAGAGTATTTAAAGGTATTAGCTATCTCTAGAATTTATCTAGATAATATAGACAATATTCAAGTATCATGGGTAACTCAAGGCGATAAGATCGGTCAACTAGGATTATTATATGGCGGTAATGATTTTGGTTCGGTAATGATTGAGGAGAATGTTGTTAAGGCAGCTGGTGCGGATTTTAGATTGAATACAGAAGAGATAAAATATTTAATAACAGCAGCAGGGTTTACTCCAAGACAACGTAATATGCAATATGAACTAATTGGTTAAGATCCTATTAGCTTTTAAGGATAAGTAAATTAGATGACAATATTGAGAGTATCATCACAAACACCTACAGAAGTAATACGATCTACTCTTTCAGATGTATATGGACTAAGAGTATCGGATTATGAGATTACAGTATCTACGGATCCAGCATATACTAATATAGAGATATATGCTGTGCCAAACATGCTTATCGAAAAAACGGTTATATTTACTACAGATGCAGATCAATATATCGGATATATATCTATTTTTCCACAGCTAACTAACTTATATCCAGAACCTTTTGATTATTTAATCAACCTCCTTAATGAAAGTGGTATTTGTTATAATGTTGATTACGATGTAATTAGAAGTGCTTACGATGGGTATGTAAATAAAGAAATAATATTAGAACGAGTAGTTGCACGTGGCAAAAAAGCTATAAATGGTAAAAATGCTGAAATAACTCTTCATTTTGATGAACTAAATAGACGTCCAGCGATTGATGAGTTAGGCAGAGTTGATTATAAGACGGTAGATTTATTTGCAATAGCAGAGAAGGGAGATATATTACTTACTAAGAAACCAGCAACAGAGGGTACTCATGGTATTACTGTTCGTGATGAGTATATAAATCAACAGAAGGGTGCAGATGTAGATTTACAGATAGGCGATGGTGTAACACTTAATGAAACAGGTATGACGTATGTTTCAACAACGAGTGGCTATATACATTTTGATTCTAAGAAGATATCTGTATCGGAAGTATATGTTGTTAATAATAATGTTGATTATACTACGGGAAATATATCGTTTAATGGTTTAGTACATGTTCGTGGAGATGTTATACCGGGGTTTAAGGTTTATGGTGAAGATGGTATAATTGTTGATGGTATTTGTCAAGATGTGGAGCTTACATCTAAGGGTAATATTGTTTTACGTACAGGAATTAAGAGTACGGGTAACTCTCTTATAATGGCAGATGGAGATATATCATTTGGTTACGCAGAGAATGTTAAAATATATTCAAAGCGTAATATTATCATAAAGAAGTATGCTTATAACTGTGATCTATATGCTGGAGAGAGGATTATTGCTAATTCATCAGAAGGTATTATTGCAGGAGGAGTTGTAAGAGCATTTTCTGAAGTATCGGTCAAACATTTAGGATCGCCTGGTAATTCGAAATTTTCAGTTATCTTAGGAAGCAAGTATTTTATTGAAGAGGAGGTAACTAATATCCGTAAGGAGAAGTTACGTTTAATAGATGCTATAGAGAAGATTGTTTTAGCAGTTAAGCGAGCAGAGTTATCACAACCAGATAATGTTGGACATCACAAGATAGGTAAACTATTAGAGATGAAAGCCTCATTTTCTTCTTTAGTCGATGATTTAGATATGAAAGAGAAAGGGCTTTTAAGTGACAATAATGTTAGAGATGCAAGATTAAAAGTAATGAATAAAGCTTTTGATGGTGTAACTATAATGTTTCATAATTCATCGTATACACTTAAAGAAGAGATGAGTAGAGTTGTATTTTATTTTGATCGTAAATATAACGAAGTGGCATGGATTAATATTAAAGATATGGCGGCGATAGAGGGTAATGGAGAAGATAAGTAATATAGTTATTCGTGGTGCAAGACAGCATAACTTAAAGAATATAGATATAGAGATTCCTAAGGATAAATTAGTTGTAATAACAGGAGTTTCAGGTTCAGGTAAGTCGACGCTTGCTTTTGATACACTATATGCAGAAGGACAAAGAAGATATGTTGAGTCGTTATCATCTTATGCTAGACAGTTTTTAGAGTTAATGGATAAACCAGATGTAGATTCAATAGAGGGGCTATCTCCAGCGATCAGTATCGAACAGAAATCAATAAGTCGTAATCCAAGATCCACAGTTGGAACGATTACAGAGATATATGATTATATGCGTTTGCTTTTTGCAAGGGTTGGCGATGTATATTGTCCAGACTGTGGTAAGAAGATAGAAACATTTACTGTTCAAAATATGGTTGATGATCTTCTTAAATTAGATGAGGGAAGTAAGCTTGAAATATTATCTCCAGTTATACGAGGTAAGAAGGGAGAGTTCAAAAAGTATTTTAAAGATCTGTTGAAAGAAGGTTTTGTAAGAGCGTATTTCGATAAAAAATTAATAAGATTAGAAGAAGAAATTGTTGTAGATAAGAAAGTTAAACATGATGTATCTATTTTAGTTGATAGACTTGTTAATAAGGCTGAAAATAAACGTAGAATTACAGACTCAGTAGAGATTGCGCTCCGTAAATCAGAAGGGCTTGTTGAAGTTATTATAGATGGTAGCAGCACAAAATTATATAATGAGAAGTTTGCATGTATAGATTGCGGTATCAGTATTGCAGAAGTTGAGCCTAGAATATTTTCATTTAACAATCCATTTGGTGCTTGTCCAATATGTGAGGGTATAGGCGAGAAAGCTGTGTTTGATGAGGAGTCTATAGTAGTAGATAGTAGCTTATCTATACGAGATGGGGCTATATCTTTATGGGTTGGTGTGGATAACTTTCATCATTACAATATGATAAATACTTTATCAGAGAAGTATAAGATAAATCTTGAGAAGAGTTGGAGTTCACTACCTAAAGCGTCTAGGGATATTATTTTATATGGGGTTGAAGAGCCTTTACGTCTTTATACATTTAGAGGCGATAAGAAGGTTTTTTATGAAAAGAAGTTTAAAGGTGTTGTTGGCGATTTAGAGGAGATGTTATACTCTACTTCATCAACGAGTATAGATAAGGCTAAGAAGTGTATGACTTTTCAACCGTGTAGAGCGTGCGGTGGTGCAAGACTTAAGAAAGATAGTTTATCTGTAAAACTTGATGGTAAAAATATATCAGAAGTTACTAGCATGAATATATCTGAAGCGAGATTGTTTTTTGATAGTTTAGAGTTTAACGGTTTTAAGTTAGAGATAGCGACTAAGATTATTAGAGAGATTTTGCGTAGATTAAATTTCTTGATTAATGTTGGAATAGATTACATTACTCTTAATAGAAGTTCAGGAACATTATCAGGTGGTGAGTCTCAAAGAATTAGGTTAGCAACACAGATTGGATCAGGCTTAACAGGTGTATTATATGTACTTGATGAGCCATCAATCGGTTTGCATCAACGTGATAATGATATGTTAATATCTACCCTTAAAAATTTAAGAGATATAGGTAATTCAGTAATCGTTGTAGAGCATGATGAGGATACTATTTCAGCATCAGATTATGTTATTGATATGGGGCCTTATGCTGGTAGAAAAGGTGGAGAGGTTGTTTTTGCAGGTAATCCAACAGATCTATTAAAGTCAGATGAGTCGTTAACAGCGAAATATATAAACGGTAAATTAAAGATAGAGTTACCAGAAAATAGGGTAAAAGCAGGAGATAAGTTTATCTCTATAAAAGGTGCAACTGAACATAATTTAAAGAATATTGATGCTGATTTTCCGATAGGTTTAATAACGGCAGTAACGGGTGTATCAGGATCAGGTAAGTCTACGCTTGTATTAGATATTTTATATCCAGCTATGATGAAAAGACTTCATGGTTCAAGTATGTCAATAGGTAAACATAAATCTATAGATGGGTGCGAGCATATAGATAAGGTTATAAAGATAGATCAATCACCGATAGGAAGAACACCAAGAAGTAACCCTGCAACATATACAGATCTATTTAAAGATATTAGAGATATATTTACGATGCTACCAGAGGCTAAACGTAGAGGATATACAGCAGGTAGGTTCTCTTTTAATAAGAAAGGTGGTCGATGCGAGTCTTGTCAAGGCGATGGATTTATAAAGATAGAGATGCACTTTCTTCCAGATATGTATGTGAAGTGCGATGTATGTAACGGCAATAGATATAATAGAGATACATTAGATATTGTATATAAAGAGAAAAATATAGCCGATGTATTATTTATGACAGTTAATCAAGCGTATGAGTTTTTTGATAATATCCCAAAACTTAAGGCTAAATTAAATGTCTTAAGAGATGTTGGGCTAGGTTATATTAAGATAGGACAAGCGGCGACGACATTATCAGGTGGTGAGTCTCAAAGAGTAAAGCTTGCAAAAGAGTTGATGAAAAGATCGACAGGTAAGACTTTATATCTTTTTGATGAGCCTACAACGGGACTACATTTTGATGATATTCATAAGTTAGTAAATATCTTTCAAGAACTTAGAGATGTTGGAAATACGATTATAATAATAGAACATAATTTAGATGTAATAAAAGTTGCAGACTTTATAATTGACTTAGGTAGAGAAGGTGGAGTTAGAGGTGGAGAGATTCTTTTCACAGGCACTCCAGAAGATTGTGCAAAGTGTGAGGGCTCATTTACAGGGCAGTATTTAGCTACAAAATTAAATTAAGAAGTAATGTAAGGAATGATGACTAGAGCGAGTTATAAAATATTATTAACATCGTTGTTACTGATATTTCTTTGTCCAGTGACAGTATCTGCATCGAAGATATTGGATAATGCGAACTGGGAACTGGTTTTGCTTGATAGAACGGAGAAAGCTAAACGATCAACTTATATTGATATTGCAGATCGGATGTATGATTTCTATAAAGCTAACCCAAGGAGTAATGATGGTGCAAGAGCAATTCAAATTGCTGCTAGATCGTTGTCGTCAAGTTTTAGAAGATTTAAAGTTAGATCAGATATTGATAAGTCTCTTGAATATTATAGAGTGCTACAGAACAAGTTTAATATATCGATATCAAGAGACTCATATATAGACTCATCAGATATCTATCTCCAAATAAGAGATAGATCATCAGCTAAATTTATTTTAAATAGATTAATCGCAAAATATCCAACATCAACACAAGCTGAAACGGCTAGAAAAAAGTTGGCAGTTATTAATAAAATATCAACTCCTTCTACATCTGGTTCTCCTAAACGAGATGCAAGTATAGCTAAACGTGAAGCGGAACAGAATAGTAGTAGTCGTGGTAGGGGTAGTAGTACCAATAGCAGTAGTAACAGCAATCAGAACAGGGGTGCAAATAATCAAACCAGTAGCACTAACGATAGTGATCTTGATACCGATAAAGAGTTGGCATTAAAGGCAGCCAGTTTTGTTGGTTTATCAGATGTAAAGAATGAAGTTGTACAGGTTAAAGGTGTACGTTACTTCTCTGCTAAAGATTACACAAGAGTTGTTATTGATACATCAAGTACAGCACAGTATCGCAGTCTATGGTTAAGTGGTGATAAAAAGAGTAAACTACCTCCAAGATTAACATTAGATATATCTTCATCAGCACTAAGTAAAGATTTAGTAGATAATATAGCTATCAAAGATGGATTATTAAGTTCTGTGAGAGTTGGTTATCATGCACCTAATAAGAGTACAAGGATAGTACTAGATTCTCAAAATGTTCGTGATTTTACAATATTTCAGATGACTAATCCAAGTAGAATTGTTGTAGATGTGTTTGATAGAAAACGTGATGAACAGCCAAAAAATCTTCCAGCCATTGCAAAGGAGCTTAATAATAATCGTAATAACAACAATGATAGTTCTGATCTTTCAACTGATGATATAATTAAAAATATAGAATCTAACACTAGAATATCTAATAAAAGTGCAGATGATTTTGCAGATAAGGATCTTACCTTAGGTACAGCATTAGGCTTAAAGATTAGAACGATAGTAATTGACGCTGGACATGGTGGTAAAGATCCTGGTGCAACTTATGGCAGGTTAAAAGAGAAAGATGTAGTTCTAGATATTGCAAAAAAGGTAAGAGACTTATTAAGTAGAGATAAAGATTTAAAAGTATATATGACAAGATCGAGGGATATATTTATTCCATTAGAGGAGCGTACAGCTATAGCTAACAAGTATAAAGCTGATTTGTTTATATCTATACATGCGAACGCTGCTAGAAATAAGAAAGCTTCTGGTGTAGAGACATATGTTTTCAATGTAACAAATGATAGAGCAGCATTAGAGGTTGCAGCGCTTGAAAATCAGGCAACGACAAAATCTATTTCTGATCTTCAAGGAATATTAAAAGATATATTAAAATACTCTAAATTAGAGGAATCGTTACTGCTAGCTGGTTCAGTTCAGAAGGCGTTGGTTAAAAAGGTTCGTTTATCTAAAGCACAGAATAAGGGTGTAAAGCAAGCACCATTTTATGTTTTAGTAGGTGCAACGATGCCTTCTATATTAATAGAGACAGGTTTTTTATCTCATGCAGGTGATGCAAAGAAGTTATCAACAGCAAGTTATAGAGATCAGATTGCAGAAGGTATTTATCAAGGGTTGAGAGATTACATTGAAAAGTATAATTATTGATGAAAATATATGAATTTTGAAGAATTATTAGAGCCAACACGTCTTATAACATTCTTCTTTGTGTTTATACGTATTAATGCTATAATGTTTACAGCGCCTATTTTTAGTTCAACAGTTATTAATAATCCATTACGGATTATGTTGAGTACAATAATAGCGTTGTTAGTAGCTCCAAATATTCCACGATTAACGGTTATTGATCCTAGTGCTTTATGGTTAATATTAACTGTGAGTAAGGAAATTTTGATAGGTGTTACTATCGGAGTTATGACAAGTTTACTTTTTTCAGCTGTTCAGTTTGGTGGGTATTTAGTTGACTATCAGATGGGTTTTTCGATGGTATCGGTTCTAGATCCATCATCAAATGCATCTATGTCATTTTCTGGTCAGGTTTATAATATTCTTGCAACATTGATTTACTTATCAATCTATGGACATCATATATTTTTAAGGGCTATTATGACAAGTTTTGACTATCTTCCCTTAACGAATTTTCCTTATAACCAAGAGGCGTTACTTTTTGTAATATTGACATTTATAAGGGTATTTATTGTTGCATTGCAGATAACTGCTCCAGTATTTATAGCGTTAATGGTAACTAATGCGGTAATGGGTTTTATGGCACGTTTAGTTCCACAGATAAATCTTATGGTTATCGGTTTTCCGATAAAGATAGGGATAGGTGCTATATTTTTAACATTAGGATTACCGTTATTTTATATAGTATTTGAGAAAATCATGAATGAATATTTTAGAACAATATTAAGTTTTTTCGATAAGATGGCTGGTTAATTATGGCAGAGAATAAAGACGGTACGGAGAAGAGTGAGGAAGCCACCCCAAAACATCGTGAAGAGCGACGTAAAGAGGGGTCGGTTGCAAAAAGTGCTGATCTCACATCTGGTGTATTATTAGTAGTTATCGTTTTAGGTTTTTATTATTATACTCCATACTTTATGGATAGTTTTAAAGGATTTTTTAGTGAAACCTTACTATTTGTAACATATAGTTTAAATGAAGATTCTACATATTATTTATTTATGTACTCACTAAAATTTATGGCTAAACTATTATTACCTATGTTTCTTATTTTGTTTGTGATAGCTTTAGCTGTCAATATTTATCAAGTAGGTTTTTTTATTTCTGGCAAAGCTATCGAACCTAAGTTTGATAAGTTGAATTTTTTTGCTAACTTTATGAAAACTTTTTTTAGTATGAGAAAGGTTGTTGATTTAATCAAGTCGTTAGCTAAGATAGGTTTGTTATCTCTTATTGCATGGTATGCTGTTGCAGAAGAGGTAAGCACTATTGTTCGTATGGTTGATGCGGATATAATGGATCAGATGGCTTACCTTGGTGAGCTAATATTTGATATTTTACTTAAGTTAGCATTACTTGTTTTAGCGATAGGAGTGGCAGATTACTCTTATCAGAAGTGGCAACACAATAAAGATATTCGTATGACTAAGCAAGAGATAAAAGAGGAATATAAGCGATCTGAAGGAGATCCACAAGTTCGTAGCCGTATTAGACAAGCACAGCAAGATGCGGCTAGAAAACGTATGTTAGATGATGTTCCAAAATCTGATTTAGTTATTACTAACCCAACGCACTATGCTGTTGCAATAAGTTATAAAGTTGGAGTTGATAGAGCTCCTAAGATTGTAGCTAAAGGTAAAGGCTTGATAGCGTTAAAGATTAAAGAGATAGCTATTGAGAACAGAATAGATATAGTTGTAGATCCCCCACTTGCAAGATTGCTTTATGATTCTGTTAGTATAGGAGATGAAGTTCCAGAGAATTTATATCAAGCATTAGCAGCTATTTTAGGTACATTAAGTAAGTATGGGTTAAATAGAAGATAGAGTATTTTGAGTCAAAATATTTGGCTTAATTTTTTTAGAGAGTAGAGATGTTTTTAGTGAAAATAATTAACTTAAATTTTGTGAAAATAATATATATATTAATCGTAAATAGCAAAGAAACAATTGAAAGTAGATAACAAATAAGCAAAGTTTTAATAGAGAGTAAGATGGTTTTAGTAGAAAGCAGATACTTAATTATTAGTAGGGTATTATAATTTATGGCAACGACGATGAAAGAAAATCTATCTAAATATTTGGGAGTATTAACTAAAAATAGTGATGTATTTTTACCTATTGGTATAATGGGTATTTTGATAATCATGTTAATACCTATACCTACACCGTTACTGGATATTTTATTAACATTTAGTATTTCATTATCTATAATAATCCTTCTTGTTTCTATATATGCAGAGCAACCGTTAGATTTTTCATCATTTCCATTTGTGTTATTAGTTGCAACACTTTTTAGATTATCCCTTAACGTATCAACAACAAGAGTTATTTTGCTACATGGATCAGAGGGAACAGATGCAGCAGGTTCTGTTATCCAATCATTTGGAGAGTTTGTAGTTGGTGGTAATTACATAGTTGGTGTAATTGTTTTTACAATTCTAGTAATAATAAATTTTATGGTTATCACAAAAGGTTCTGGTAGAGTTGCAGAGGTTGCAGCACGATTTACATTAGATGCAATGCCTGGTAAACAGATGGCTATTGATGCTGATCTTAATGCAGGAATAATAGATGAAGTTGAGGCAAAAGAGCGAAGAGAGACGATACGTAAAGAGGCAGATTTTCATGGTTCGATGGATGGTGCTAGTAAGTTTGTTAGAGGAGATGCAATAGCAGGGCTTATCATCACAGTTATTAATGTATTAGCTGGGTTTTTAATCGGAGTTTTTCAAGGTGGATTGACGTTTACAGACTCAATAGAGGTTTTCACTATTCTAACGATAGGTGATGGGCTTGTATCACAGATTCCAGCGTTAGTTATTTCAACATCGGCAGGTATTATCGTTACAAGGGCAGGTGGTGATAACGGTTCATTATCTACACAGTTGACATCTCAACTTTTCTCTCGTCCTAAGGTTTTATATATTTTAGGTGGGGTACTATTCTTTTTTGCTATAATTCCTGGAATGCCAAAACTTCCTTTTCTTCTTCTTTCAGGTATATCAGTAGGTATCGGTTACTATATGAAATCTTCATTAGAGAAAGAGGAAGATCTCTCAGAAGATGAGCAAGCACAGCAAGAGGATCTAAATTTACCAGAAGATGAGCAAGTTAAAAATCTTCTTGATGTTGATATAATGGAGTTAGTTGTAGGTATAGAATTAATTCCTATGACACAAAGAGATCAAGGTGGAATTCTTTTAGATTTAATTATGGCAACTAGAAAAGATATAGCAAGAGAGTTAGGGTTTATAGTTCCTCCTATTAGGATATATGATAACATTACGATAACAGATTCACGTGAATATGCAATAATGATAAGAGATGTACAAGTTGCGAAAAGCTATGTAATGCCAGATAAGTATTTAGCATTAAATATGGGTGGTAATGATCTAAGTGATATTAATGGTATAGATTTTACAGATCCTGTTTACAGTGTTCCGGGCAAATGGGTTGATGAGTTTGAAAAAAGTAAAGCAGAGATATCAGGGCTTATGATTATAGAGGCTGTTACAGTGATTTCAGCCCATCTATCAGAAGTAATAAAGAATTTTGCATCAGAGTTATTAGGTAGACAAGAGGTACAAGATTTATTAGATAGAATTAAGACTAAATCTCCACGTTTAGTAGATGATATTATTCCAGGTGTTTTAGATGTTGGTGGTATTACACTTATTCTTCAACGTCTATTAAAAGAGAAAGTATCTATACGTAACCTACCAACAATATTAGAGACGTTGGCAACGTATTCATCATCGCCAAATAAAAATGTAGATTATTTAACAGATAAAGTTCGTTATGCGTTAAGACGTCAAATATGTGAATCGTTGTTATCAGATAACGGTAAATTATCGGTTTTCCGTTTCCAAGATATAATTGAACACGCATTTGCAAAAAGTATTCATCAGACAGATGATGGTAGTGAGATTATTTTAGATCCAACATTGGCTATAAAAATAGTATCAGCTTTAGTTGAGAAGGTGAAAGAGATATCTTCTCCATCTAAAGTGGTAGTGGTATTTGTTCAACAACGTATTCGTAATGTTACGTTTAAGTTTTTGAATAGATATTTGAACTCAAAATTGTCACAATTTTCATCAATACCCCTTCCCCGAGTGGCAGTATTAGCTTTTGAAGAAGTTCCTGATGATGTTGAAATAGAGATATTAGATCTAATAAATATTATAGATGAAAATCAAAAACCACCAACTGTTAAAGTAGGTAAACCTGCTGTTGATAATGGGGTTGAAAATGTTCAATCAGAGCAAGGCTCAGTTGATGGAACAGGAGAAGGTACTACTACATCAACAGATACAAATAAGCAAGATGAGCCACAAGTTTAATTATTTAAGATATGGTATATATATAGTTAATTTATAACAATAGTTATAAATATTGTTATTTTGATCTAATTTGCTTGCAATTATAGAGTAATATAATTATAATGAAAAGTAATCGTATGTATGTTTTCATACTATTGATAGTTATGAATTTACTAATATTTTATGTTTGTTTTAATCAATGGGGACAGTATCTAACATGAAGATAAAGAAGTATGAAGCAAAAAATATGAAAGAAGCGATGAAGATCATAAAAGATGATCTAGGTCCTGATGCGGTTATTTTAACGACGAAAAAAGTTGTTAAAAATAATGGTTTAGGTATTTTTAGCTCACCAGTACTAGAGGTTACAGCAGCTGTTGATTACGATGAAAATGACAATAAAGGGAAGAAATTTGTGTCACAAGGTAAAGGCTCAAAGAAAATAAATAGTAGCAAATCTATTGATACTACTTCATACTCTGATTCTAGCACGATTGATATACTATCATCAGATGATGAAGATATGTTATATCCACCGCTCAAGCGTATTGATTATACTGTTGGTGGGAATCCGTATGAGAGCTTAACATCTAAAAGAGTTTTATCTCCCTCTATGAATAATAGTATAGATAACGAAGATGATCTAGATGGTTACGGTGTTGATGATATTCTTAGGGATCTATCAGAACATAGTACATCAACTATTCAACCTATAAATAACTATAATGTTGAAGCAGACTCATCTAGTTCGTATAGGAGCTATCGTCAACAGGCAAATGGTTTTAACTCATCAGAACGTGTTGAGCGTAAACCGTTAGAAGAGGTTATTGAGAGTAAGAAAAAAGAGTATTCATCAGATACAACTAGTGCTTTAACTCCAGAGAAATTATCTATTATTCTTCAAGATATATCTGATATAAAAAGACAGGTATCTGATATTAGATTTAATGTAGGTCCTGGTGTATCAGTTGATCTACCAAGCAGGTTAAAAGAGATACATTTGATATTATGTAAAAGTGGTGTTGATGATGTTATATCGTATAGATTTTTAAAAGATATTGAAAAGTTGATGTCAGATAATCTTTCAAATATTCAGTTGAAGAATATTGTTATGGAGTCGTTATCAAAAATGATTCCGATAGAGATAGATTGTTTTGAAAAACTTAAAAATAAAGTAACAATATTTGTTGGTCCAACAGGCGTTGGAAAAACGACTACTGTTGCAAAACTTGCTGCTAAACTAAAACTTGAACAGAATAAAAATGTCGCACTTATTACGATAGATAATTATCGTATAGGTGCAATAGAGCAGTTAAGCACATACGCCGATATTGTTAATATTCCTTTATTTACAGCATCGACTCCATCAGGACTTAAGTCGCTTATAAGAGATTTAAATAGTAAGGAGTACGACCATATACTTATTGATAGCATGGGTAGAAGTCAGTTCGATTCGCAAGAGTTAAATGCGATTAAAACTTTTACAAAAATAAGTGATGATATGTTAGTTGTTCTACTGTTATCGTTATCATCAAATCACTCTGAATTAGGTGATACGGTTGAACGATACTCTATATTAAACCCAGAGTATCTTATATTTACAAAGCTAGATGAGACAAGATATTTCGGAACGTTATTAAATGTTTCTATAAAACGTAAGTTACCGATTCTTCTATTAGGTACAGGTCAGAATGTTCCAGATGATATTGAAATTCCTAATGGCAAAAGAATTGCTAGAAAGGTGTTACAAGAGATCCCGTCTTTATGGAATGATAAGAGATTATCATGAGGGTGATTTTCTAGCATACAACTTAAGGTATGTAGTTAGCAATAATAATTGAGGGTTTATATGGCAGATCAAGCATTTAATTTGAGAAAGCACGCGTGGGAAGCTAATAGAAATGCTCATTATGTGACGGTTTCAAGTGGTAAGGGTGGTGTTGGCAAGAGTAATTTTTCAGTTAACCTAGCGTATCATCTTGCAAACTTAGGCAAGCGAGTATTACTTTTTGATGCGGATTTAGGGTTAGCAAATATAGATATAATGTTATCAGTTACAGTATCTGCTACGATAAAGAAGTATATAGACGATAAGGCTACAATAGATGAAATAATCAAGAAAGATGTTTACGGGTTTGATATTCTTCCAGCATCAACAGGTTTCATGGAGTTAACAACCTTAACGGATGCAGAGTTTGAGAAGATCTTTAATATATTTTTAGTATTAGATAGTAGATATGATTATGTGATTTTTGATACAGGTGCTGGTATATCGGATGCAGTTACACGTTTTTCATCTATAGCAGATTCTATAATAGTTGTAACAAACCCAGAGCCTACTGCGATTACAGATGCGTATGCATTTATGAAGATTGTTAGTAAGTTGTATAATATAAGTAAAATGTATATTGTTTTTAATAAAGTAGACGATATAAAGAGTGCGGATATAACTTATAATAACCTTAAAACAGTAGTGAGTAGGTTTTTGTCGATAGATTTACAACTTTTAAATCATATTCGTGAGGATAAATTAGTTAGGAAGGCTGTTAGGTTACAGAAACCTGTATCGGTATTAGATTCGAACTCATTTTATTCAAGAGATATAGAAAATTGTGTAAGATCGTTTATCGGTTTACCGTCAGTGAAGAAGACAAATGAGAAGGTATATAAATTATTTAAGAGTGTATTTAAATGATAACTGCGCTAAAATATGTTCCACTACTTTTTTCAACAACGTTGTTATTTGCCTCAATGTTTTTCAAGCTTTTATTTTTAGAAGAATTGGAGTATATATATATATTTAAGGATTTAGCAGTATTTTTTATTTCTTACTATGTATTAAAAACACTTACGGGCAATATTATAAAGATGTTTAGAAATTATTGGAAAATATTATGAGTAGAGAGACTCCAGTGGTGTTGCAACCTCTTTCAGAAGAAGAGAAAGCTAAGATAGTTAAAGATTATCTTCCTAAGATGAAGTTGTGGGTAATGAAAGCAAAAGGCACTTTACCAGAGTCTGTTGATGGCGATGATCTATATTCGGCAGCATCAATGGGGTTAATAGAGTGTCTAGAACGTTTTGATAAGTCACGCAATGTTTCATTTTCTACATTTGCAGAGTTAAGAATAAGAGGTTCGATAGTTGATGCATTACGCAGTTTAGATACGCTTCCAAGACATATAAGAACAAATATCAAGCAGTTAGAGAAAATAAGTGTTGCTCTTGCTAGTAAGTTAGGACGTAAGCCTTTAGTTTCAGAGCTTGTTGAGCATACAGAATTTAGTGAAGAAACAGTTTATAGATTGCTTGATTTACAAGAAACAGATAAAGTGTTATCATTAAATGATACTGTTGGTAATGATGATAGTAATTTAATAGACTTTATAGATAGCGCAACTCTTTCTCCAGAGGATGAGTTGTTAAAGGCGAAACTTGTTGAGCATTTAAGTAGTGAGATAGACTCTCTTTCTGAAAAAGAAAAAATGGTTGTTTCTTTATACTATTTTGAAGACTTGACGATGAAAGAGGTAGCGGGGATTATTGGAATAACAGAGTCTAGGATATCTCAGATACATACTCAAGCTATATCAAAGCTTAAAAGGAGATTGAGAAGTCTTTATGAATAAGATTAAAGTATTAGTTGTTGATGACTCATTTGTAATGCGTCGCATAATAGAGTCAATTATAAGACAAGATTCAGAATTAGAATTAGTTGGTACGGCGCGTAACGGTGAAGAAGCTGTAAGGTTTGCGAAGGAACTCTCTCCAGATGTTATCACAATGGATATAGAGATGCCTAAAATGAGTGGACTTACTGCGCTTGACATAATAATGAAAGAGAAACCTACTCCGATTATCATGGTGAGTTCGCTTACACATGATGGTGCAGAGGCGACGATAAAAGCATTAAGTTTAGGTGCGGTAGATTTTGTTCCTAAGCAGATGCTTAATGACGATATTAATGGTTCTAGCGGTGTGGCTACAGAGTTTCTTAAAAAGCTAAAACGGTTTGGTAGTAATAAAGCGGCTTTAGTTCGTTTAATGATGACCACAAGATCTTCTAAGGTTACAGATAAAGTTAGTCCGATAGCACAGAAAGAGCCTGCTACAGTAGATGGCAATAAGCGCGTAGTTGTTTCTAAATCATTAAATAAGAAGATAGTTGCAATAGGTGTTTCAACTGGTGGTCCTCAATCATTACAGCGAGTTATTCCTTTTTTACCAGAAAATTTAGGTGTACCAGTTGTTATTACACAGCATATGCCTGCAGAGTTTACAACGAGTTTAGCGAAGCATTTAGATACATCTTCTAAGTTAAAAGTTGTTGAGTGTGCAGATAAGATGAAATTAGAACCTAATGTTGTGTATATAGCAAGAGGTGGAGTGCATCTTAAGTTTGTAAAAGTTTCTAACAATGTTTATATTGAGTTATCTCCTGAACCATCAACACTTTTTAATATTCCATCAGTAGATGTTATGGTATCATCACTTGTAGGAATTTATGGAGCAAGTTGTATGGGTGTTATTATGACTGGTATGGGTTCAGATGGTGCAAAAGGATTGAAAGAGCTTAAAGCGTCAAACGGTTTAGTTATAGCACAAGATGAAGCTAGTTGTGTAGTATATGGTATGCCTAGATCGGTAATAAAAGAGGGTATTGCAGATGAGATCGTTACTCTAGATGAGATTGCATCTAGGATTGTTTTTCATTGTAAGGGATAATATAGATAATTTTATAAGATAAGATTATTATTGTAATTGCTTTTAATTATAAGCGATAATTAAGGTAGTTTTTAGTATTTGTAATTATTTTTGCAGTAAGTAACAATTAAATAATTTTACTAATAGTATAATATATATTGCTTAATGAGTGTATAATGTTTTATAATGAGTTTATGGTAGATTTTAACTAATGGCAGATATTTTAAGTCAAGATGAAATTGATGCGTTACTTTCAACTGTTGCAGATGATACAGAGGAGACTAGAGATTCTTCATCAGAAGGTGGCGCGTACGATTTTCATCCTAAGAAGATATCGGTTTATGATTTTAGAAGACCTGATAGAGTCTCTAAGGATCAGTTACGCTCAATAAGAAATATTCATGATAAGTTTGCTAGAAATTTTTCATCTAACTTATCAAACTTTTTAAGAACTATAACCGATATAACTTTAGTATCAGTTGATCAGATGACTTATGGTGAGTTTTTAATGTCACTTCCTGATCCAACTAATTTTAATATAGTATCAATGATACCTCTTCAAGGTAATGCGGTGTTAGAGATTAATCCTTCGTTAATTTTTCCTATAGTGGATAAATTATTAGGAGGACAAGGATTACCACTTTTTCATGTAAGAGAGTTGACACATTTAGAGCTTAACATAATAGATGGAATTATAACTTTAATATTGAAGGATTTAGAAGAAGTTTGGAAACAGATTATTCCTAATGTTAGATTTAAGAAAGAATTATCTGAAAATTCTCCTCATATTATTCAGATTGTTGCACAGAATGAGGTTATTGTTTTAGTTGTTTTTGAAGTAAAGTTTGGTGAAGCAACGGGAATGATTAATTTATGTCTTCCAGCTATTATGTTAGAACCAGTGTTAAATAAGATATCATCACAAGATTGGTTAATAGGTGCTAAGAAAGGTAGATCTGGCGAGTATGAGACTAGAATATTAGAGTTATTAGAAAATATAGCAATACCGTTTAAAGTAGAGATAGGTAGAGCAAAGTTAAAAGTATCAGAGTTATTAGAACTGCAAACAAACGATACAATTATATTGAATAAAAAAAGTAAACGTCCATTGAATGTTTACGTTAATAATAAACATAAGTTTTTTGGTGCGCTTGGTGTTTTAGGAATACGTAAGGCGATTAAAATAACAAGATCAACAACGGAGCAAGATGATGAAAGAGACGGTTGATTTATCTACATCACCGATGCTAGGATCTATATTTGAGATAAGTAAAGAGATGTTATCATCGTCTCTAGAGGCTATAACTTCTTCGGAGATTAAGCTTGATAGTAGCGAGATGAACATCGTTGATATTGATACGCTTTTTAGCTCTTATATAGGCGAAACGATTATAAAGGCAGTAGAGACGAATTCTGAAATTCAGTTAGGATTGCTATTTAAAACCTTAGATATTTCAAGGTTAAGTAATCTTATGTTAGGTAGTGGAGAAGATCCAAAAGAGGAGTTAGATGAAGATACAATTGATGCAGTGCGAGAACTTACTAATCAGTTAGTGATGTCATTAAATGTTCCATTTTCATCAGAGAGCAAGCAACAGGTATCTATGAAAGTGACCGATGTTGTTGTAAGTAGTTCAGATGATGGGTATGATGGAGAGAAATATATATCAATGGAGTTTGTGTTTAGTATAGGTGGTAAACCAGTATCATTTATATTGTTTTTTGATGCAGAGTTGGAAAGTTATTTAGTATCAGGTCTTAAAAAAGAGACATCATCAGGTGGTTCAAGTGAGATAACACCAAATGCACAGCAGGCTAGTTTAAATTTAGATTTATTACTAGATATAGATATTCCTATATCAGTTAGAATGGGTACAGCAAAACTTTTTCTAAAGGATATTTTAGGTTTAGGTCCGGGTAATATTGTAGAGTTAGAGCAGGGTGTTGATGAACAGATAGATTTGACAATCAATGATAAAGTAATTGCACGCGGTGAGGTTGTTATTGTTGATGGTTATTTTGGGTTTAGAATAAAAGAGATAATAAGTAGAGCGGAGAGAATAAGAAAACTTAAGGATTAAGTTTTATGTTGTCAAGTGTTGCATATTATTTTATATTGTTCATAGATTAGATATTTTATTTAGAACTAAGAAAATCTTAGATAGGAGATAGACAATATGTCTTATAGTTATTCAATAATTACTGTAGATGATTCTTCTACGATGCGTAGGATAATAAAGAACACTTTACAAAAATTAGGTTTCTCTAATATTTTGGAAGCGGAGCATGGTGTAGAAGCGTTAGAAGTCTTATCTAAAAATGAGGTAGACATTATCATTACAGACTGGAATATGCCAGAGATGGATGGATTAACGTTTGTTAAAACACTTAGACTAGATCCTAAATATGTTGATATCCCTATTCTTATGGTTACAACAGAGGCTGCAAAAGAGGATATTTTAACAGCATTGAAGAATGGTGTTAATAATTATGTTGTAAAACCATTTACACCAGAGATTTTGCAAGAGAAAGTTTTTAAATTACTTGATATAAGTTAGTCTTATTATGGATAACTATAGAGATCTGAATGAATTGATATCAATAGCTAGAAATATAACAGAAGGCAGATATGATGTCGTTGAGAGTGGGATAGATGCGAAGAGTGAATTTTATGAAATAGCTAGATTTTTTAGTGATTCATTAAAAAAAATTCAATCAATACATTATGAGGTTGACACTCAATATGGTGATATTCCTATGTTTGAATATGTTTTAGATCAAGTTATATCAGAGTCGAGAGAACATTCAAATGAGATATTATCTTTAGTTGAAAAGATTAATTTTAATATAGATGAACTGAAGGAAGAGTTTTTAACTGTTAAGACAGAGGTATCTAAGGGTAATTTTCTCAAAATTGAGGGTATTTTAAATAAGCTATCTTCAAAATTAATTTTGGGTGAGGATATCTGTTTAGATATGGTGTCTTCATTAGAGTTTAAAGAGAGTAGTATATCTAAGATTGAGCAGAGTTTATCAATAGTTGTTTTATTAGAGGACAGATTATCTTCTCTTCTTTTATCTCTTGGTATAAAAGAGAATATTATTGATATAGATAAGATTGATAACATGAAAAAGAATAAAGAGATTTTAAGTGATCAAAATCTTATAGATAAATTATTAGAACAATTTGGAGTCTAGGGTGAATAGCTGATGGATAATAATGAGATTGAAGAACTGATAGGTGATTTTTTAGTAGAGACATCTGAGATTGTTGATTCGTTAGATCATGATTTAGTTGAGCTAGAACATAGACAGAATGATCTTGATCTTTTAAATAAGATATTTCGTGGTGCACACACTATGAAAGGCTCATCATCATTTCTAGGTTTTGATAAGCTTACATTGTTGACACATAATGCTGAAGAAGTTTTAAATAAGCTTAGAAAAGGCGATATGATTGTGACACAGTTAGTTATGGATGTTCTTCTTGAGTTTGTTGATTCTACAAAAGAGCTTATAGAAGAGATTAAAACAGGTGAAAATACAGTTGATATAGAGAATACTGTTCAACGATTGAAGGATATTAATCTTGGTGGAGATACAAGTAGTGTGTCAGCCCGTCCTAAAGAGATTACCTCATCAGGTTCTGCACAAGCGACCCCAACGGCTACAGTTGCTGCAAAGCAATCAGTTGCTCCTGTGAGCAACACACAGAAACAAGGTGCAATACCTCAACAAGAGCAGACAATAAGAGTTGATGTATCAAGACTTGATGCACTTCTTAATCTTGTTGGTGAGCTTGTATTATCAAGAAATAGATTATCTCAATTATCGAACGATTTAGATAGCAAGTTTGAAAATGAGTATTTAATAGAACAATTATTAGAAACAACATCTCAAATAGGAATGAATACTACTGAACTACAGCTTGCAGTTATGAAAACAAGAATGATTCCAATAGGTAAAGTTTTTAGTAAATTTCCGCGTATGGTAAGAGATTTGTCAAGAGACAGCGGAAAGGATATAGAGCTTGTTATAACTGGAGAGGAAACGGAGCTTGATAAATCTGTAGTAGAGGAGATAGGAGATCCATTAATTCACCTTATTCGTAACTCTTGTGATCATGGTTGTGAAATGCCAGATGTACGTTTAGCAAAAGGTAAACCTGAAAAGGGTACAGTAGAGTTAAAGGCGTATCATGAAGGAAACCATATTGTTATTGAGATAAAAGATGATGGTGCTGGAATGGATCCAGAGAAGCTTAAAAATAAAGCTATAGAAAAGGGTATAATGACTCAAGATGAGGCATTAAGTCTTACAGATGAGCAAGCATACGCTATAATATTTAGACCAGGGTTTTCTACTACAGAGAAGGTAACAAATATTTCTGGGCGTGGCGTTGGAATGGATGTTGTACGTACAAATGTTGAGAAGTTGAACGGTATAATAACTATTAAAAGTGAGATAGATCAAGGTAGTACATTTTATCTTAAGTTACCGTTAACATTGGCTATTATCCAAGCATTATTAGTTGAAGTATCAGAAGAAGTATTTGCAATACCTTTAGCTTCGGTTGTTGAAACGGTTAGGGTCTCTATTGATGAGGTTCACTCATTTGAAGGTAGAGAGGTATTGAAATTACGTGATAGAGTTTTATCTCTTGTAAGGATAGATAGAACGTTTGGATTAGATGAAGTTGATAATAATGAAGTATATGTTGTTATTGTTGGTTTAGCGGAGAAACAGTTAGGCTTTATAGTGAACAACTTAATCGGACAAGAAGAGATTGTTATAAAATCTTTAGGAGAGTATATTACAGGTAATTCAGGAATTGCTGGTGCAACTATTACTGGTGATGGACGAGTAAGATTGATAATAGATGTAGCTGGTACTATGGAGTTAGCACAGCTGATGCCTAGACGTAGTACAAAGAGTAAAAATAAAGATAAATTAGATCAGGAGCTATCAGGTTCTAAGAAAGATCATCGTGCAACAGTTCTTATATGTGATGATTCACCAACTGATAGAAAAATCACAAGAAAAGTTATAGGTTCATTAGGTTTATTTACTATAGTTGAGGTTTCATCGGCAAAAGATGCGATATCTACGTTAGTAGACTCAAATAATTGTTGTGATATTCTTTTAACAGATATAATGATGCCAGATATGGATGGCTTTAAGCTGTGTTCAGCGATAAGGGAGAAAGGTATTGAAATTCCTATTATCGGTATGTCATCACGAGTTGAGCCTATGGATAGAAAGAAGATGATCGCATCTGGAATGAATTGTTTTGTTCAGAAACCATTAAATAAGGCAGAGTTACTAGGTAGGATAAATGAGCTTATTTTTGATAAAGACTCTGAATAATAGTTTATATGTAGTTGTATTTCTATTAATTACCACAAATGTATATTCAATGGTTTATGTTTATGAAGTAACGACAAAAACTACGAGGTTTCAAACAGTATCAAGGCTTCAACCAGATGCTTTTATGCAATATAACGGTGGTCCAGATATTATTTATCGTCTAGAGGTATTAGGTATTTACCCGAATAGAGATTATGATAAGGTTATGAGGGATTATGGTTTTGTTGACTCAAAAAATGACAATCAATTATTATATAAAAATGTTCCTAAGTTTATTCCTTATAAGCCTTATTATTGGTGGCGTTGATCTAGCATATTCACAAGACAGTAGAACTAAATATAAGTATAAAGTAGTGATTGAGAATAACGAGTCAAAAGTAGTTACTAATATGCATGTGTATGCATACTCTGAAGATGAGGCAAAATCAGAGGTAGAGTTGAATGGTTGGACGGTTATCTTTATTAATGAAATAGAAAATACTCTAGCAGAAGAAGATTTTTTAGTTGAAGATAATACAGATCTTTTAAAAACATATACTATACCAGAGAAGATAGTTATTAGGTCTCCTATTAGGGATTTTATAATTGATGAAGAAACAGATACTGGTATTGGTGATGAAGTAGATGTATTAGTTACAGAAGTGTCTCCTCCAGTTGATGATAATACTACATATAAGTCAAAAGATAATAGCAGTGATCTAAATAAGTTATATGATGGACCAATGATAGATTCATTTGTAAGTTCTGAACTAGATAATAAAAGTTTGAAATCTGATGATTCCGATTTTTTTTCAACTAATAATTTTACACCAACAAGCAATAATCTTACTATAATTTCAAAATCATTTAATGATCTAGGTGTTATAAATCCGAATGGACTTATTGAGGGTTCTGATATTAAGGATTTAGATAGAAACAAACAATATGTGATTTTCGGTTTTTCAGATGATGTTCCAGTAACGAGTAATTTAAGATATCAAAATAACTTTGAGCTTTCATTAAAGCGTGCAAAATATATTTATGATAAACTATTATCATTAGGTTTTAAATCAGAAAATTTAAAATTTTATGGACTTGGAACAATGTATCCAGTGATAAAAAGTGAAGGCAATTTAAGTGGTTTAGAACCTGTTCCAGAAAATAGAAGGGTAGAGATCTATGAGTATAGAAGAATCAAGTAAATACGAAGAACTTAAAAATATTAAATTAGTACAACTTTATGAATTTGTTACAGAGGTTGTGCGTGATTTTGGTTATACGCTTCATAAGACATTAAAAGATCATGAGGTGCGTAGAAGAATTGAGTTGTGGTCAAACCAGAGTAAAGATAATGAACTAGCTCTTGTTTGGATAGAGGTTGTAAAGCCTGGCGAGATAATGGATTCTTATACACCAACAGATGTTCTTCGTACGATGAATGATGAAAACATTACTCATCTTTTCTTTTTTACGAATATGGATCTACCATCTGAGATAAGAGATGTATTAGAGGGTATGGACAACCATATTTTTGATATGCATGAAATTGCAGAAAATTTAATTGCAATAGATAATAGACGTTTAATCAATATAGCAAGAAAAAGAAAAGTTGTACGGATACCAGCAGGTGTTGGTCTTATTAAAAACTTCATGAAGAATAATTTAGATGCTAGAAAAGAGATTAAGCTTAAAGTTTCAGCAGCACCAGAGCTAACTAACCAGTATTTGCGTGTTATTCGTAAAGTTTTAGATGAGATAGATTCTATAGAAGATATAAACAATCTTACTTCAGAGACAAAAGAGAGATTAAAGTTATCTCAATATGAACTTCTTCCCGAATTAGTTAAAATTCCTAACTTTATATTTACGAGACAATTTACACACCTTAGAAATACTATTTTTACTCTTGTAGAATATGTGGTAATATATTTAGGTAATGTATTAGAGTATGAATCTGAAGATTCAATGAAAAAGAATAGAGATGTAATTGAAGAGATAGTTGAACGTCTTGAATATGTTGGCAAACAGGTAATGACATATAAGGAAGATATGATGTTAAGTTCAGAGAAACTATCATTAAAGATATTAATTGCTTCTGGGATTTTTTGTTTATTATTTCTTCTTATATTGATTATTGTAAAATACTCCTAATAGTTTAGAATATTATTATTAGTGTTAAAGGAATAAAAATTGATAGATGAGTTTAAGACATCCATATATAAAATAGATAGTAACTTCAAAGTAGTATTTGTTAGTGAGAGTTTGTCTTCTTTTCTTGGTATACCAATAGATGATATTATAGGTAAGAGTTGCTACTCTCTATTAAGCCAATATAGTTCACCTTGCAAGTTTTGTCCTATTATTCGTAATGATTTAGAATTAAAATATTACTATGAGATTGTATCAGATAATGGCAACTACGGTTATTTTATAGCGAACATCACTAAATCAGATGAGAAGCACTTAATTTCTATGTTGGATATGACGGAAATGAGAGCTTATCATCTTAGTAATAAACATAAGATTAAAGAACAGAAAGCAGATATTTCTAGGCTAAAAAATGAGTTAAGCTTTAATAAGCGTAAACTTTCTTTTTTTGAGAGATCGCTAGATAAGTCACAAGCTGGAGCGATGTTTATAGATAGAGATTATAATATAGTTCATATAAATCTCAAATTGCGTAAACTGATTTTTGATGGAATAGATATTAATATCTCAAAATGTTATAATATTTATGGCTATAGTTCTCCATGTTTTTTTTGTCCTTGGTCGAATACTGGTAATGATAGACACTCTAAAGTGATTGATGATAAATCGTTTATAATAGAGTTTACACGTATGGATCATTATATTCTTGAGGTATTAAGAGATGTTACAAAAGAGGTATTGCAGATTCAGTCGATAAAGGAGAGTCAAGATCGGTTGATAGAGAAGCAGAAGCAGATGGAAATTTTGAATATGGATCTTATTAGTACTAATGATAAGTTGAAAGTTATTCAAGGTGCGATGGATGATGAGTTAAAACGAGTAGGGTATATTCAGAGTAGTTTACTTCCTAAAAGTATTCCAGTGATTGATGGGTATGATTTTGGAGTTATATTTATATCGACAAAATATGCGAGTGGTGATTACTATGATTTTATTGATGCAAGCGAAACCAATTTAGGGATAGTTTTAGCAGATGTTTCAGGACATGGTACACCAGCTGCTGTAATAATGGCGATGACACGAGCTATTATGCGATCGTATACATTAGGAGTAACATCATCAAGCAGTGTATTATCTATGATAAATGAAGTTTTATGTGATAATATTTATACTAAAGATTTTGTTACAATGTTTTATTTAGTTTTGGATATAGAAAAGAGTAGTATAAATTACTCTTCAGCAGGGCATCATCCAGTACTATATTATGATGCATCAGAGTTTATGGTGAAGAAACTTAACGTTAACGGGCTTCTATTAGGTATATTTAAAGAGCAGGAGTACGAGGAAAAAGTCTTGACATTAAATTCAGGAGATATATTATTTCTTTATACTGATGGTTTGATAGAGGTAATTAATAAGGATAATGAGCAGTACGGTTATGATCGCTTACTATCTAAAATAATTATGTATTCGTCACTATCTCCTAAACTGATGATTGATGAGATTATGCAGGATGTAAAGGAATTTACTAATTTAGAGAGTTATAGAGATGATATAACTATAGTAGCTATAAAGAAGGATTGAAAATATAAATGGTGGAGCTACATAACATGGAAATGAATATAAAAGAATCTAGTAAAGGTTTTGTGATTTATCCTAATGGGGATATTGATATAAAAAGCAGTCCGATGCTTAAGAGTAAAGTATTAGAGTTAGCAGATAGAGGATCGGTTGTATTATCACTTAAACATGTTAATTACATTAATAGTTCTGGCTTGAGAGAGATTGTGGATTTATTTAAGATTTTGAAGGAAAGCGATAAAGAGTTGCGACTGTGTGAGATGTCTATTGATATGAAAGAGTTATTTTCATTTACAGGTTTGAGCAAAGTTTTTAAGATATACGATACGGAGAAAGATGCATTAGGTAGTTAATGTGATCAGCGGATAATATTTTAATTTAATGTTAGTTTTGATCAACGGGTATGAAGAACTCTAAAACTTTCTAATTGATAATATTGATATTATAAATTAGTTTATAGTTGGAGTATACGAAAGAGGTCTTTATTATAGATGATATCTATAAGTGGTGGTTTAGGTATGAAAATAGTTGAGTAGATATTAAAAATTATAATAATAAATTAAGAAGTAGGAGATCTGTTTCTTCTTATAAAATTGATTATATACTTTATTGTTTTATATAAATAATAGCTGTATATTTTAAATTTATGGAAAACTATGATAAAATAGGTTATTGTATTAGTATATAGATTTAAGTGATTTTTCTAATGTTGATATAGATTTTTTTATAAACTATCTATATGATAAGAGTTAAGATATAGATAAGTTGTTGATATTTTTATTGAATGTAAGTAAGAAGTTTTTAGAGTATATTTTTTAATTTGATAGGGTTATAACTATGCCTTAGAAGAGATATGGTTACAGTTAATTTATGTTTGAATTACCTGTCTAGATTAAATATTATGTTGTTGATTTTTGCAAAGAGAAAGAGTACTGATATTTAAATGAGTATATTATATTTTTGTTCAAAGAGATGCTAAAGAGGAATGAGTAATGGTACATCCATCATCAGTTAAAATTAATGAAGTTGAGTTTTTTGAGTTAAGGGATATTATCGTGAAGATTTCAGGTATAATGTTTTCTGAGCACAAGAAATATTTAATAGAGAATAGGCTTTCTAAAAGGTTAATAGAGTTAAAATTTACATCTTTTAAAGAGTATATACATTATATTAAAAATAATCCAAAGCGTGATACAGAGATTAATACACTTATTAATTTAGTAACAATCAATGAAACATATTTCATGCGTGAAAGAGGTCAGGTAGATTACCTTATATCAACAGTAATGCCTGCCTTACTTGCTAAAAACAAGAAAAATATTCGTATATGGTCGATTCCATGTTCAACTGGTGAGGAACCGTATTCAATTGCGATAGAGCTTCATGATGCTGGGTTCTTTTCTAAGGCATCAATAGAAGTTATAGCAACT
This sequence comes from uncultured Deferribacteraceae bacterium, assembly GCA_947039395.1. Lineage (GTDB taxonomy): Bacteria > Chrysiogenota > Deferribacteres > Deferribacterales > Mucispirillaceae > CAMQYB01. The sequence goes on along the minus strand of CAMQYS010000002.1, from coordinate 73,512 downwards.
GATATAAACTCTGATGTTGTAGAAACGGCAAAACATGGAGTTTATAGAGAGGGTGCATTTAGAAGTTGTAGTCAAAGTTTTATTGATAAACATTTTACTAAAAAAGGTGCAGATTTTATCATAAATAGTAATATTAAGAGTAGAGTTAAGTTTAATGTTGGCAATATTGTATCTAGTAAGATTATACCACTTATGGGTACAGTTGATGTAATATTTTGTAGAAATGTATTAATATATTTTGATTTTGATAATAAGAAAGTTGCACTATCTAACTTTAAAGATATTTTAAGTAACGATGGATATCTATTTTTAGGACATTCAGAATCTGTTACAAGAGTATCTAATGATTTTGTAATGAGTAATTTTGGTACAGGGATAGTTTATACAAAAAAGTAGTAGTTGATAATAGTTATAGCTACTGTTAGAAGATTGCAATGTGGAACGATTTATATTAATAGGTTATGGTGTGGTTTAATATAATTTAGTTGTTTTAAGTAATAATTATTTAAGCAGTCATATATTTGTGATTAATAGTATGATGCTGTTAAGGTGAGATTATGAGTACAACATACGGAGTAGCCACAGTAGTTAGTAGAAGCTATCTAGTTGAGCAGGTTCAAACTAACCTTCAGAAGGGAGCTGATAATGCGGGACAGCAGCTTACTCAAGAGGTAATGAAAAAGGTTACGCAAGAGGTTACCAGTGTGAAGGCTAGCACTGAAACAGGTAAATCTAATCTAGAAGCAGGAAACAGAAAAGATAGTAATATTAAAAATAAGAAAAATAAGAAAGATAGGTTAGGAAAAAATAATCAATCTACAAAAGGTAATAGAATGCAGGATATAACTGTATAGATGATAGAGAGTAGGTTTTTATTATCAAGGATTGTATAGAGTGGCACGAAACATTTACAAACTTTATTTTTGGTTTAACAATGATATAAAAAGTTATTATGCAGAAGAGGTTTCAACTGATCCACTAGTTGTTTATATGCCTAATTTTAATGAAAACTTACTTGAATACACAACAACAGTGTATATGTCAAACTTAGGAGACCCTGTTAAGAAGTTATATAAGTTAGATTTGTTAGTTAATAGTAACTCTATGTATCAATGTGATAATCTATTAGAAGAAGATATTTATAAGTGGCAAAAAGATTTATCTATAGATTATAAAGATATGATTGATATAGCTGTTGTGAGTGAGTTAAATATTGTTGACTATGTTAATGTTGTTGACAATATTAATAGGTATGAGGGAGATGGTTTAACTACTACTTTAAAGCAGATAATATATGAAGATGTAGAGCAAAACTCTATGATGATAAATTATCTTATAGAAGTAAATCGTAAACTAGATGAAGTTTTATCTATAGTGAGAGCACCAACAGTTATAGATGGTAGTTTTAAAGTTCGCTCAATATCTATATCATCTGAGTGGTTCATATTTTTTTCAGATAAAGAGATTATAGATAATTCTATTATATTGATTTATATATCAATATATAATGATGGAGATAAATTAGTTTTTGCGTCATTATGTAGAGTGAATATAGTTAAAGGTTCAGAAGATAATGGTTATATCTATATTGCGAACTATAAAGATATATCTGAGTCTATTAAGGATAGGGTTATAAAGTTTATTTTCTCAAAAGATAGAGAGAATTTAAAACAGCTAAAATAGATAAATTTAGATTTAGAGTTAGATTCATATTTATATTAATCAATTAATTCTAATTAGGGAAAACGGTCATGGGATTAACATCACTTTTATTAATGTCATATTTTCTTGTTTTTATATTGATATTGTTGATAGTATCATTAATATTGCGTATACGTAAAGTAGAGAGTAAGTTATTAAACTTTTCAATTACAGAGGCGTATACTATTATGCAAAATATGTCAGAGATAGTGAAAGAGTCAGAAAGATTAGCTGAACAGTTAGATATAAAGATACGTGAGAAAGAAGCTATTTTAGAGGATGTTATCGACTTAATTGATTCAAAAATAATTAGGTTTGATAGTGCAGTTAGCAAAAATAGAGAAGAGAAAGGGATAAGACAATCAATTATCTCACTTCATGAAGAAGGACATACATCTGCTGATATAGCAAGGAAGTTAAGTATATCATTAACTGAAGTTCAGATCACATTAAATATTATTAATCGTAAGTAATAATCAATCTCCAATCAGAATATTATAAAGTATTATAACTGTGCAGTTAGTTTATGAGGACAACATCTCAAATGGTAAAAAATATCCCAATTATTTACTATTATAATCAATCATCTTTTAAACGATAAAACATCAAGTAAATATATATTCAATTACAACCTATACTATCAAATAATAAAATTCATTGTAAATTAATATAATTCATGTTAATAATTAAATATAATATACCATTATAGATATTTTTTATTTCAATATTTTATAAGTATTTAGGAGAAGGGAATTAGGTAATCGTGTAATTTTAAAGATTAATCCTAAGCCGCCCAGCGACTGTATTTCTGACGAGGATCCTGTTTAATGTCACTGTCTGTTTAAAGCAGATGGGAAGATGAGGATTAGTAGGTTGAAGATAAGCCAGGAAACCTTACCTAACTACATATTGAACTAAGCTTCAACTAGGGAGGGGGCTTGAGATGTTATTCTACTTTATTAAAATTGTTAATATACCAAAACTAATTCTTATTTTTCTTTTTATATCAAATTTTTTATATGCTCAAGAGATCACTGTGTCGGATAATATATCTAATAGTGATATGTCATCAGAAATATCAAACATTATACCTAACTATGATAATACGGAAAATGATAATCTATCTATGGATAATGAAACGATGAATGGTTCAAGTGTCGTGTTTGATGATAGCAGTGTTAATGAAATTCTTGTAACAGGAAGTAGAGTATCATCGCAAGCATCTGTTGATATGTCTGGTGTAACTATAATCACATCGGATGATATAGAGAATATTCAACCAACATCAGTTACATCACTTCTAAGAACTTTGCCATCGGTTAGTATCACAGAGTACGGAGTAGGTAAATCATCTACAATTAGATTAAGAGGAGCTTTATCAGAACATACATTAGTTATGATAGATGGTGTTATAGTTAATGATCCAACAAATATCGGTAGTATTGCAGACTTATCAACCTTATCGCTTGAGGATATTGAGAGGGTGGAGGTTGTATCAGATTCTGTTTCATCAGCAGGTTTTGGTGGTATGGGTGGCGTGGTTAATATTATCACTAAGAATGGAGATGGCAAATTATCTGCAAAAGTGCATATAGATACATCTGTACTACTTGATGAGTTTAATGGTGGTGCAACGATAGGTGCAGGTAATGATAATTTTAGTTATAAAGTATCATATTCTAAACTTTATGCTGATGCGATGAGTGTGTTAAAAAACAGTACTGGTGAATCAGAGTTAGATGCTACAAGTCGTGATAGTATCGGAGTTAAGGTTGCATTTCAACCGATAAAACATTTTAAAAACGAGTTTGTTTTAAATTATGTTAATATGCTTGCAGATATAGATGGCGGTGGATCACTGATAGGTGATAATCCTGAATTTACTCAAGCATCTAATCGAGTTACTACAAAATATACAACAAGTTATCTTGTTAAGGATATGTTTGAACCTAAGCTATCATTATATTATACATATAACCAACGTAAGTATAAGGACTCATTTTCTAACTCTAGTTTTATTTTTAGGAATAACGATTATATTTCTCATACAGCTGGTGTTGATTTTGAGAGTAACATTAAAATCAAAAAGATATTCAAAATTTTAGTTGGAACAAGTTATCAATTTAATCTTATGGATTTAAAAACAGAGGAATCTAAGTTTATAGGTGGCGATGAAGTTTATGAAGATAGGCTAGATATTGATGGAGAAATTTTATCGAGGTTTTCTGTATTCAGTGAAGCACAAGCATATCTGTTTGATTCATTGACATTAAAGTTATCAGGTAGAGCAGATAATACAGGTGGTTCAGATTTTTTCGGTACATATAAAGTCTCTGGATTATACAACTTAAAATATATAAGAACCAAGTTTAGAGGCTCAGTTGGAACAGGTTATAACCCAGCATCCCTGTTTCAAATATTTGATCCAACATATGGTAATAGAAATTTAAAAGATGAGAAATCATTCGGTTACCAAATAGGTGTCGTATCAGAGATTGTTAAAGAGATTTTTTTCATGTCGGTAGATTTTTATGACAATTATTATAGCAACTTAATTGATGGATCATCAGGTGAGTATGTCAATGTTGGCGATGTTAGAATTTACGGAGTTGAGGTTACAGCAGAGTATTATCCTATAGAAGAAATCGCAATAAAGTTAGGTTATGCATATAGCTACCCGTACGATAACTCTAAGAATCAAGAGTTGCTACGTGTTCCAAATAATAAAGTTACAGGCACGTTTTTTTGGGAGATAATTTCAGGCTTACATGTTGGTGTAGAGATTGCATATGTAGGTGAAAGATATGACGCTGGATATGTTATCTTAGATGATTATTTTCTGTTAAATCTTAATGCAAGATATAAATTAAATGATAATATAGAATTGCTGGTTAAAGGAACAAATGTAACTAACACAGATTATGAAGAAGCGTTAGGTTATGAGAGCTACGGTGCAAGAGTTTATTTTGGAGCTAAGTTTAAGATATAGCTTAAGACATAATATATATGAGGATAACATATGTTGACTAGAAGTTTAGTTTTATCAAGTGTAGTATCGTTAATGATCCATACAGGTGCGTTAATCACTTACACGAATATAACTTCTGATAAATTAGGAGATAATATTGATGATATTATTGAGATAACTTTTATTGCAAAAGAGAGCAGTGTATCTGATAGCAGTAAAGAGAGCAATAGTACATTAGTTAAAAATAAAAGTGAACATAGTCGTAAGATTATAGATAGTAAAGTTGATGAAACTCAAGATGTGAATGAGATCGCTAAGATCGTTAAAGATATAGAAATGGAAAAAAAGATTGATGATAGAAAAAATGTAGAAGTAAGTGAAGTTATTGATAATGATATATCTAAAGAGGTAGTTGAACAAATTGATGAGAGTTTAGATAAGGTAGCGATTAATGAAAATATTTCTAATTTTAATGATAATAAATCAGTATCAAGGGATACGGTAATAAGTCAGCGTGATGAAGGATATTATATACCAAAACCAGAGTATCCAAACCTTGCACGCAAACGAAGTTACGAAGGTGTGAGCAGATTTAGGATCGTACTAGATGATGAGTTAGAGATAAAAGATATAATATTACTTTCATCATCTGGATACAATATTTTAGATAGAGCGGCTAGAAAATCAATTGAGAATGGAAAATATAATATTAGTAAGAAAGAGTTAGAGATAGCGATAAGGTTTAGTTTAGATGATTTATAAAAAATTATATATATTAAGTGTTGGAGTTGTATGAACATAAAGAGGAAAAATTTAATAGGTTTTTTAAAGGTTACTATCTTTATGATATTGATATTATTATTAACATATTTTTTGTATAGTTTTTTTAACTCTAAAGGTTTATTGAAAAATTTATCTATTGTTTCTACTGGCTCTGATCAACCTAAACGTATTGTATCATTTGGTCCTAGTGTTACAGAGATAATTTACGCCTTAGGCTTAGAAGATAATCTTGTAGGTAATACAGATTACTGTAAATATCCAGAAGCTGCAAAATCTATTATAAAAATAGGTGCACATTCTGATATTAATTACGAGCTTTTAATGGCGTTAAATGTTGATACAGCAGTTGTCTATTCATGGAATGATAAACATAAAGCTGTGTTAGATAATTTTGGTATTAAGTATGTGATTATTAATCATTCATCTATTGATGGCATATTAAAATCTATTACAGATATAGGTTTTGAGTTCAATAAAGAGAGAGAAGCATCTATACTTTTAGATAGTATCAATAGACGAGTAGATATTGCGACTTGTGATAAAAAAACTTATAAACCGAGAGTATTAATTGTTGTTCATAGAGATATAGATTTTGGTGGTATGTCTAATATTACGGTTGTTGGTAACGATATATATTTTAGAGATTTAATTGATTTAGCAGGTGGTGTAAATATTTTTAAAGATGCGAATGCTGCGTATCCGATTATAGATATGGAGACGGTTGTTAGATCTAATCCAGATATAATTATAGAAATTCTTGTGAAATATAATGAGAAAGATTTATCGCTAAAGAACTGGTTAAAGGTTAAAGATATCAATGCTGTAAAAAATGGTAAGATATATTTTTTCAATGTTGAAGATGCATCAATTCCAGGTCCAAGATTTGTAGATACGTTAGAGAAGATGACATCTATTATTTGTTCAAGATAATTGTTTTGGAGATAAAAGTTTATGTTAGAGGTAAAAAATATAGGGTATAGTGTGAAAGAGAAAGAAATTATTAAGGATATTTCTTTTTCAGTTAATGATGGAGATATAGTGTCTATTATCGGTGCAAACGGTTCAGGTAAATCTACGTTGATGAAAGTTATATCAAATATGGTAAAGGCGAAGAGTGGTGAGGTTATTTTATTCAATAAACTTGTTACAGATTATAAACGTATTGATATAGCAAAATTGATGTCATATCTTTCACAGGTTAATGATGTGTTTATAAATTTAACGGTTGAGAGTGTTGTGTTATCAGGTAGGTATCCATATTTTTCAAGACTTAGTTCAGTTAAACAAACCGATATGGATATAGTAGAGAAGATGATGGGTTTAACAAATATAACAGATATGCGTAACAGAAAGATATCATCGTTAAGTGGTGGAGAGAGACAGAGAGTTTTTATCGCATCATCATTAGCACAAGAGGCTAGAATACTTCTATTAGATGAGCCAACAGTATATTTAGATCCAAGAAGTAATCAAGAGATTTTTGATCTACTGAAAAGATTAAATAAAGATGAGGGAATAACTATTGTAATAGTTAGCCACGATATAAATAATTTACTACTTTTAAACTCTAGGTTTATCGGTTTAAGAGATGGAGAAATTCTTTTTAAGAGAGAGAGTAATCAGATTACAGATAGAGATTTGAATGATCTTTATGAGTATAAATTTAACTATGTAAATCACCCAAAATCTATGAATAGTATTCAACTTCTACCTTGAGGGTTATGTTGAGTTTTTATTATAGATAGATGGTTTAAAATAATTAGTAAAGAGAAGAAATCAAATTATGCGATTATATATTACACTTTTATCAACCTTAATTATATCTGTACTGATTTTATTGTCATCAGTTTTTATAGGTTCAGATTACAGTTCTTTAGTGGATGGAATAACATCAGAACAGTTAAGAGGTATAATTATAAATGTACGTTTGCCGAGAGTTATAGCATCATTTTTTATAGGTGGAATTTTAGCGTTAGGTGGATTAGTTTTTCAATCGTTATTTAGAAATCCGCTTGCAACACCGTATACATTAGGTTCAGCATCAGGAGCATCTTTCGGTGCAGCACTTTATTATGCGTTAGGTATGAACTCTATTTTTCCGACATTATTTGGTGCGCCTATATTTACATTTTTAGGAGCGTTTTTGACGGTTATAGTTGTGAGTTTAGTATCGAGAGCATCACGAGATAATAATATTGTATTATTGATGGGTGTAGCGTTATCGTTTATATTTTCAAGTTTAATAATGTTTATACAGTACGTTACAGATCTTCATTTATCTCAACAGTTATTGCGTTTCACATTCGGTGCAATGGACGGTATAACTTATTCACATTTGATACTATTATTTCCAGTATGTGCTATCACATTTTTTATTATTGTATCGTTTAGACGAGAGATAAATATGATATCAATATCAGATGAGTTCGCATCAAGTAGAGGTGTGAATGTAGATAATATCAAGATCACCTTGTATATAGTTGTATCTATAATGATAGGTACGGTAGTATCTATTGCAGGTCCGATCGGATTTGTAGGTATGATGATCCCTCATATTATGAGAAGTTTTTTAGGATCAGACAGTAAGTATTTTATCTATATGACGTTCATAGTAGGTGGTTTATTTTTAACGATTTGTGATACTGTATCGAGGATAATAATTTCTCCTATCCAGTTACCAGTTGGGATAGTTACATCAATGATCGGTGGAACATTTTTTATCTTTCTTCTAATAAATAATATTAGAAGATCTAATTGATATTATTTCTATAAATTTACTGTAAATAAATATTTAATAATTTATAATATTAACATGCATTAGATGATTAATTATCTATCAATAAGTTTCAATATTATATCACATTGATAAAATCTAAAAAATACTGTATAAACTTCTTGAGCTACTATAAGTTATAGGTGTTTCTCATCATATATTATATGTTAAAATAAAATATGTTTTCATCTAGTGATTATTACTATATCATAAGAGAAAATTTGAAACTTTTTACACTTAAAAGATTAATATAAAAATCATTAAAAATATTAAAAACTTTTAAACTTTCTATATTAGAGATTTTTAAAATGCTAAAGTTTTAAAAGTGTTACAGTTATTACGATTATTGTTACTTTAAAGAATTGTTCTTACAATTATTGTTACATTAAATAATGGAGATTACAAAATATGTTATCTAAGTCAAAAACTAAATTAGTTTGTACGATAGGTCCAGCATCAGCGAATATTGAAATCATTAGGAATATGATTTTAAGCGGTATGAATATGGCACGTTTAAATTTTTCACATGGGACGCATGAAACTCATAAGGTATTAATTGATATGATTCATCAAGCATCAGCAGATCTAGGTGTACATGTAGGTATACTTCAAGATCTGTGTGGTCCTAAAATACGTTTAGGCACATTGCCAGATGAGGGTATCCAGTTAAGAGCTGGAGAAACTGTAATATTAAGAGAGTCATCATGCTCAATCGTAGGAACAATACCTGTTGATTACGAAGGATTACATAGAGAGATAAAAATCGGTGAAAGCATTCTGATAGCAGATGGTATTATGGATCTAGAGATAGTTGAGATAAATGATTATGATGTTGTATGTAAAGTTATAAGTGGTGGTATAGCATTTACAAAGAAAGGGGTTAATCTTCCTCAATCTAAATTACGTATTCCAGCTTTTAGTGATAAAGATAGAGCAGATTTAGAGTTTGGTTTAAAAGAGCGTTTAGATTATATAGCTTTATCGTTTGTTCGATCTGCAGAGGATTTAGAAGAGATAAGCGATATAATATCTAAAAGCACTTATCACCCTAAATTGATAGCTAAGATAGAGAAACCTCAAGCTATGGAGAATTTAGAGTCTATCATAAAAGCAGTAGATGGAGTAATGGTTGCCAGAGGTGATTTAGGTGTTGAAGTTCCATTTGAAGAAGTTCCACATATGCAGAAGATTATTATCAATAAAGCACGCAGTTGTGGAGCTATGGTAATTACAGCAACGCAGATGCTTCAAAGTATGGTACTATCTCCTCGTCCAACAAGAAGTGAAACAACAGATGTAGCTAACGCTGTATCAGAAGGAACAGATGCACTTATGTTATCAGATGAGACAGCGAACGGACAATATCCATTAGAAGCAGTAAAGACATTATCAAAGATTGCTAAAGCAGCTGAGCGTTACTCATTATCTTCATTAAGTATGGATTTTGCACCATTAGATTACTCTAAACGATTAGATAACTCACAAGGTAGTGATGAGCATGCAGAGGATCTTATTTTAGGTTTAGCAAGAGCTGCATGTTGGTTAGCTAAAGATATTAATGCAAAAGCGATAGTTGCGATGACAAGTACAGGATACACAGCGTATAGTATCGCAAGATTTAGACCATCATCAATAGTCTTAGCACTTGCTCCAACAGCAGAAGCTTGTAGAAAGATATCGTTGATATGGGGTACAGAAGCCATCTTGATAAAAGAGGTGAATAGTAGTGAAGAGATGATATCTATAGCTATAGAAAAAGTAAGAACTGCAGGTTATGCAGAACAAGGTGATAAGATAGTAGTAGTTGCAGGATTACCATTTGGCACTCATGCGCCTATAAATTTTTTGAGAGTAGTTGATATATTTTAAATATAACATAGTTATATAAGTTATTATTTTTTTCCTTTTATTATATAAAATAGTGGTTAAAAGAATTTTCTTTTACCACTATTTTACCTTATTATAAGATTTTTTATTTTTATATATGAATATTTGAAATAGCCTAACTTTAAATCAATAAACAACTTTTTTAAGCTTACTGTATAATTATAAAGTATTGTTTTATAATTATAGATAATAGTTCTTGAAAAAACATATTAATAATAGTATTATGCACTGGAATTTTATATTAAGGTAAATATGGAGGTATTATATGGTAGAAAAGAGCTTGTTGACCCCTAATTTGTCAAGAAGAGATTTTGTTAAAGCATTAGGTACAATTACTACTGCACTTGGATTACCGTTAACTGTAGCAGACAAGGCAGCAGAGGCAGCATCAAATGTTGATAATCGTCCACCAGTTATATGGCTACATTTTCAAGAGTGTACAGGTTGTTCAGAGGCTATATTAAAAACAACACATCCATCTCCAGCAGAATTGATTTTAGAGTTAATCAATTTATGTTATCAAGAGACGTTAATGGCGGATTTTGGACATTCTGCAGAAAGGTTATTAGAAGAGTCTATCAAAAAATATGCTGGTAAGTATATTTTAATAGTAGAAGGTTCTATTCCTCTTAAGGATAACGGTGTTTACTGTAAGATAGGTGGTAAGACTGCTATTGACATATTAAAGCACACAGCTGCATCAGCTGCTGCTGTTATTAATTTAGGTATATGTGCAACATCAGGTGGTATCGCTTCTGCTGGATCTAATCCAACAGGTGCAGTAGGTGCTCCAGAGCTTCTTCCAGAGGGTATTCCTTATATATCCTTACCGGGTTGTCCTCCAAACCCGTATAACTTATTAGGGGTAGTAATGTTTTTACTAAACTTTAATAAGTTACCAGAGGTAGATTCTAAGAAGAGACCTTTATTTGCATACGGTACATTAATACATGAGTATTGTGAACGTAGAGCTAATTTTGATGCAGGTAGATTTGCAAAAGAGTTTGGGGATGAAGGGCATAGAAACGGTTTCTGTTTATATCAATTAGGTTGTAAAGGTCCAATTACACATGCGAACTGTTCATCTATTAAGTTTAATGAAGGTATTGTTTGGCCAATAGGTAATGGTAATCCATGTATCGGTTGTACAGAGGGAGATGTGTTATTTAAGGAGAGCTTATTTTCACATGCAATGGTTATACAGCCTAGGCTTAATTCTAATGTTCCTCCAGCTACACCAGAAGATTTAGGTAAAAGTCCGACTGCTTTCCAAGGAGCTGTAGTAGGTACTGTTCTTGGTGCTGTGGTTGGTGGCGGTGCTGTATTAGCTTCAAAACTATCTAAGGAGCCAGAGGATGAAAACAAGTAGACGCAACTTTTTAAAGATGAGTGTGGGTGCTGCTACAGCGATAGGAGCTACTGCATCTATACTACCTGAAGAGGTCTTTGCTGCGGATAAAAGGGAGTTTTCTCCTGATGCTGTAGGTATGTTTTATGACTCTACTAAGTGTATAGGGTGTCAAGCTTGCGTTATAAGTTGTTATGAGATTAATTTTGTTAATCGTCAATCATATATTGATAATGTAATTGCTCCAGAAGATCAAAACTTTATTGAAAGAGAGGATCTTATCCCTAAGCTAGCACCAGAGGATCAATTTAATCCTGAAAGACCTTGGTTAAATGTTCAAACAAATGATTATAGATTTAGAAACATTATACAAAAATATGTTGATCCAGAAGATAATGTACATTTTATTAAACACCAATGTATGCATTGTAACCATCCTGAGTGTGTATCGGTTTGCCCTGTTACAGCTCTTACAAAAGATCCAGTAGATGGTGTTGTTGATTACGATGCTAATAGGTGTATAGGTTGTAGATATTGTCAGATAGCATGTCCATTTTTTATTCCTAAGTTTGAGTGGAAAAGAGCTGTTCCAAAAATTGTTAAGTGTGATATGTGTAAGTCAACACTTGGAGCTAATAATATAGCAGGTACTGGTTGTACGAATGCTTGTCCAACAGGAGCTGTTATTTACGGTAAGCGTGTTGATCTTATGAAAGATGCAAAACAACGTATCTCTAATAATCCTGGTAAATATTTTAAAGATATTGTTTATGGTGAGTATGAAAATGGCGGTACAGATGTTATATATCTTTCAGCTGTAGATTATAAACATTTAGGTTTTGATGAAAGAATGGAGCATATATCGTTTGCAGAGACTTCAGAAAACCTTATTCATACTATTTATAAGTATGGTATTGCACCGATAGGGGTTTTTATTGCACTTGTAACGGTTATTAAAGGTAATATAAATAAACATAAAAACCATGATGATACAGATAGTCATGATAATAATCCGAATACTACTATTGATAAAAATAAAAAGAATAAGGGGGGGAATTAAGATGGGTAGTCATAAAAATGAATATGATGTTCAAAAGTCAAAAATCTTTACACCTGCTTTCTATGTTTTTTCAGTAATTGTATTGATCAGTGTTTTTATCATTATATACAGATATGTTATGGGTATAGGATATGTATCAAACTTAAATGATGGTTGGCCATGGGGGATATGGATTGCTTACGATGTTGCAGTTGGAACATCTATTGCGTGTGGTGGATATGTTTTAGCTATTACTATTTACGTAATGAATAACTTTAAATATCATCCTATGATTAGATCAGCTGTTCTTGCATCTATGTTTGGATATTGTTTAGCTGGATTATCAGTTATGGTTGATATAGGACGACCATGGAATTCATATAATTTCTTTGTACCATCACAATGGCAATTTAACTCTGCTTTATTTGAGGTTGCATTATGTATTATGGCTTATTCACTTGTTCTTATAATTGAATTTTTGCCAGCGGTATATGAGCGTACATCAACTTTAACTAAATATCCACGAATAGCAGCATTTTCTAAGATGGGATATAAATATATAGATAAACTTTTATTTTTATTTCTTTCTGTAGGTGTGTTGTTACCAACGATGCATCAGTCGTCGCTTGGAACATTGATGGTTGCAACAGGATTTAGGCTAGATGATTTATGGCAAACAAATTTTCTTCCTCTGCTATTTTTAACAAATGCAGTGTTAATGGGGTTTTCTGTAATAGTTTTTGAAACAATGCTCACAACATCTTTATTTAAAAGGTCTTTTGAGAAAGAGATTATATCGTTATCAAGAATTATTCCATATGTCGCTGTTGCGTTTATTCTAATAAGATTTGTATCTCTTACAACAAGCGGAGCATGGGGAAGTGTTTTTACTAGCGGTACATTATCAGTGGTTTTTTGGCTTGAAATTATCTTATTGCTTATTCCATCATTTATAATTTATGCTACGCAATTTGGAAAGAGTCAAAGGGGATTATTTGTTTCAGCAATGACTTTAATGTTAGGTGCGGGGCTGTATCGTTTCTCTGTTTACTTAATAGGATTTGAACCAGGACCTGGATGGGGTAATTACTTTCCTAGTATCAATGAGTTTATGATAACAGTAGGACTTATTTCTATTGAAATAGTTGGATATATGGTTATCGTTAAGTTGTTACAAGTATTACCTAATGTAAGTAAGAGTCATTAAAACTAATAAATAATAAAATAGGAGATAATTAAAAATGGCAAAGAGAATTACCATAGATCCAATCACGAGGATAGAAGGTCATCTTAGAATAGATGTGCAGATAAATGATAATAATATTGTTGATGATTCTTGGTCATCGGTACAGATGTTTAGGGGTATTGAAACAATATTAAGAGGTTCTGATCCAGCATCAGCATGGTCATTAGCTCAAAGATTTTGTGGGGTTTGTACAACTACTCACGCACTAGGGTCAATTAGATGTGTTGAAGACGCTTTAAATGTTGAGATACCTTTCAATGCACAGATGTTAAGAAATCTTGTTCTTACGATACAGGCGTTACAAGATCATATAGTTCATTTCTATCATTTAACAGCTCTTGACTGGATAGATATAGTTTCTGCTACTAAAGCTGATCCTATAAAAGCTGGTAAAATAGCTGAAGGTTTATCTGGTTGGCCAAAAAATTCTATTAATGATATGAAAGAAGCTAAAGATAAATTAACTGCTTTTGTAAGTACAGGTAATCTAGGAATATATAATGCAGGATATTGGGGACATAAAGATATGCGTTTATCTCCAGAGATAAATTTAATGGCTTTCTCTCATTATCTTCAAGCATTAGATGCTCAAAGACAAGCTTCTCAAGCTGTTGCTATAATTGGAGGTAAAAACCCTCATATTCAGAATCTGTGTGTAGGAGGAGTTTCAACTCAACTTAACATGGATGGATATACAGGTCTAAATATTGAGAAGATAGATTGGTTAGGAGATATCATTAATACAGTTGATAAATTTATCAATCAAGTATACGTACCAGATGTTCTAGCTATCGGTGGAATTTATAAAGATTGGTTTAACATGGGTAAATGTTCGAAGAACTATATATCTACTCCAGATATTCCTCTTGATGGTAAAGCATCTAAGTTTGCTATTAAGGGTGGAGTTATTCAAGGTGATTACATTAAAGAGTTCGTAGATTGGAAAGATACTGATCTTCGTACAAAAATAACAGAAACATCTGCACATGCTTGGTATAAAGAGAACGAACCTCTTCATCCATATGTTGGAGAGCAAACTCCTAACTATACTGATTTTGAAGATGATGGTAAATATACATGGTGTAAAGCACCTCGTTATGATGGTAATGTAACTCAAACTGGTCCAGTTGCTCAAATTATGGTTAACTATAAATTAGGTCATCCAGCGACAGTGAAATATGTTGATTATGTTAGATCAAAATTAGGTTTATCTGTAGAACAACTGAATTCAACTATGGGTCGTAACGCTGCTAGAGCTATAAGAACTCTTATAATGGTTGAAAATGCGAAAGAGTGTTATCAGTTATTGATAGATAATTATGGTAGTGGAGATACTGCATATAATAATCCAACTCAGATTCCATCAGGAGAGTATAAAGGTGTTGGTTTTAATGAAGCGCCACGTGGAATGTTATCTCATTGGGTTGTAATTGAAGATAAATTAATTAAAAACTATGAAGCAGTTGTTCCATCAACTTGGGTTGCATCACCTAGGGATAATGAGAATAAGAAAGGACCTTATGAGGAATCATTAATGAAACTTAATGTTGCTGATCCGAATAACCCTTTAGAAGTTGTTAGAACTATACACTCATTTGATCCTTGTATTGCATGTGCAGTACATACTGTTGATGAAAAAGGTGTTGAGTTTGTTAAAGTTAAGGTAAGATAGTAAGTTATTAATTGAATTTACATTTTGTGTTTATAATATATGGGGAGATTGATATCTCCTCATTTTATTATATATATTAAGGAGTCTACATTGAAGAAGATTGTAGTTATGGGTATAGGAAATTATATTTTTACAGATGAAGGAATTGGTGTTCATACAATTATGGAATTAGCAAAACTAAAACTACCTGATAATGTAGAACTAGTTGATTGTGGTACGGCAAGTATTTTAACAAACAACTATATTGCTGATGCAGATATATTAATTGCGATAGATGCGATAGCTTCTGATAAAGATCCAGGAACGATAGTGATATATGATAAAGAAGATATAATGCTTTCTCGTGTTCCTATGAAAATTTCTCCACATCAGATAGGTTTTCAAGAAACATTATTACATGCTAAATTGCGTGGAGATATACCTGATATAGTTAAGTTAGTAGGGGTTGTACCGAAATCTCTTGATGCATCTATAGTTCTAACGGAAGAGTGTCAGAAGTCTCTACCAGAAGTTGTAAAAATAGTTTTAGACTTAATAGATGAATTTAATAAATAATATTATTTATATCGGTAATATATGAGTACAATTGATTACACCATTGATACTATAATAGATAAAGATATTAAGATATGTCAATTAAAAAGAGGAGGCTTCAGATTTGGAATAGATTCTGTTTTGTTGGCATATTTTAGTAAGCCTAAACGTAAGGCGTGTATGCTTGAGATAGGTGCTGGATCGGGTATAATATCTATACTGATAGCTAAAAAATATGGTGTCAATATTGATGCACTAGAACTGCAAAATCCGATTTATGAAACACTTCTTAAAAGTATTGAACTATCAGGAGTAGAAGATAAGGTTAATCCTATATTAGGAGATCTTAACAACTTTAAACCTAAGAACAGTAGTTGCTATACGCATATTGTTTGTAATCCGCCGTACAGAAAAATAGGTACTGGGGAATCGGCTAAAAATGATATTGAGTCTATTGCAAGGTTTAATAGTAAGTTAACTTTAGATAATATAGCTCTTTTTGCAAAACGATATCTTGCAGATGGAGGTAGGTTAACATTATCGTACAATGCAGATATGTTGATAGATCTTCTTACTGTTTTAAGAGATAATATGATTGAGCCAAAATCGCTACAATTTGTGCATTCTGCTATTGATAAAAGGGCAAAAATAGTTTTGATTGATTCAATTAAGACAGCAGGAGTAGAGCTTAAAATAGAGAAACCTATTATTCAATATGGAGATGATACTTCAATATTTGAGTTTAACAAAGTTTTTAATTGTAATTGGAAGTAATATATTGTATTATTACTGTTATTATTTTTTTTAATGAGGACTGATTTGTTTTTATACCTAAACATATTTTTAGCTGTATTTTTATTTTCTACAAACTTATTTGCAGATATGCAGTGTGATAACCGTACATATAACAATAGAGATACATACGATCCAAGTAATCTTTTCTATATAGAAAAAAATGATAATACCAATACTGCATTTTATGATATTAATCTCGATGAAAACGGATTGATCGACAGTAAAAAACCTGTAGATTTTTATTGGAAGCTATTTGATGAAGATGATAGAAGAAGTGAAATGTCATTTATAGAGAGAAAATTAGCATTTGGTATATCAGAGATTAAAGAGATAGATCCAGGTAGACATTATTCAATTAGAGTAGCATCTATGGATAGAAATATTGAAGTTAAGTATTATGATAATTGTTCATGGGCAGAGATGGTAATAGATGGAGATATCTCAAGAGTTGAACGTGTTATGCTAAAGATAAAAAAGAGCATTCCATTTGTTACTCTTGTATACATGGATATGTATGGAAGTGATATTAAAAACATGGGAGAGATTAATGCTGAAAGATGGTATCACGATGAGGATATCAGATATAAAAATAAGGATAAACCACCTCTTTAGAACTTCTAAAGATTATTTAGCATAAAGATAAATAATTTTAAATAGGTCAGATATTTCTAACTATTTTTAATAATTTCTTTAAACTCACAAAATGATTTTCAATTAGAGATATTGATATATTAGTCGTAAAAATTATAGATATATTCAATGTTGAATAGATATTTCTAACTATTTTTAATAATTTCTTTAAACTCACAAAATAATTTTCAATTAGAGATGTTGATATATTAGTCGTAAAAATTATAGATATATTCAATGTTGAGCAGATATTTCTAACTATTTTTAATAATTTCTTAAAATTTACAAAATAATTTGCAATTAAAAATATTGATATATTTATCGTAAAAGTTATAGATATAGTCAATGTTGAAGATATTTTTTCTAGATATTTTTTTCAAAATTTACAAAATAATTTTCAATTAGAGATGTTGATATATTAGCTGTAAAAGTTATAAGTATATTCAATGTTGAACATACTTTTTTCTAGATATTTTTTTCAAATTTACAAAATAATTTTCAATTAGAGATGTTGATATGTTAGTCGTAAAAGTTATAGATATATTCAATGTTGAGCAGATTTTTTTCTAGATTTTTTCAATATTTTTTTCAAACTCACAAAATAATTTTCAATTAGAAATGTTAAAATAATAGTCATAGGTGCGATACAGAGATATTATAAATATATGATATGTTGCATGTTTCTATCTATTGTTTTTAATTATAACTTAAAGTTCATTATAATAAGTTTTGATATCTTATTATTGAAAAGATAAATATATTCTATAAATATATAGTAGTCTACTTTTTTGGAATTATTTTTTTTTCAAATAATTTACATAGTTCTCCAGAGTTTTTAAAGACTTCTCTAGAAGGAATACTTTTAGATTTAAATCCGAAAACTTTACATGAATATGGGTGTGCTGGCTGCCATGTTATCGTAAGATGAATGCATTTATAACAGTTAATTTTTTTAATATTTATGATACTCTCCTTATCATATTTTATGTTAATACGTTATCGTACAAATATCAATAAATTTTAATTTTAATAAGAATATATTTTTGAAACATGCAGATATATGTATATATACTAATCAATTTATGCTACACTATGACTATATAATTTATTACAGGTATAAAATGATTAGTTCAAAATTAAAAAGTCTTATTATAAGTAGAGATATAGTACAAAAAGATATGGCGGAGGCATTAGGAATATCTCCTTCAAGGTTGTCAAACTATATTACTGGTAAAAGAGAGCCTAGCCATATGATGTTAATAATGGTTGCGAAGTATTTACAAATTGATGTTAATTATTTTACGCACGATGGCTCATCTCAAAGTTATTTAGATAGAGATGTGACAGGTTTGAATGAAGGGTATCAGTTTAGTACACCTTTTTCAACAATGTGTGAGGTGAGTGAGAATGAAGATATTCTATCAATCCCACTTCTAAGTATGTCTGGCAAAAAAACAGATATACCTTATAGAAAGATATCTTTTCCCACTGTATTATTTAGTGGTATAAAGGATAAACTTGCGTTAAAAGCTTTTATTTGTACAGCGGATAATTTTTTTGATTCACTCAAAAAAGATGATCTCATTATATCAGTTAGATGTGATGCTACAAAGTTAGAAAATTTTGACAAAATTATTACTCATGGTAGGTATAGCAAAGTATTTTACTATTTCCAAGAAGAAAAAATGAAGTTACTAATTGATAGAAAATCACCTAAAAATAATGTTAAAATTAATGATGATGATTTGTCAGAATATTTTAAGGTTTTATTTGTAGTAAAACATTATTAGAATTTAGATGAGCTTAACTGTTTAAAATTTTTTATAATGTTTAGTGTGTTGTGATATCAAATCATGAAAAACATTGATGATAAACGATTATGATATTGAGATCTTAACTTATTTAAATTTCAATGTATTAAGGACATTTATAGATCATGATGCTATGATACGAATAGTTATTTTATGAGTTGGTTAAAATATCTATAGTTGCAGTTAAGATATTAGCAGTTATAACATCAGGTTTGATTTTAAATTTTTCAATATCATTTTGTACGCTCCCTTTACCGTATCCTGTTTCTACTAGATACGTTTTAGCATTAACGGTTTTTCCTGCAGTGATATCAGACTCTTTATCTCCAATAAAAAACAGTTTATTTTTATCTATTGGTAGATCATTCATAGCTTTTATAAGCATTCCTGCTTTAGGTTTTCTACAATCGCAATCAACTTTATATCTTTCATCTTTAGAACTTATATCGTGTGGACAGAAATATAATCCATCTATTTTTGCACCTTGAGTTATAAGTTCAGCGTACATTTTTTCATGTAATAAGTTGAGTGTATTAACATCGAAGAATCCTCTACCGATACCTGATTGGTTTGTTATGATTACAACAAGAAAGTTATGCATATTAAGTATTCTTATAGCTTCTGCTGCAAATGGATATATGTGAAAACTATCTATATGGTTAATGTATCCAGCGTCAAAATTTATTGTTCCATCTCTATCTAAAAAGACTGTTGGTCTTAGGTTTATATTATTACTCATGGTAAGTATATTACTCCTTTATAATGTTTTGTATAGTTTCAACAACTTTATTTATCACATTACTATTTATTGTATCTATTTTTTCAAAAAAAGATATGAAATCTGTTTTTTTATTTTTATCATTTGATGTGATCCATTTATCTATATCTTCATCAGTTTCTAAGTAATCAATTAAAGAGTATTCATTAGCAATAGTTTGCAATTCTTTAAAATTATATAGATACTTTCCTGTAGCTATATTTTTTGAAAATTGTAATGCTTCATAAATATTATGTCCACCGATATTTATAATACTTCCACCTATAAATATTTTAGATGCGGTTAAATATAGAGGTTCAAGTACGCCGAGCTTATCTATAACTATTACATCTGTATCTGTTTCAGCATCGGAATATAGCGATGATGTAAGGTTGTAAGATATAGCTAACGTGTTGATATTTATAGCTCTATCAATATGTCTTGGTGCGATTATTAATTTATCAAATTTATCTCTATTTCTTTTAAATGCTTTAATGAATATCTCTTCTTCGTTACTATGTGTACTAGCGATTAATAGATAGTTAAGATTAGATAAATTTTCAATAGATATTATATCGTTAATATTTTTTCTTTTTTGGAATTTTATATTTCCTAAAGCTATCGTTTTTGTAGTAGAGTTAATTGAATCAATTTTCTTTTTATCTTCGTATGATTTTGCAAAAATGATTGTGAAATGTTTTAGAAGATATGCAAAGAACGGTTTAAAAAAATAGTATGTATTAAATGTTTTATCAGATATTCTTGCGTTTAGCATTATTAGCTTACTGTGTTTTGCTAAGGTTATAATCGTATTTGGCCAAAGTTCTGTATCAACAATAAAAGCAAGTTTGATATTAAGTTTTTTGATAATCAATCTGATTGCGATTTTATTTTCTATCGGTATAAGAAATGCGTAATCAGCTTTAATTTCGTTGATCGCAATATCTCTTCCTGTTATTGTCATCGTTGATATGGCGATATTAATATTATTAAACTTGCCTCTTATTTCTGTAATAAGATTATTGATACTTCTTACTTCTCCAACAGATGCAGCATGAAAGAGTATAGTAGTTTTTTTATTATTGCTAGATCTATTCAAGTTTATAAAGCCTAATCTTTCGTAGAAGTACTTACTTTTTCCTTTAAAATAGAGTGTTATATATGCAATAGGAACCCATATAGGTGAAAATATTATGAGTATTATATTATATAAAATTAAGACAATGTTCATTTGTAAAATCCAACATAAATTTCTGATTTATATTTTGCTTTTTGCTTCTTTTATTGCTAGATATATAAATATAGTTTTTCATACAACATATTTATTTTTTAAAAAGATGAAATAAATCATACTGTATATAGAAAACTAGTTTCTACAATTTATTATTAATTTACGGTAATGCTTACAAGACTATGTTATGTGCATTACTATTGTTTACAGTAAGAGATTATTAATGTTATAGCAAAAAAAGATGAATAGTTTATTGAACGTTACCAAGAAAGTATTCACATTTAAAAAGCAGTTTTATTATTCATTCTATATATTAAAATGTCAACAACAATAATATAGATGAAAAAGTTGTATATCTAAGTTTTATACAGTTATTTATTTTAAATTTTAAATATTGATATAATTTATAAATGATTTTATACTATGATTTAGTGATAAAGAGGATATATATAAATGGATATAATAAATCAGAAATTAGAGAAAATTGCATGGTGGCAATTTTGGAAAAAAGACCCTAAAAAGCAAGCTCTAAAAGAGGTTATATCGTTGATGGAGAAAGGATATTTTGATAAAGCGCTTAACTATATTGATGAAACAATTTTGTTATATCCAACAGCGATAGATATATATACAGCTAAGGTGTTTGTTTGCAAGAATTGAAGCAGTATAAAAAAGCTGTTAGTAGTTATGAGAAGTCGTTAAAACATGATCCAAATAATAGTGAAGCTGCTGTAAATAAAGATTACTGCTTAAGACTGGCGTAGAAAATTATTTAATTATTTAGTAAACTTTAAAAAATATAAAACGTAAATAGAAAAATAAACTTTTCAAATAAATATAAAATAAATTAGTATAAAAAAAGACAAGATATAAAATTTCACTTATATCTTGTCTATATGCACTAAACATATTCTATGTTATTAAATTACTTTTTAGCTTTAGGTTTAGCCTTAGCCTTAGTCTTAGGTTTGCTCTTAGTTGTTGCTTTAGCTAAAGCATCAGGTTTAGGCGCTCCTTTAAGCACAGTAGAAGCCATAGGATGATCTGAATATTTTGTAAAATTTTCAACAAACTTTTTAGCAAGTAAAGCTAAAGTCTTATCATATTCATCTCTACTTTTCCATCCTTTTTTAGGATCAAGCACAGCTTTATTAACACCTGGTACAGCTTTAGGTATTCCAAATCCAAAAATAGGATCAACAGTATATCCACCTTTATCAACCGCTCCAGATAGGATTGCATTGATAATAGCTCTTGTATCACTAATTTTAAATCTTGAACCTTTTTTCCCACCACATAATCCAGTATTCACAAGATATGCTTTAGCACGATGTTTCTTCATTTTTTCCATTAATATTCTAGCATACTCATAAGGATGCCATACCATGAACGGTTCTCCGAAACAGGTAGAAAAAGTTACAGTTGGTTCAGTTACCCCTTTCTCAGTTCCAGCAACTTTTGCTGTGTACCCAGAGATGAAGTGATAGATAGCCTGATTAGTATCTAGTTTAGATACAGGAGGTAATACACCAAATGCATCAAAAGTTAAGAAGATAATATTTTTAGGATGTCCGCCTTTATTATCTTTAGAGATACGAGGCATTTGAGTTAATGGATACGATGAACGAGTATTTTCTGTTTTAGCTTCACTATCAAGATCAACAATTCTTGTTGATTCATCGAACACAACGTTCTCTAATATTGTTCCAAATGAGTGTGTAGTTTTATAAATATCTGGTTCCATTTCTTGAGATAGATTTATAACTTTTGCGTAACATCCACCTTCGATATTAAATATTCCAGTATCACTCCATCCGTGTTCATCATCACCGATTAGATATCTTTCAGAATCAGAAGATAAAGTTGTTTTCCCTGTTCCAGATAAACCGAAGAATAATGCTGTATCATTTTTCTTACCGATATTTGCGGAACAATGCATAGACATAACGTTCTTTTTAGGAAGATAATAGTTCATAACAGTGAAGATAGATTTCTTCATTTCGCCAGCATATTCGGTTCCAGCGATAAGCACTATTTTCTCTGCAAAGTTTAACATTATAGCTGTTTCAGATTTTGTGTTATCTACTTTAGGATCGCATTTGAAATTAGGTAGATATAGAACAGTGAAATCTTCTTTAAAGTTAGCAAGTTTTTTAAGTACTGTTTCACAAATAAACATATTTCTTGCAAACATGCTATGCCAAGCGTACTCTGTTATGATTCTTACTTTAAGTCTTGAAGTTTCATCAGCTCCAGCGTAAAGTTCTTGCACGAATAGTTCTTTATTGTCACAGAATTTGATCATTTTTTCTTTAATAGAATGAAAATTTGATACACTCATTTCCGATGCAGCTGAGCTAGCCCAGTTCACATCTTTTTCAGAAGATGGTTCTCTTACCACATACTTGTCTTTAGCAGATCTGCCAGTATGTTTTCCAGTGTTAAATACTAATGCACCACCTTTAACAAAAGCTCCCTCGCCACGTTTGATAATCTCTTCAGTTAATGCCTCAGTAGGCATGTTTAAAAAGATTGATCGTGGTGATTGAATATTGTATTTCTTAAGATAGTCATTACCAGTTTTGTAAATGCTCATACGTTATTCCTCCACAGTTGATTTTCATAGTTTTATCTGTTACAATCCATAGGATAATATTTCTAGTTTAAGGTATTTATGAAATTGATAAAATAGGTGTCAATGTAACGACATCTACTTATTCATTTATAGTATAATTTTTATAAGAGGTCAAATGTTATTATGAATAATTTCTTTATTTCTTCTGTGTCAGAAAAAGAGATAAAGGCAGAAAAGTTAAAAGCACGCGAACTTAGATCTAAAGAGTGGTGGAAAACTTTGATCAATAAAGGGGTTTGTTACTACTGTGGAGATAAGTTTAAAAAGGATCAATTAACGATGGATCATATTGTTCCAATTATTAGAGGTGGCAAATCTACTAAGGGAAATATCGTATGTTGTTGCAAGGAATGTAACAATAAAAAGAAGTATTATCTACCTATTGAGATGAACGGTGAACTAGATAGATAGATATTTATCTTGTAGTAAATTCTGATTAGTTATGTTGATTATAGTTTTAGGTTGTTGATTATAATTAATAGTTATCACATATTGATTATTAGTATAGAAAGTTAACGATGAGAAGTTAATTATTGATTACTGATTTTTAGTTATAAATTAAAAATAGTTATTAAGTTGTAAATTATTTAAGTATGAAAAGTGTCAAAATATTTGAGATATCAAAATATTGATTATAATTTTATGAGGGATGGGGATAGATGCAAGGTAATATAATACGTGAAAGATTTCTAAAATTTTTTGAGTTAAATAGTCATAAGATTATTTCATCATCACCAATTCTTCCGATAGATGATGATACTCTACTTTTTGCAAATGCTGGTATGAACCAGTTTAAGAATATTTTCTTAGGCAAGGAGGTTAGAGATTATAATAGAGCTACAACATGTCAGAAAGTTGTAAGAGCAGGCGGTAAGCATAACGATCTTGAGAATGTAGGAAGAACGGCACGACATCATACTTTTTTTGAGATGTTAGGCAATTTCTCATTTGGAGATTATTTTAAAGAAGATGCGATAAAGTTTGCATGGAACTTTTTAACTGAAGATCTAAAACTTGATAAAAGTAAGATGTTCGTTACAATATTTGAAGAAGATGATGAAGCACATGATATATGGAAAGATGTTATAGGTCTTCCAGTTGATAAAATATATAGACGTGGTAAGAAAGATAATTTTTGGCAGATGGGAGATACAGGTCCTTGTGGTCCTTGTTCAGAGATTTTCTACGATCAAGGTAAAGGTGTAGGTTGTAATCGTGCAGAGTGTGATGCTGAATGTGAGTGTGATAGACACCTTGAAATTTGGAACCTTGTATTCATGCAATTTAATAGAGATGAAACAGGTAATATGTCCCCACTTCCTAAGCCATCTATTGATACAGGTATGGGGCTTGAGCGAGTTGCAGGTATCATGCAAAATGTAGTTAGTAATTACGATACAGATCTTATCAAGCCTATCATAGAGTTTATATCATCAGATATAGGCATTAAATATGGTAGTAGTGATTTAAGTGATGTATCTATGCGAGTAATTGCAGATCATTCACGAGCAGCAGCCTTTCTGATAGGAGATGGTGTTATTCCATCTAGTGACGGCAGAGGGTATGTACTAAGGCGTATAATGCGTAGAGCTATGCGTCACGGTAGATTGTTAGGTTACGAAGATATATTTTTTTATAAGGTTGTCCTTTTTGTGATAGATTTCATGAAAGGATATTATATAGAACTTGCAGATAAAAAAGAGTATATAAAAGGTATTGTTGAGAAAGAGGAAAGATCTTTTATTAAAACATTATCATCAGGCTTAGAGATATTAAATAGTGATATCATTCCACGCTCAAAATCTAATGGAGTAATAGTAGGCGATGATATTTTTAAATTATATGATACCTACGGTTTTCCAGTTGATCTGTTAGAAGATATCGCAACAGATAGTAATCTTACTTTAGATATGGCAAGGTTTGATATACTTATGCAAGAACAGCAAGAGAGAGCTAAACTTGGAGGGCTAGGTGTAAAGCTTGATAGGGTTCTTGATATTTTTACAACTTTAGGATCTAAATATCAGTCTGAGTTTTTAGGATATAGAGAGAGCGATTTTAATAATAGTGGTAAGGTTATATCTATTGTTAAAGATGAGAAAGAGGTTGGTACGATAAGTTCTGGAGATAAAGCTTATTTAATATTTGATAAGACATCTTTCTATCCTGAAAGTGGTGGACAGACAGGGGATACGGGAGAAATCATATCTGATGATATTGAGTTTGAAGTTGATGATACCTTTAAAGTTGGTGATGCTATCATTCATTCTGGATATCTTAAAACTGGTAAGATAGAGGTCGGTAATGTTTTTAATCAGCAGATTAATAAAGATAGAAGATTTAAAACAGAGTATAATCATACAGCGACACACCTGCTTCACAAGGCGTTACAATCAACATTAGGTGCAACGGTTAGACAAGCTGGTAGCCATGTTGATAACGAGTCATTCCGTTTTGATTTTACATTTGATAGAGCTTTAACAGATAAAGAGATTGCGAGTATAGAGCAACAAGTAAATAGTGAAATATTTAATTCTCATATTGTTCAGAAAGAGTATATGAATAAAGATGCGGCTATTAAAGCAGGTGCAACAGCACTTTTTGGAGAGAGGTACTCTGATACGGTTCGAGTTGTTACAATAGGAGATTACTCAACTGAGTTATGTGGTGGTTGTCATATTGAGAACACATCTGAAATAGGGCTATGTAAAATAGTTTTAGAACAATCAGTTGCATCAGGAGTCCGTAGAATAGAGGGTTTAACATCATACCGTGCCTTATCGTATCTCAATGATGCTGATAATTTAAGAAAAGATTTGTTACAACTGTTAAAAACACAAGATATTGTTAAGAAAATAAATGATATGTTTTTAGATTTAAAGAGTAGGGATAAACATATTAAAGAGCTTGAAGAGAAGTTAGTATCTATTAATGCTGAAGATATGTTATCTGATATTAAAGTAGTAAATGGTATAAGTTATATAGTATTGCGTATAGATAATAATAGTATAGATAATATGAGATCTCTACTTGATAAAGCTAAGCAGAAAATTGGAAGTGGTATAGTTATAATGGCAGGTATCAATGATAGTAAAGGTATATTGCTTATCGGTGTTACAAAAGATATTACATCAAAAATTACGGCAAATGATGTTATTAAAAAAGCTAATAGTATCACTGATGTAAAGGGCGGAGGTCGTCCTGAGATGGCACAAGCAGGTATTGATGATATAAGTAAAATAGATGAATTATTGAATTCATTAATAGACATCATATAGGTTATCTGTTAATATATTAACTTGGTGTTTTAGTTGTTTTCTTTTAGATTATTGATTATAAATTTTTTAGGATGGTTTGATAAATATGAAAGTAGAAATGGTTAATCCTTTTATTACAGCAACTATTAATGTGTTTGACACAATGGCTGGATTGTGTGTTTCGAAAAAAGAGATCTATGTAAAGCAAGAGATTGCTGCGGGAAATGATATATCTGGTATAATAGGTATTGCGGGTAATCTTACAGGTTTTGTTGCGATGTCTTTTCCAGAGTCGGTTGCATTGAAAATTACAGCTGCATTTCTTGGCGAGGATAAAAATACTCTTGATGATGATGTCATTGACACTATCGGTGAAGTTATCAATATGGTTGTTGGTAGTGCGAAAACAACTTTTGCAAAACAAGGTATGAAGTATGATTTAGGGCTTCCAAGTGTTGTAACGGGTAAAGATCATACTGTTAATAAACCTAAAGATATTATGTGTATCGGAGTCAACTTTAATTTAGATGGAGAGGTTTTCTCTATTGAAGTTGGTTTAAAGTAATTTATAAATTCAAAGTAGTTATTTTTATGTTAGTTGTATTTATTTTTATGTAGCGATACTTGTTTTATATATATATTTATATAAGGATTAGTTTGAGGCGTTTATGATAAGTAGATTGGTTGATGTTAAAGAGATAAAAGATATATTTGTAAGAGTGGGCTTACTCACTCTTTTTTTGATTCTTATTTTAGGAGTTTTTATGAGTAATGTGTTAGCAAAAGATACTTCATCTGTAAAGCTACCAGATATAAGTAAGTTACCGAACGGTGTTACGTTGATATATCAAAATGTGCCAGATGTTGGAGTTGTAACGGTTCAATCATTTATAGGTACAGGTTCTGTAAATGAGAGTATAGAGATATCAGGGATATCACATTTTTTAGAACATATATTGTTTAAAGGTACGAAAAATTTTAAACCTGGTGAGATAGATACTTATCTTGATTCGCTAGGTGGAGAGAACAATGCATTTACAAGTAGTGATCTAACAAACTACTATGTAACTATCCCAACAAAAAATGTTGAGGCAGCGTTTGAAGTAGTTAGTGATATGGTTTTTAACGCTCTATTTATTAAAGATGAAATCGAGAAAGAGAAACCTGTTGTAGTTCAAGAGATAATGCGTAAATATAATGATCCGTCATATATGATGTGGCAAGACTTGCTTCATACGATATTTTTAGGAACGCCGTATGAGAGAGAGGTTATAGGGACAGTTGATACAGTGAACACTTTAACTCAAGAGAATCTTTTAGAGTATTATAATAGTTTCTATCATCCAGAGAATATGTTTCTAACGGTAGTTGGCGATATTGATAAGAAAGAGGTAGAGAAATTAGCATTAAAGTATTTCAATCAGACAAGAGATGTTGATTTAGGGAAACGTTATAAAGGATCGGCTAAAGTTGAGTTTACAAAATCTGTTGATAAAGTTTTCACAGCAGATATAGATATGGAGTATGTTGTTTTAGCATTTCCAACCGAAGAGAAACTTAGTAGCACGATATATACTAATGAGGTTCTTTCAGAGATGTTAGCTGGAGGAGAGTTTTCTTTATTTAATGAGATATTAAAAAATCAGAAAAGATTAGTTATCTATACATCGGATCTATCACTCAACCATAAGTATAACGGTTTGATGGGAGCGTTTGCTGTAACTCCACCTAATAATGCTGATAAATTTAGAGATGAGGCGTTAAAAATTATTCAAGATATAGCTGATGGTAAGGTTGATGATAAAGTTATTGAGAAAGCTAAAAACAGATTAAAGTCTGATAATATCTACTCTTATGAGAGAGTGTCATCACTAGCTAATGAGTTAGGTTACGCTTATACGTTAGATATGGAAGATTACTATCTTAATTTTGTTAAAGGTATTGATTCTGTTACAAAGAAAGATTTGATGAAATATGCTACAGAGCTACTTGATAAGCCTATGTATTATGCTAAAACTATAGGCAATAAAGAAACTGATAAAGCAAGTAAAGAAGTGAAGAAGTAGTTAATAATTTTATAATGTTACAATGATGTAGATTGTATTAGATCAAGTTTCATATAAGATGATATTAGTTTATTTTATTGTATTATACTATATTTTAATTGAGATAGTTTAATTGTATTAAATTTAGATCTATTATTTTGATATATAAAAAAACTCTAGCTAACTTTACTTTTATTGTTAGCTAGAGTTTTTATTGTTAAAAATTATTTATCTATTTTAACTTTATTAACTGTAACATTTTGGTTTTCTATTTGATTAAGATCAAATATAGCTTTTGCGTATATTTTTGTTATCGTTTTAAGTTTCTCAAGAGATATCCGTTCATTTGATTGATGTGCTAAATCTTCATCAGTAGGCATATTAGGACCAAATGCGAGTGTGTTAGGAAACGCTCTTGCATAAGTTCCGCCTGCTATTACAACTGGTTCGCTACTATCACCAGTTATAGACTCATAAGCATTTAGTAGAGTTTTAACAAAAGGAGAATTTCTATCAGCATACAACGGTTGTTTGTGATTGAGTATTGATATAGAAGTACCAGTTTTTTTCATAGCATTGCAAACCGTTTCTTCTGCATATTCAGGATTAATTGTAACAGGATATCTGATATCAAAGTTAGCTTGTAGATTTTCACTATCATATCTTAAGATACCGAAGTTGATAGATAGAGGAGTTGAAATATCATCTTTCATATCAATTCCTAATAGTTTTCCATCAGTTTCGTATTTAAATAATTTATAGATATCTTTTATCCATAGATTGAGTTCCATAGGAGCAAAATCTAATTTTTCTAATACGCCAAATAGTCGTTGAATAGCGTTTATACCTTTTTCAGGATTCATAGCATGTACAGCTTTACCTTCTATTTCTACTTTAATCATTTTATCTTCAAAGTAATCGAATTTTAGATAATCGTAATCAAACTTTTCTAATTGTATATAGATTTTTGCTATATCTTTACCGCCAAAATATGCTGTAGCTTTATCTGGTACAACGTTCACTTTCTCTCCAGCATTCATTCCAAGCAGTATAAGAGGTTCAAGAGGCATAGCTTCAAACTTTCTTTTTATAGCAAGTCTTAAGATACCTTTTTCGCCGTAAACTGCAGGAAATTTTGAATCAGGTGTGTATGAATATTTAGGTATCTCTTCAGTTGCAAGATATCTATTAACACATCTAAATTCAGTTTCTTCATCTAACCCTAAGATCACTCTAAACCTTTTATTAAGTTTTACTCCAGCCTCAAGTAACGCTTTAATGGCATAAAATGTTGCAGCAACTGATCCTTTATTATCAATTGTTCCTCTTCCGATTATTTCATTATCTATTATTGCACCAGATGTTGGTGGTGCTTTCCAAGTGTTTAAATTATTATAAGGTACAGTATCAAGGTGACATAATATTCCGTAGAGATCACCATTTTTATCACCTATTTCAGAGTATCCAACTTTATTTTCTATATTTTTAGTAATAAATCCTAACTCTTCACTCCTTTCTAGCACATAATCTAGACAGTCAGAGATATTTTTACCAAACGGATACTTATCACTTGCATTATTAAAATCATATACCGTATTAAATGATATGATTTTCTGTAGAAACTTTACTTCTTCATCAAAATTTTTGTCGATTATTTTATTTATATTTTCCATAATAACTACGATTATAAAGTTTTAATTTTGTTCAGTCAAGAACCTAAATTGTGATCACTGTTATTAACGCTTGTAAATCGTTAGATGACGATATATAATACTGCTCCTTTTTGAGTTTGTAACTTTATATTATGAAGGAATGGAATTTATTAGATGTCTATAAGAAGAATATATGTTGAGAAGAAAATAGATCATATTATTGAGGCGAACTCATTAAAAGATGATCTAAAAGTGTTTTTAGGTATAAATGGAATTGAAGATCTAATTATTCTCAATCGTTACGATATAGAGGGGTTAAACGATGATGAGTTTAACTCTGTAGCTAAGATAGTTTTTGCAGAGCCTATGATGGATACACTTTATGAAGAGAGGTATCTATTTTTATCAAACGATAAATATTTTGCAATAGAGTATCTACCGGGACAGTTTGATATGCGAGCGGACTCTGCTATTCAATGCATAAAAGTTATCACAAACGCAGAAGATATAGATGTTAGATCGGCTAAAGTTTATGTTGTAAGGGGAGATATTTCTGATGCTGATATTTTAAGAATTAAAAAATATCTAATAAATGAAGTCGATCAAAGAGAGGCATCATTAGATAAACCTGTAACATTAAAACTAGATACTGTATTAGATGAAAGTATAGAGTATATTAAAGGTTTTATAGATTTAACAGATGATGATTTAGTAGCATTACTAGAGAAATTATCGCTAGCTATGAGTATTGATGATTTAAAAGTAGCATACGATTACTTTAAAAATATAGAGAAACGTGATCCAACTGTAACCGAGATTAAAGTCCTAGATACTTATTGGTCAGATCATTGTCGCCATACAACATTCAACACTATTTTAACAGATGTAGAGTTTCAAGATGGAAGATATAAAAAATTATTTAATTCAACGTACGATGAATATATAGCTATCCGTAAAGATGTGTTTGAGGGTAGATTATCAAGCAAACCAGTTACCTTGATGGATCTAGCTATTATCTCTACAAGAGCTAGATTAAAAGATGGTACTCTTGATAATTTAGAGATATCTGAAGAAAATAATGCAGCATCAATCGTTGTAGATATAGAGTATGAGAGTGGTAGTGGCGATACTGATACCGATACAATTTTATTAATGTTTAAGAACGAAACGCATAATCATCCAACAGAGATAGAGCCATTTGGTGGAGCTGCAACTTGTTTAGGTGGAGCTATAAGAGATCCATTATCTGGTAGATCATATGTGTATCAAGCTATGCGAATAAGTGGTGCTAGTGATCCACGTGAAAAGATAGATAAAACATTAGCAGGTAAACTTCCACAGATAAAAATATGTAGAGACTCTGCAAGAGGGTATTCATCATATGGAAATCAGATAGGTATTGCAACAGGTCATGTTAAAGAGTTTTATCACTCTGGTTTTAAGGCTAAGAGAATGGAAGTTGGTGCTGTAATTGGTGCTGTTTTAAAAGATGATGTAACTAGAGAGACGCCTCAAAACGGCGACTTAATAATTATGTTAGGTGGCAGGACAGGTCGTGATGGAGTAGGTGGTGCAACAGGATCATCAAGAGAGCAGAATCGCAAATCAATAGATATATCATCTGCTGAGGTTCAAAAAGGTAACGCACCTGAAGAGCATAAAATATTACGTCTTTTTAGAAAACCTAAGATAAGTAAGATGATCAAGAAATCTAACGATTTTGGAGCAGGTGGTGTATCTGTATCTGTTGGAGAGATTGCAGATGGTGTTGAGATCAATTTAGAAGTTATCTTAAAGAAGTATGACGGCTTAACACCTAGTGAGTTAGCATTATCAGAATCTCAAGAAAGAATGTCGGTAGTTCTTGATAGTTCTGATCTTGATGAGTTTATTAAAGAGTGCCATAAAGAGAATATTGAAGCAGTAGTTATAGCAACCGTAACGGATAAAAATAGATTAACAATGAAGTATAAAGATGCTTTAGTTGTAGATATATCAAGAGAGTTTTTAGATACAGCAGGAGCTGTAAGAGAGCAAGATGTTGTCGTTGCAACTGATTTTAATGTAACGGTTTTTGATAGTGAAAAATATAGTAAATACGATAATTTTTATCTTATGGTTGTAAATAAGGTAACAGATATAAATCTTGCTATACAGCAAGGATTAGTTGAATGTTTTGATGCAACTATTGGAGCTAGAACGGTTCTATCTCCTTACGGTGGTAGATATCAATTAACAGAAGCTGAAAGTATGGTATCTAAAATTCCTACATCAAACAATAGAGATACAGTTACTGTATCGGTTGTGAGCTACGGTTATAATCCGTATCTATCAGATGAGTCTCCGTATCATGGTGCTTATTTTGCAGTGATTGAGTCTGTAACTAAGATGATTGCAGCTGGTGTAAAGTTAAAGGATATCAGATTATCTTTTCAAGAGTATTTTGAAAAATTGGGAGATAATAAATTTAAATGGGGTATCCCGTTGCTCTCATTACTTGGAGCATTAAAAGCTTTAAACTCATTATCACTTGCATCAATTAGTGGTAAAGATTCTATGTCTGGAACGTATAAAGATACTGTAAATGATATCGAGTTAACAGTTCCTCCAACCTTAATATCATTTGCGTTTGCAACAACTAAAGTGGATAGGGTAGTAACAGGTGAGTTTAAGAAATCAGGCGAGAAAGTTTATTTTATTAAGACTGATATAGATGATGATAAATTGATTGATATTGAAAGGTATCTATATAACATAGAGTTGATTGATGAGTCTATAACCGATGAGGAGATATCATCTATTTATACTGTTAAAGATGGTGGTATGATTACGGCATTAGTTAAGATGTCGTTAGGTAATATGATAGGTGTTGAGATTAATTCTGATATAACTTTAGAAGAGTTACAGATTCCATATTACGGATCGTTTATTATATCTACATCTATTGATTCATTTGATTATGAACGAGAGGTAATAGAGATAGGTGTAACGATTGATGAGCCTTATATACGATATCAAGATAGCGAGCTTTTATTAACAGATCTTGCTGGTAGCAGTATTGATACTTTATCATCTGTGTATTCATCAAGTTGTGAAGATGAATCGCTTGAGTATAAACCTATTTTAGGAGAGTATGTAGATCGTAACAAATATAGTAGTACATTTAAGGCACAACCGAGAGTTGCGATATTAGCTTTACCTGGAAGTAACTGCGAGTACGATACTAAGCGAGCGTTTGAGATATCTGGAAGTAGCGACGCTAATATTTTTGTTTTTAGAAATAGAAGTATTCTTGATATACAAGAGTCTTGTGATGAGTTTGCAAAATTGGTGGATAACTCACAGATCTTAGCTATTCCGGGTGGGTTTTCAGCAGGTGATGAACCAGATGGTTCTGGAAAATTTTTCACATCAGTTTTTATGAACCCTCAAATAAAAGAGTCTATACATAATCTTGTACATAAAAGAGATGGATTAGTTATAGGTATTTGTAATGGGTTTCAAGCGTTACTTAAATCAGGTTTATTGAGTAAAGGTTATATAGGTGAACAAGAGGATAATGATCCGACATTATCATTTAATAAGATAAATAGACATGTATCAAGATTTGTTAGAACAAGAGTATCATCAATAAAATCACCTTGGTTACTTTTAAGAGAGGTTGGAGATGTTGATACTGTAGCTGTTTCACATGGTGAAGGTAGATTTGTTGCACCACAAGAGTATATAGATAAACTATTTAAAAACGGACAAGTTGCGTTCCAATATATAGATGGATACGATAATGTAACGATGAAATATCCGTATAATCCAAACGGTTCAGCTCACGGTATAGAGGGTATCACATCTATTGATGGTAGGGTGCTTGGTAAGATGGGACATTCAGAAAGATTTGGAGAAAATTTGCATATTAATAATAGATATGATAGCATGAACCAGATGATATTTGCATCTGGTATAAAATATTTTTTATAGAGAGTTGAGGGTGTTTGAAACAATTGTTCATCAGCTATTGAATGGTTTGATAGTTGGAAGTATTTATGCGTTAATAGCTTTAGGTTATACTATGGTTTATGGTATATTAAGGTTGATTAATTTTGCACACGGCGAGATTTTTGTTGTAGGTGCATTTGCTGGTCTTTTAGCGACGATGATCTTCGGAGATTCGTTTATAATTGCGATAATTTTTGCATCAATAACATCAGTACTACTAGGTTTATTTGTTGAGAGAGTGGCGTATCGTCCACTTAGGGATTCAAAAACATCAACAATAGTTTTTTCAGCAGTTGGATTATTTGCAATAGTTTTCGTTGCATTTTTATCACAAAATACTATTTTTGATCTATTAACATCAATACTTTTCTGGTTAGGGGTACTGTTTTTAGTAGCTATAATCTTATGGTTAGTTAGATCTAAATCGTACTTAAAAAGTAGATCTTCAAACTCAAGAATTAATGCATTAATTTCAGCGATTGCAATGGGTATAGTTATATCTAATATGATTGCATTGATTAAAGGTCCTGATAGAGAGGTATATCCTAAACTTATTCCAGAGGTGATGTTTAATGTTTTTGGCATAACAGTATCACTATTACAACTGTTTATTATTTCGTTTTCATTTGTACTTATGGTTATACTTTATATTGTTGTAAATAAAACGAAAGTCGGACTTGCGATGCGAGCTGTATCATATAACCTTGTTGCAGCGAAACTAATGGGTATAAATCCAGATAAAATTATATCATTCACATTTGCGATAGGTTCATTACTTGCAGCGATTGCTGGTGTGCTTGTTGGAACGTATTACAATATAGTTGATATCAATGTAGGAATGATGTATGGACTTAAAGCGTTTATTGCAGCGGTTCTAGGTGGTATAGGTTCGATTCCAGGAGCTGTTATAGGTGGAGTTATTTTAGGTGTTGTAGAGGTCATGGGTGTAGCGTTTATATCTCCATCGTATAGAGATGCGATAGCGTTCGGTATCTTAATATTTATATTGATAGTTAAACCTACTGGATTATTTGGTAGCAACACGAAAGAAAAAATATAGTTTAGGTGATTTAATTTAAACGATTTAGATTAGTTGATATAAGTAGTTGAGTTAAAAAGTATAAAAATCTAATTTAGGTTTTGTAGATTACTTGATAGAAGTGACTAATTCGAATTTAAAAAATTAATCTAAGTTTTATAGATTGTTTGAGAGAAGCGATTTAGTTAGAAGTAGATATAGTTGATTTGGAGTCTTTAATGGATTTTTTATTTAATGATTATGTTTTCCAAGTTATGACAATAACAGGTATAAATATCATAATTGTTCTTGGCTTAAATCTTATCACAGGTGTGACGGGGCAACTTTCATTAGGGCATTCAGCCTTTATGTCTGTTGGAGCATACTGTTCAGCTATCATAATGATAAAGTTTGCAGTACCTTTTTATCTTTCAATTACGATAGCTACAATAGTATCAGGTTTTATCGGTGCGTTATTGGGCATGCCTATATTGAGATTAAGAGGAGATTATCTTGCGATTGCAACGCTAGGTTTTGCAGAGATAGTGAGAGTTATTTTTCTTAATCTAAAGGTAACAGGTGGAGCGTTAGGGGTTAGCTCAATTCCGTATGAAACGACTCTTAGTACAGTCTATATTATTTTAGCATTTGGAATACTATTTATGTATAGATTTGAAAAATCACGATTTGGTTTAGCACTTAGATCTATAAGAGAAGATGAAATTGCAGCAGAGATGATGGGTATAAATATAGCTAGATATAAGGTTTTAGCTTTTACAATAGGTTCAGCATTCGCAGGACTAGGCGGAGCACTATATGCACATCAGATAACTTTTATCGCACCAGATGATTTCGGATTTATGAAATCAGTTGAGTTTATCTCAATGCTTGTATTAGGTGGTATGGGCTCAATCATAGGTGTTATAGCAGGTGTTATCGGTTTAACAGTTATCCCAGAGGTTTTAAGGTTTGCATCAGAGTACAGAATGGTAATGTATGGTATTGTTTTATTAGCTATGATGATATTTAGACCTCAAGGGTTATTTGGTAAAATTAGAGTTAATTTATGAAGAGTAAAGATACAATATTAGAATTAAAAGATGTTTCACTATCTTTTGGTGGATTACAAGCTATTGATACACTCTCATTTTCTTTAAAGAGAAAAGAAATCACTTCTTTAATCGGTCCAAATGGAGCAGGTAAAACATCACTATTTAATCTCATATCAGGGGTGTATACTCCTACAAGTGGTAATATAGTTTTTAAAGATAAATTATTAAATAATTTAAAACCACATAAAATAACTTCATTAGGGCTTGCTAGAACGTTTCAAAATATAAGATTATTTAAACAACTTACAGTGCAAGAAAATATAGTTTTAGCTATGAACATGAGAAGAAAGAGTGGAATAATTGCGTCTATTTTAGGTTTTCCAAATTATCGTAAAGAGTTAAAAGATGTAGAGAGAGAAGCTGTAAAACTTTTAGAATATTTCTCACTTATTGATTGTAAAGATATGCGAGCAGAGAATCTTTCATACGGTAGACAACGCGAACTTGAAATATGTAGAGCACTTGCAACAGGTGCAGATCTGCTTATATTAGATGAACCAGCAGCAGGAATGAACCCGATAGAGACTGAAAATTTAATGGGTTTAATAAAAAATATAAGAGATGATCTATCTAAAACAATCTTTCTTATTGAACATGATATGAAGTTAGTTATGGGAATATCGGATAAGGTAATAGTTTTAGATCATGGTGTAAAAATCGCTGAAGGGCTTCCTAAGGATATCCGTGATAATAAAAAAGTTATTGAAGCTTATCTTGGTAAAGAGGATTAAAGATAATATGCTAGAATTAAAAAATATTTCTACTAGATACGGTAATATCTACGCTCTTGATAGAGTAAATATAAAGATTAAAAAGAAAGAGATAGTAACGATTATCGGTGCAAATGGTGCAGGTAAGTCTACTATTTTGAATACTATATCTGGAATATTAAAACCAGTTAATGGAACAATTTTTTTTGAGGGTGAGTGTATATCTCTTAAGGAAACAGATTTTATTGTAAGTAAGGGAGTTGTTCAAGTACCAGAGGGTAGACAGATTTTTCCTCATCTCACTGTTTTAGAGAATATTAAACTGGGTGCATATCTTAGAAAAGATAAAACTGAAATTAATAGAGATTTTGATTATGTGACTACGTTATTTCCACGCTTAAAGGAAAGATTTAAACAAGCTGGAGGAACGTTATCTGGTGGAGAACAACAGATGCTAGCTATAGCTAGAGGGTTAATGTCTAAACCTAAACTTCTTCTTCTAGATGAACCATCATTAGGTTTAGCACCTATTTTTGTTAGAAGTATATTTGATATCATCAAAGAGATCAATAAGAACGGAGTCACAATTTTGCTTGTTGAACAGAATGCAAGAATGGCTTTATCTATTGCAGATAGAGGTTATATTGTTGAAACAGGGCATATCAAATTAGAGGCAAAAGCTAAAGATTTATTAACAGATGATTCTGTAAGAGAAGCGTATTTAGGGATATAGTTTCTATCAAGGTTTAGATGTCTATAAAATCAGATTTAAAATAATTTAATAGTTGTTATTCATAGCAAATATGATAAATTAAAGCAGTTGTAAAAAGTTATATATATGTAATTGCGTTTACTATTAATAATTATAAAGAACTATGTTTATGTTATGTATTGAAAGTATCGGTATTACGATCAGTTGTTAAACTCTTAATTTTGAAATCTAAATAAATAATATTTTAAAGTATGTTAATATTTTCAGTTAATCTACTTTCTACTTCTGATTTGATATATCATTTTTATCAAATATCAATTTAACTTCAGTCCACTCTTTCTCTTTAGATTTAATATCAATTCTTCCGTTATGTTCTCTCACAATTCTTGAAACAATAGATAATCCTAAGCCAGTTCCGGGGTACTCTTTTTTAACATTTTCACCACGATGAAATTTTGTTAGAACAGTTTTGATATCATTTTTATTTATACCAACACCGTTATCTTTAAACATAATAATATAGTTTTCTCTATAGCTATAAGCTTTAATAACTATGGTAGAGTTACTATGAGAATATTTCACAGCGTTAGAGATAAGGTTGTTGATAACTGTGATAAAAGTTTCTCCATCAACATATATGATATCCGTATTTTTAATATTAAGAGATATAGTGAGACCTTTATTCTTTATATCAATATCAAACATCTCTAATCTTTCTTCAACCATATTATATAGATTTACAGGGATAAAGTGATAATCATATTGTCCATGCTCAAGTCTTGATAAAGTTACTATATCGTTGAATAGAGTTTTTATTGTATTGATATTATTTTTTAAACTGTAAGTAAATTTACTCCTCATTTCATGATTATCAAGTATACGTTTATCGTCTAATAGTTCAGAGTACGATAATATTTTAGTAAGTGGAGTTCTAATTTCATGAGCGATAGAATCAAGTAGTTCTGTTTTTAATTGATTGATACTATCGAGTTTATCATTTTTATCTTTAAGCTCATCAACTAAAGTAATATATTTTCCAGCAGCATCTGCTAGTTTGCTAGTTAAGATATCTTCGTTATGTGCAATCTGTACGCTCATCTGATTGAACGCTTCAGAGAGTATAGATATTTCATCACTAGTATCAATGTTGGTTTCAACTATGTTTCCTTGTTTGATTTGAATAGTAGCTTTAGTAAGCGTGTTTACATGTCTTATTATAAGTCTATGAATAAGTAGTGAGATAACGATAATTATTACAATTAAACTTATTATAATTGTATAGAATGTGATCTCATTACTTCTAGTAAGTGATGTTTTAATTTCATCAAGAGGCAAGGTGATAGATATTAAACCTCTAAAATCATTTAACTTATATCCATCTGTATGGCAACTAAGACAAGACTCGTTAATAAATAGTGGTGCTGCATAATAGTACACAGCTCCCAATACTTCATCATGTGCTATTTTTGTATATTCTTTTTTATATTTATTTTGTATTGCATCCATTGCAGCTAGTTCAAACTCTGTAGGTATATTATCGGAGTTAACAAGATTATCGGAGGTGATATGAAATCTAAATGCTGTCATTTTTTCAGCGTATTTAGATAACTCTTTTGTAACAACAGCAGGTACAGGTTCAACACGATCTCTATTTTCAGCTGCCCACTGCCTAGTTATCACAACCATACTATGTACAGCTTTAGCTTGTGTATGAGCTTGCTCAATTATTGTTCTGCTTTGATTTGATAAAAGAAGATATACTGCAGGTATCATTATTGTTAATATTGTGATGAAGAGATAAAGTATAAATTTAACCATCAGTTTCATACAGTTATTATATACGATAAGATATTTATTTCAATAACTATAAATATATATCATGTAAAAATAAAATAATAAATTATGTTATATTATAGATATTATATTTATTCCTTGACATTTAAATTAGAAAACTATATTATTTAGGTAAGCCTAAAGTTATGTATCTAATGTCTGATTGATATATTTGATGGTTAAGTTATTGTATGATGAGGTTTTTTTAATTATGGAAGATCAACTTTTAACTCAAAGCCTTGAGGATTATCTTGAGACGATATATATGATCATTAAGGATAAGAATGTTGTAAAGCCTAAAGATATATCATTAAGATTAAATGTATCGCAAGCATCTGTAACGGGAGCGCTTCGTTCATTAGCTGTAAAGAAACTTATTTTATATTCACCATATGAACCTATTGAACTTACAAGCACAGGTCTTAAAAAGGCAAGAGAGATACTTAGAAGGCATGAACTATTAAGAACATTTTTTACTAAAGTTTTATTAGTTGATCATCAGATTGCTGATGAGACTGCATGTAAAATGGAACATGTAATACCTAAAGTTATTTTAGAGAGATTGGCACAATATATTGAATATATTGAAAATTGTGAGAAAAAAACATTTGAATGGATTGAAAAGTCTGGTTATAAATGTATTGATAAAAAAGGTTGTGAGGAGTGTTCAATGGATGTAGATAATTTGGTTGTAAAGGATAGTGAGTTAGGTGAGAATGCTGTTTCACTACTTGATATACCTGTTGGTAAAAGTTGTAGAGTAATTGAGTTAAGTTTAGATGGTAGCACTCAAAAAAGATTAGTAGATATGGGTGTGATAAAAAATGCAATAGTCTCTGTAGAGAGATATGCACCACTTGGTGACCCTATTGAGATTAAAATTAATAATTCATGTATAGCTTTAAGAATTAAAGATGCAAGTAAGATATTTGTAGAGTTGGTGTAGTTCGGTTAATGGGTATTTTTTTCACATATAGTTTAGGCTAGGCTAAACTATTAGTAGATTATTTATTAAAGTGGGAAGGTTTTATGAAGGATATTAGAGTAGCATTAGTTGGTAATCCTAATGCTGGTAAGAGTACGATATTTAATAGTTTAACAGGAGCAAAGCAAAAGATTGCAAACTATCCTGGTGTAACCGTAGATATTAAACAAGGAACTATAAAGCACAAAGATATCAATATAGTAATATATGATTTACCGGGTATCTACTCATTATTTTCACAATCAGAAGAAGAGATCATAGCAAGAGATTTTATTGTTACGGAGAAGATTGATGTAATATTGAATGTTATAGATGTTTCAAATATTGATAGAAATCTTAATCTTACACTACAGCTTATGGATTTAAATATACCGATAGTGGCGATATTAAATATGTCGGATATTGCGGAATCAAATGGTTATAGTATTGATTACACTAAGTTATCATCTATGTTAGCAGTGCCTGTTGTAAAAGCTGTTGGAAGCAAGGGTGTAGGTAGTCAGAACATAGTAACAGAGATAGAGCGATTAGCTAACGGAGAGTGGATAAATAATTATCCTAGGATTGATTACGGTCAAGATATAGAAGCAGAGATTGAGAATTTATGTAAACAGCTAGTTATCCCAGATGAGATATCAAGTAAATACTCTAAAAGATATGTTATTATAAAGTTATTAGAAGATGATGAGTCGATTCATGAAAAGATATATGTAGGTAAGAATATAGATTATATTCGTCGTTCTAAAGAGAAAATACTTTCATTAACTGGGGATGATTCTGCAGTTTTAGTAAGTTATGCACGTCATGGATATATTACTGGAATAGTAAGAGAGAGTGTTGATAAGCGTGTGATTGATAGGATTAATGTATCAGATAAGTTAGATAAAGTGTTAGCTAATAGAGTTATCGGTTTACCGATATTTTTTGGATTAATGTATTTACTTTTTCAGATGGTATTTACCGTTGGTGGACCTATCATGGAGTGGATTGAGACAGGTTTTGGGATTCTTTCAGAAGCTGTACATAATAATTGGAATACAGAGACACTTCCGTTGCTTAGATCTCTTCTTATAGATGGAGTAATAGGTGGTGTTGGTGGAGTTATCGTATTTCTTCCCAATATTATTTTACTTTTTTTTGCAATAGCTTTATTAGAGGGTACAGGATATATGGCAAGAGTTGCCTTTATCATGGATAAGATAATGAATAAGTTTGGATTACAAGGTAAAAGTATTATTCCTATGTTAGTTGGTTTTGGTTGTACAGTTCCAGCTATTATGGCAACAAGAACATTAGATAGTAAACGAGATAGGTTAATAACAATGATGGTTGCTCCACTTGTAAGTTGTGGTGCAAGACTTCCGATATATGCTCTTATCATTCCAGCATTTTTTGCAGAAGACGTTCAAGCTGCGATGTTGTTTTTGATATATATAGTGGGTATTGTTCTTGCGATTATATTCTCTAAGATATTAGGATCAACAGTATTTAAGGGAGAGGCTAGAACATTTATTATGGAGATGCCTCCATACCGTATGCCAACCTTTAAAGGTCTTTTAATTCATACATGGGATAGATCGTATATGTATCTTCGCAAAGCAGGTACGATGATTCTTGCGGTATCTATTATCATATGGGCGATGATGACATTTCCAGCACTTCCAGCATCAGAGGTCGAGATGTATGAGGCGGAGCGTACAGCGGTTATAAGTTCAGATATACTAGAAGATGAGAAGGAAAGTCAGATATTAGGTATAGATAATAAAGAGTTGGAAGCAGGTTTAGTATATAGTGTAGCAGGAAGAATAGGTAAAGCTATTGAACCGCCATTATCTTTATTAGGTTTTGATTGGAAGATCGGAGTTGCATTAATTGGTGCATTTGCAGCTAAAGAGGTATTTGTTGCTCAACTAGGAATAGTGTACTCAATAGGCGAGGCGACAGAAGAGAGTCAGACATTACGAGAGAAGTTACGATACAATTATTCATCACTTGTAGCGTTATGTATAATGTTATTTGCATTGATATCTACACCGTGCGTTGCAACTATGGTTGTAACAGCGAAGGAGTCAGGATCGTGGAAATATGCAGCTATGCAGTTAGTAGGCTTGACATTATTAGCGTATATTATTTCATTGATCGTGT
The DNA here is from genome assembly GCA_947039395.1 of uncultured Deferribacteraceae bacterium. Lineage (GTDB taxonomy): Bacteria > Chrysiogenota > Deferribacteres > Deferribacterales > Mucispirillaceae > CAMQYB01. The sequence continues at coordinate 30,240 of CAMQYS010000002.1, read as the reverse complement.
ATCAAGTAGGTACTTTTTTAGGTTACTAGTTTGATTGTATATATTAATTAGATATTTTGTTTAGGTGTAACATATTGATAAATTGGAGGTTCTTGATGGTAGATATATTTGTAGTATCAATGATAGTACTTGCTGTTATTGTATATTCAGCATATAAATGTTATAGCTTGTTTTTTTCAAAGAAGAAGACCTCATCATGTTGTTCTTCTTCAAAGTCAGAGTGTGGATCGGGTTCAGGTTGTGGTAAGTAGTATCTTTATCATATACGATGTTTTTATATTGTTATAGGTTAAAGTTTTTATATTTAAATTGTAGCTTATATCAATATATATGATTTGTATGGCATATATGTTGATATAGGTGTTTTTACTATATAACTTAAGTACGATAAGTTATATAGTGTTTATATACTATACGGAGGGTTTGTTTAATGAGTAATTTCAAAGCAGTGTTTATGGGGTTTAAAAAAGTAGTATTAGTGGTGCTATCAGTTTTTACAATAATGAGTGTTACTAAAAATAGTTATGCACAAGAGAGTGCTTCAGGAAGCAGTAAGTTTGATATAGGTTTTTATGGTGCTGTGTATATGGATTTCTTTTATAACGATAGTGGTTTTGGTGGAGATGTTATTCCTAACGGTTTATCTTTACTACAAGAGTCTGGTTCATCACATCTTGGTGTTGATGTATCATACGGCAATGTGTTTGCATTATTTGAGTTAGGCTTAAGCACAGATGAGATTATAAGACGTCTTTATGTTGGTTATGAGTTTGCAAATGAGTCTAAGATAATATTTGGTAGAGACACAACGATAGCTACTTACACGTTCGGTCAGATGGCGTTTGATGAGAACGGATTAGGCGGTACAGGAACATTAGGTAGTGATCGTTTTTTACAGATAAGATACGAGATAAGTGATTTTCAAGTAGCGTTAGTAAATAATGAATCAACAACTGATTCAGAGAGTATAATGTTAAATATCCCTCATGTTGAAGCAACGTATAATTTCTCTATAGGTGATTCAAGTGAGACGTTGGTATTTTTATCTTTAGGTTACTTCACATTTGATAATGTAGTTGATGCTGATGGAGTTTCAACAGCGTTCGATCCGTTAATAGCTGGTACATTAGGAGCAGGTGGTAATGCATCTTTCGGTTTTATCACATTAAATTACTCTGCATTTATGGCGTATAATGGAGAGTTATTTGGAGTGTTTTCGCAACAACTTTTTGATTACGCAGATCATTCAACAACAGGTAAAGCGCATAATTTATTCTCATTTGGTGGCGCTGTTGGGTTAGATTTTGATATAATGGGGATGTTCTCAATCGGTGCAGGAGTTGGTTATATGGGATCAACATCGAGTGATCCAGTAGCTGATTCTATAGATAGTTCTATTGCAACATACCTTAACTTCAACATACCGATAGGTGAGTATTTTGCGATATATCCAGAGTTAGGTTATGTAGTTAATTTAGGAGATGTGTATGGAAACACATATACAGATCAGAATGCTTTTTACGGTGGCTTACATTTAGTTGCTAGTTTTGAGTAGAGATTAGTATATAGATTCACCTCTATATTTATTGATATGTAGTTATAGCTTACATATTATGAATGTTTTTATTAAAATGTTTATGATATGTAGCTATTTTTTTTTTGTCAAAAAGATATTATGATTTTATGAATTAAATTTATTTTATTATATTTGAGATAAACCATACATACAGATAACTTATATACATTAGATTTAGATTACTATATTTAAATTACTTTATGTGTATAAGTAACTTATATACATTTTAGTGATATTGTAATCTAATAGATTGATAACCATATAATGTTATTTCATTTTAAAAAATAATGTTTTTTGTTTTAGATTATCTTTACAACTATCAACACATATTCCACAATTGTTGCATTGCTTAGAGTCTCCATCTATTTTTGGATCAAGCATCAACGGACATACTTTTATACACGCCTTACATTCAGAACAGTTACCGATATGTTCAACTTTTAATCCAAAGTTTTTAAATTGAAATAAAGATAGAAGGGTCCCTGTAGGACATAAATATCTACATGCAAATCTGTAGATAAAAAATATCTCAATGATTAATATAAGTAATATTATTAAAACTTCAAGAGTGATAGCAAAATGTTTGATTATCATTATCACCTGTGTTGATATAACAGATGGAGGCGAGATAAGATAGAGTAACGGCACGCCTAATATACTTATAACTATAAAACCGATTAAGAGTAATCCGTATCTAATTATATTTTGTTTATTTGTATTTATATTTTTATTTCTTACACTTTTAATCTTTAATTTTATTTTTACTTTATCAATAAATTCAGTCATCAAAAAATATGGACAAGCGTAACTACACCAAACTCTACCAAATAATATCACTATAAAGATAGGTGCCAATATTGAGACAAGCATTAATGGTACAATTTTATGTGATAAAAATATAGCTTGAAAAACTGCTAACGGATCAGATATAGCTAGGTTACCAACTGTTAATGATATGAACGAACCGTTGATAAAATATATCTCCATAAGATTAAGTATAGGTATAGCTACTATCAGTAGTAGAAAAAAGAGTTGAGATATTTTTCTGATTTTTTGCATATCTATCTTCCACCTTTCTCAATTCTTTTAAGATACTGTTTATATCCAGCTGAATTAATATCTGCCATACCGTTCGGTAAAATATTGATTGCTTTTTGAGGGCTAGTTGGACAACTTTCAGTACATATTCCGCACCCAGTACATTTATCAGTTATTGTAGGTAGGATCATATCCTCTAAATATATAGCATCAAATTTTAGTGGACAACTATTAAAACATTGATTACAGACTGCAACAGTTCCATCAGCTATGCCAGCCTCTTCTTGATTATAGAGTAGATGATTAAGGCATATTGTATCATCAACTATTGCGACACCGATTCTTGTATCCCGAAAATATGTAAGCTTATTATCTAATGCACCAGTTGGACAAACAGATGTACAGTTCATACATAACTGACATCCTTTTTCCTCTGCATATATATATGGAGTACCCGCCTCAAGATTTTTTGTTAAATCAGATCGCTTGATAACTCTATATGGACATATTTCAATACATTTAGAGCAACGTACACATAGCTTCATGAAAAGTTTTTCATCAACAGCACCTGGTGGACGCATACGATTTATTCTATAGTATTCATTGTCATCAAAACTATTTAGAAATAGTTTTATTTTATTGATCAAACTCATTGCAGTTTATTTTTCTTTTTAGAGTTAATATCTTCAAAATCAATTTCAATTTTTCCTTCAATTAGTTTATCAACACTTTCACCAAAATGTATAGCATGGTATGTAAAATCTATAACTAAGTCATTTGCAAGAAAATTCTTTTGTATTACTTCAAGTTGAGCATCATCTTCAGTAGATATCACAAGTATTAATTTTCCTGCATCTATATCTTTTTCATATACTTCAACTTCTGTATGACTTTCAATAAAAGGTAGTAACTTTTTATATGAGTCTTTATCAAAATATAGTACAGCTGATGTAAAAATCATTTTATTAATCCTCATTAAATATATTTATTTGATTTAAATGTAAGCCCTATCCACTCACTTGTAGTTAATCAAGATTAACAGCTATAAGTAAATAGGGCTATAGAAAGAAAGTTTAGGGTATTAGCTAAACGATTTTTTATTCATCTCTTCTCTTGTAACAAGATATCTACCATCAATCTTTTTAGGTCCACTAACTTTAGTTATCTTGACAGCTGAAACTTTATAATCAGGTTCAGCAGATATAGGATCAACAATATCCGAGCAGATAAAGTTTACCATACGATCAGCTTTCTGATCATGCATCGGAACAAATATTACTCCTTCTAAAGTGTTGTTCACAATTTTTGCAGGTAAGATATTTGATCCTCTAATAGATTCAACTTTAACGATATCACCGTTTTTAATTTTAAGTCTGTTTGCATCTTTCTCATTTATCTCTACAAATGAATGAGGGTGAGCAGCAGCAGTTTCAGGTATACGCATAGTCATAGAACCTGTATGCCACTGTTCAAGCACGCGTCCAGTAGTCATAATAAACGGATACGCTTTAGATGTTTGTTCACTATTATCAGGGTCATCTCTTAAAAAGATATTTGCTTTACCATGTGGTCTTGCATAGAAGAACTCTTTAGCATCATCAGGGATAGTATAACCGTATCTTTTAGGGTTATCAAATATCGGATCCATTCCTCTAACATAACGTTTGTAAGTGCCAGGATTTTTTTCATCAGGACAAGGCCACTGAACACCAACTGTAGACTCTTTTAATCTTTTATAAGTTGCACCTTTTAGAGTTTTTTCAGTATTAGCAGTACAACCGATATAATCGTTCCATGCAAGTTCGTTCATTCTATCAATATTCGTTTCATTAGCCCAACCGATAAGTTTAGTTAAGCCCATTCTTTTAGCTATCTGTGCAGCGATCCATATATCAGCTTTAGCTTCACCTGGAGCATTAACAGCTTTGTCAGTTAAGAAAGATCTTCTTTCAGAACAGCCAAATACGCCACCTTTCTCATATATGAAAGCAGCAGGAAGTACAACACTTGCACATTGTGCTGTTCTTGTAGGAAATATATCAATAACAACTGTAAACGCATCTTGCATTCCACCGATAAATTTATTTACATTCGGTAAAGTTTGTGCTGGGTTAGTCGTTGACATAATAACAGCTTTAACAGGTTTAGTTTTATCTTTTTCACCACCAAGTGAACTAAATAATTTTACTGCATGCATTCCAGGTTTAGGATTAATAGCTTTAGATGGATTGATAGAATATTTTTGAACATTCCAATATCCTTCAACAAACTCTCTCCATTTTTTATTAGCAACAGGTCTAGCACCAGGTAGTAGATGTGCTAAGGATCCAGTTTCTCTAACTCCGCCACAAGCATTTGGTTGTCCAGTAAGAGAGAAAGCATCCGCACCAGGTTTTCCGTAGTTACCAGTAATAATATGTAGGTTATGTATTAGGTTATTAGCCCACACACCATTTGCACGTTGATTTAATCCCATGCACCACATAGATAAAGTAGCATCTGATTGTGCAAACATTTTAGCTGCATTTTTTACATCAGCTGCAGGACATCCAGTTTTTTTCTCAACATATTGAGGGGTGTATTTTTCAAGATGTTTAACATAATCATCCCAAGTTAATTCTTTAGATCCATCACCAGTTGTAACTCTACCTAATGTTTTAACGTACTCTTTATCGTACCAACCGTTTTTAATGATCTCTCTTGCCATACCGTTGAAAATTGCAAGATCAGTTCCAGGTAGTGATGGCATCCATAGATCAGCTACAGAAGATGTTAATGTTTTTCTAGGTTCGCATACGATAATTTTTACATCTGGATTATCTTTTTTATGCCTAGTAACTCTTCTAAATAAAATAGGATGAGCTTCTGATAGGTTTGATCCTACAAGAAAGATCGTTTTAGATTTTTCAATATCAGCGTAAGCACCAGCTGGTTCATCTGATCCTAGTGAAGACATATATCCAGCAACAGCAGATGCCATACATAGACGAGGATTACCATCTACCATATTTGATCCAAATCCACCTTTCCATAGTTTGTTGAAAGTATAGCTCTCTTCAGTAGTACACTGTCCTGATCCATAATATGCAACAGAATCGTAGCCATATTTTTTATGATATTCTTTAAATTTTTTCTCAATTAATGTTAATGCTTGATCCCATGATGCAGGACGCAAGACACCTTTACCATCACGAATAAGAGGCTTAGTTAATCTATCAGGGTGATGAGCAACTTTCCAGATATTCATTCCCTTTACACATAGATACCCTCTAGTGTTAGTCATAGACTCAACGTTACCTTTCATCGCAACTAATCTATTTCCTTTAACGCCAACATAAACAGAACAGCCTGTTCCACAAAGACGACATACACCTTTGACCCATCTTTCAACAACAACCTCTTGAGTTTGAGCTACAGCACTACTGTTTGTTGATATTCCAGCTGCTACTGCTGCTGATGCAGCTAATGTAGATTTGATAAAATTTCTTCTAGACAGTTCCATTATATTATTTCCTCCCGTTATTTTAAACAATTATGAACTTGATATTACAATTTAAGATTTAGTAAAATGTAAAATTAATCATGTGGAGACTTAAAACCTTTTAGAGGTCTAAATGTATGTACTTGATGACATGATGCACATGTTTCAGTAGTTTTCATAGAGTCAACTTCAATGGAGTGACAAGAAGCACAAGTTGATATAGTTGATTGTGGCTTAAAAGTTGATTCTTCTCCATGACAAGTTATACATGAGACACCATTTAATTTATGTAGAGATGTATCCCATTGGGTATATGCTTCAGGAGCAGCTTGCATCTCATCAGTTGAACCTTTTTCATGACATGTTGCACAACTTTTATCATCAATTGGCACAGGATGTTCACTTTTTTCTATCGCATTTACAGATACTGCAAAAAGAGTTACTATGATAAGTATAGTTGTAGAAAGAAAGATATGTTTCATTTTTTCACCTCTAAAATTTAAGATTTAAATCTTAATATTCTCTTATTTTTAAACATAGAATAATATTGATCTATTAACGATATAATAGATCACCTGTTATAATATGCTGTTGTTCAGATAAATAGTAGTTAAAAACTGTAAAATTATTACATAGTTTTCTTTACAAACTTTACTACAAATTTACTTTATTATCTATATAATACGAAATGTGAGGTAAGAATAGGTATCTGAATTTACAGGTATACTATAGCTATATAAGTTAAAAGATGGGGAATTGTTTAAATATTTTATTAGGTGGGGTACTAAGTTATGAGGATAAAATTAAAGTTTTTTATTATACCTTTTGTAATGGTTGTTTTTTTTGCAATTGGCAACGCATTCTCTGTAGCAGAGGAGAAGAATTTAACTGCTAAGAGTGTAGATGCAGAAACGTGCTATAGTTGCCATAGTACAGTTGAAATGTTACATACTAGAGGTGAACATACATCAGTTAGTTGTGTCAGTTGCCATGAAATACCAGTACAACATTTAACAGAACCAACCATAGATACAAGACCATCAACTCGTGTAGATTGGGAAGCTTGTGGACAGTGTCATGAAGAACAGCTAGATTCATTCATGCAATTAGATACACATCGTCCTGCAAGAAATGAGAAATCAAACGAAGGCGGAAGAGCACCAAATCCAGCATGGGATAAACTTATGGCACCACATGGATTTACGAAAGAACATGGAGTTACCAGATCACACTCTGTAATGTTAGTTGATCAGTTTGTTGTCGATCGTGCATTCGGAGGAAGATTTCAACCGATTAACGGATGGAACTATATATTTGAAACAGGTAAAGTATGGGATATTTTAGAAGATACTCATCCTGAAGAGCCTAATCAGAAAGCATTTATGCGTCAAACGGCTACTGCGAATAATCCAGTTTGTATGAGTTGTAAGACATTTGATCATATATTAGATTGGGCATATATGGGTGAGCCTGGAACAGATCCTGATCCTGCACGTAACCCTAAATGGTCAAGAAAATCAAACTCAGTTGAGATGGCTCAAGAGATGAACTATGCACTTAACTGTTTTACTTGTCATGATCCTCATTCAGCTGAACCAAGAGTTGTTAGAGATGCGTTAATAGATGCAATGATTAATCCTGAATGGTCAGATAACCTTATTCAACAAGATAAAGATAAGCCAGAGATAGAAGTTCTTACTATGGGTCTACGTGGATTTGATAGAAAAATAGCTATATTTAAAGATCCAACAGATCCGAAAGTATCTTTACTTCAGTGTGCACAGTGTCACGTTGAGTATAACTGTAATCCAGGATCCGACCCTAATAGCGGTCAGAAAATAGGGTTTGATAATGCTATAACTAATCACTTTCCTATGAAAGATCCTCTAAAATTATATGATCACTACTTTAGTAAAGTTAATTTCCAAGATTTTAGCAATAAATTTTCTGGAGCGCCTTTATGGAAAGGACAGCACCCTGAATCAGAAACATACTATATGTCTAAACATTCACTTGCAGGTGTAAAATGTTCTTCATGTCATTTTGGAGAAACTGTGAAAAAAGGTGGTAAAAAGGTTACATCACATTTTGCTCAAACGCCAAGAGTTAAGTTAGATCAAACTTGTTTAACTTCTAACTGTCATGGTAAGGGAGCAGATAAAAAATGGGATAAAACTAAATATTCTGCTGAATATATTAAGATTTCAACAAACTGGAATAAAGAAAAGGCTATTTATGCAATAGATTCAATTAAATCTTACACTAAAGGCAGGATGAGAAAAGCTGAGTTCTGGTTGACAGAGTTGACAGATGCTATAAGAGATGCTCAGATGATGGGTGTTAATAAGAAAGTTATATTAGAAGCTCAAAAAGCACAATCTGAAGCTCATATCCTTTGGGAGTATTGGACAGCAGAAAATTCTGATGGATTTCATAATCCAGAGTTAGCTAGAGAGTCGTTGACTAAATCAATAGACATATCTACGAAGGGTTATAATGCAATCGAAAAAGCTTTATATAAGAAGAATAAATAGATTAAGTAGTTTGTAGTAAGTAGTCGCACTGTAGTAAATTAAACCTAGTGGGCTGTCATTTTTGGCAGCCCTGTTTATTTGTTAATTTATATTATTTAGTTTATACTACTTTACTAATTTACATTGTTTTACTAATTTATGTTTATTTGTAATAACGCTATCAATTTTATCGAAGTATTGGTATATTCATATTGATGTTGGTATAATATAAATTCTCATCAATTATATATAGGAGATTTAATGAAACTAAAGATGTATAAGTGTTATTTCATTCTTAGAATGTTTTGCTCATTTCTTAGTTCGTCACAGTTTGCCATGATTATATCTGCGGCTATTCTTATTTTAGCTGTAGCTGGCTCATTTATACCTAAGGTTGAGATGTCTGACTTCTCATCAGAACTGGTATCGGATATAGTTTTCACTTTAGGGTTAGATAATATCTACACATCTCCTATATTCATATCACTCATTGTATTGTTTGCATTGAACCTAATATTGTGTACATTAAAGTTAATTATTTTTGATATAAATAAGTTATCAAATATGAATAATATAAACTTTAAAGAGCATGGTAGGGTTGCTATTAAGCACGCTGAAGTTATATCTTTTTTAAAGATTTGCAAATTTGATATCAAACAAGAAGATGATGTGATTACGGCATCAAAAAATTCATTCGGCAAGTACACAGTGATTATAATTCATGCAGGTATTTTGATTATATTACTGGGTGCATTGATCGGTTATATTTTCGGATTTAAAGGTTATATAAATATCCTTGAGGGAAGTTCAGATAATGTAGCTGTATTAAGTACTGGTGAATTTGTTCCTTTAGGGTTTGATATAAATGTTAATCGTTTTGATGTTAAATATTACGATAACACAACACGTCCATCTGCATTTGTTTCAGATCTAACGATCACTAAAGAGAGTCGTATTGTTGATAATAAGAGTAACGATAATCAATCGTTTAATTATATATTAAATGTAAACTCACCTCTTGAGTACGAGGGTGTATCTATCTATCAACATAGCTACGGTTTTTATTTAAATAAAAAAGATGCTAAGTTTTTATTTGATGTAGAGATAGATAATGTAAGTAAAAAGTATGAAGTGAAATTTGGTGAAAGCTTTAAGATAAAAGATGATTTATATGGTAAGATTACAGATTTTGCACCAGCACTTGCAGTAGGTGATGATGGTAAATTTTCAACTATGTCTGATGAGATGATAAACCCTGCGATACTGTTAGAAGCGTATACAATGGAAGGTGAACCAGTTGTTAGATCGTGGTTATTAAGTAAACAGAAAACATCTGGTGATTTTTCAAAAGATTACGGATTTAAGATGACGTTTGATAAACTATACGGTGTACAGTATACAGGTTTAGCTATCAAAAAAGATCCGGGTACAGCTGTTGTTTATCTAGGTTTTTTAATTATTTCAATAGCGTTAATATTAACATATTTAATTAACTACACGATTATATTTATCCATCTAACAAAAGATGAAGAGACAGGCGAGATGATATTTTATAAAGTATTTAAACAACGTAGATTTGGCAGAAGTGTACCTGCACAGATGTTTTATAAATTAATAGATAAAGACGAAAAAGATATATAGGTGTAATGATGAATGATCAGATATTTTTACAGTTATCAGGTTTTATATACCTTTTAGCTATGGTATTCTATATGTCGTCAGCTATTTTTAAGAACATAAAAATAGGCTATATAGCGACGATGTTCTCAGTTATCGGTGTTTTGTTAGGTATAAGTGCGTTTGTAATCAGGATTACATTATTATACAAGATATCAGGATCGATACTAGATTCAATTCCTATTGCAAACTTATATGAATCGTTACAATTTTTTGCACTTCTTTTAATGGTTATATATTTAATATTTGAGTTTTCAACAAAGATCAAAGTATTAGGTATTTTTTCAACGTGCGTTGCAGGTATATTAATAATTTTAATAAGTTCAATTAACGCACCAGCTGATGTTAAACCGTTAATACCAGTACTTCAAAGTAATTGGTTAATAGCACATGTTTTATTATCATTTATAGCGTATGTATTTTTTACATTATCAGCGATCGCTGCGATATTTTATTTTATATTAGTATCAAAAGGTAGGCAAGATCCTAAATATGCTTTATGGGTAACAACGGTATCAATTTTAGTAACTTTACTGTTATCATTAATAATTCATCTGCTATTTAAACAGATGATATTTATCTCTATTTGCATAGTATTATTTGTAATTATTTTTGCGAGTTTATTTTATTTTGGAAGAAATATTCCGTACTATTTTTCGACATTTAGTAAAGATATAGATAAGCTAGATAGATATATCTATAATTTCACAGTATTAGGATTTATAATTTTCACAATCGGGGGATTAATTTTTGGAGCAGTATGGGCTGAAAATTCGTGGGGTAGATATTGGTCTTGGGATCCGAAAGAAACATGGGCATTTATCACATGGTTAGTCTACGCATTTTATCTTCATGCAAGATTATATAAACGATTTGATAGATCGGCTGTGAATACGATTGTGATATTTGGATTTATAGTAACGATATTTACGTTCTTAGGTGTAAACCTATTACTTACAGGGCTTCATTCATACGGTTCAAATTAGAGGTTTGAAAAGGATAGTAATTTTATTTTTTTATTAAATTTCAGATCAGATGGTTTTATAAATTAATTAAAATAGTGATTATTTTTTATATTAGGGCTTAGAGTATTATAGTACTTACTAAATAGTAATTACTACGATACCTAGCCCTTTTTTATTTTGTAAATATATGATTATATAATTAATAACGTAATGTGTATTGACATTTATACAGAGCTGTGTTACTTTTAAAAATAAATATATTGTTATGTAAATAGATGATAAATCATTTATATATAAGTTTTAGTTTGTTTAATAAGATATATTTTGTGGTGTGTTTTATAAATACAACTATTATTTATGTATAAATGTTGATACATGAAGTAGTTTTTATTTAAGTCATCATGTTTAAGGTTAATAGCAGTATGTATTAGGTACATGTGTATTGTGCAGGATTTACAAAATAATATTTCAAGGGGATATGTCAAATGACGAATCAGATTAAAAGTTTATTAATGGTTTTTATGTTACTGTTTATCGGTGCATGTGCAGAGGCTGATAAATCAGATGGAGTAAATACATCTACTTCAGAGTTTTATTTAGGAGAGGATTTAACTATAGCTAGTATAGATGGGGCAGTGTTTACAAGTGATGCTGTAAATCCGTTAGAATATAATGTTAATAGTACATTTTCTGAGGAGCAAGATGCAACTGCTTTAGAAACGGCTATTGCAACTGAGTTAGAAAATATTGTGAAAGAGAAACTTGAGGCGAACAATGGTAGCGAAGTTACTATCGGAGCGTATAGTATCAGTGGTATGGTAAGTGACACATCTAAGTTAACGGTTACAATCCCCTCAACGATTGCAACAGTAGATGGTGAAAAAACTGAAAGCTATGTTTTTAATGTAGAGTTTGGTGGAGATGTTCCAGTATGGGATGGGACGGTAACTGAACCAGTAGCCCCTATAGCTACAGCATCAACTGTTACTGGTGGTGTTTATGAGATATATAGCCCTAGCGAACTTGCATGGGTAATAGAGATGTCGTCATACCATAATTTTGCTGGCGACACAGTAGTACTTAAAAGAAATATAGATATGAATAGCCTTCCTATTACGGGATTGATAAATTTTGCAGGTAGGTTTCAAGGTAACCGTAAGGAGATACGTAACTTAAATATTAGTTATGAGTCTGAAGATAACATAGGATTTATTCGTACTATGGGTTCAGGTGGACAGATAGATAACTTAACAATAACTGGTATAATTAAAGGAAAGGATAATGTTGGTGGATTTATAGGTCAGGCAAACGGATCAGTTACTGTTGTTGATATTAAAAATTATACTAATGTAATAGGAAATCATTATATAGGTGGAATAGTTGGAAGAGCTGGAATAGAAGAAATAGCTGAAAGTGATGATACTATAGATATCTCTCGTTCTATAAATCGTGGTTACGTAGCAGGAGTAAGTTATACAGGTGGACTAATTGGATCATCATATAACATTGTAAAGATAGATAATAGTTCAAATCGTGGTGTTATAAATGGTGGTGGTTATACAGGTGGATTTATTGGAAGTAGTAAGCTTAATTCTACTCTAGATATATCTCGTTCTACAAATCATGGTGCTGTAACAGGAGCTGATAATACAGGTGGATTTATCGGTAGTAGTGAAGAACACACTACTATAGGTATATCTAACTCTACAAATCGTGGTGCTGTAACAGGTACCACCAATACAGGCGGACTTATTGGATATGTGTATAATTATGTAACTCTAGATATTGATAATAGTCCAAATAGTGGTGCTGTAAATGGTACTAACAATACAGGCGGACTTCTTGGGTATGTGTATAGTTATGTAACTCTAGATATTGATAATAGTTCAAATCGTGGAGCTATAAATAGTAATAGTCATGCAGGTGGACTTCTTGGGTATGTGTATTATTATGTAACTCTAGATATTGATAATAGCTCAAATAGTGGTGCTATAAAAGGTACTAGTCATATAGGTGGATTTATCGGATATACGTATTATTATATAACTACAGATATTGACAGTAGTTCAAATAGTGGTGCTATAACAGGAACTGGGAGTTATATAGGTGGGCTTATCGGAGCTGTGGGTACTTATGGAGCTTTAGATATTGACAGTAGTTCAAATCGTGGTGTTATAACAGGAGTTGGCAGTATAGGTGGACTTATCGGATATATGTATTATGTAGCTATAGATATTGACAACAGTTCAAATAGTGGTGCTATAAATGCTACATCTGATCATACAGGTGGGCTTATTGGATATGTTCAAGGGAAGTATGCAAACATTGACAATAGTTTTAACAGTGGTAATATAGCAGGAACAAAGAATGTTGGTGGAATTGTAGGATATAGCGACAATGGTGTATACATCAAACTGAAAAATGTTCATAGTTATGCGATGAAAATAACAGGCACTACTCATTATGTAGGTGGTTTCATAGGTTTTTATTATGGAGCGATGACAGTTGAAAATAGTTATTGGTTGCATGATGCTGGCAAAGGTTTTGGAACAGTAAAAGCTAGTGGTAACATTGTACCGAGAGGAACTTATAAGAAATTATCAGTTGGTTGGTATAAAAAAGCTGCTAATTTTAAAGATTGGAGTTTTAATAGTAGTACTGGTGCTTGGAAGCTTACAAACAAGAAATTCCCTACACTTAGAAACCTACCAGTTGCACCGTAACCGTAACAGTATTGAGTATAATTAAGTAAGCTAAGTATATAGATGTAATATTAAAATATTACGCTAGAAATAAATAATTACCCCATAGTTTTAACGCTATGGGGTTTTTATATTGGATTTAATTAATAATAAAGTAGAAACTAATCAGAGAGTTAATTAAAACTTACACTATTAATAAGATTGACAATTACCTACTTACTATTTAAAATATCAATAGTGAGTATATATACATATCGTTATTAGGTATGAACATAAAAAATAGTAATTCTTGGAGAGAAAATATGTTTAAAAAATTAAAAAGTTTATTAGTTATTTCAATGTTGGTTTTTGTTGGTGCGTGTTGTTACGATGAATATCCATCAGGAGAATTTCATTCTGACTTAAATCCAGATATTCCAGTGATAGAAGTAATTCCTGAAGGCAATGTTTATAAAATTTATCGTCCTGAACATCTTGCATGGATAGTAAAAGAAACGCAATATGGCAATTTTTTTAAAGGTAAAACGGTAAGGTTTGTAGATGATATAGATATGGGTAATATACAGTTTTCAGGTATACCATTTTTTTTAGGCAGGTTAGATGGCAATTATAAGAAGATCCATAATTTAATAATCGGTTATGGTGTTGAATTTGATCGTGGTTTAATTCAGGAGCTAGGCGATGGTGGGCATATAGAAAATCTAACAATAGAGAGTGGTCGCATAAGTGGTGGTATCGGAGTAGGTTCATTTGTAGGTAGAATTACAGGATCTGTTACAATTACAAATATTGTAAATAAAGCTGATGTTTCAGGTAATGCTTTCGTTGGTGGTCTTGTAGGGTTGAGTTTTTATGAGGATAAAACTGTCACTATTGATAACAGTTCAAACATGGGAATTGTAACGGGTAGGAGTAGCTCTGTTGGTGGTCTTTTAGGGTTAAATATCTCTACGCTCACAATTAAGCATAGTTCAAATAGTGGTACAGTAGTTGGAAAAAATGATTATGTAGGTGGACTTGTTGGAAATACTGATCTTAGCTTATTGATAGATAACAGTTCAAATAGTGGCGATGTAATAGGTATTATTGAAGTTGGTGGTCTTGTTGGAGTGAGTTTTACGAAGTCATCACTTTTAACAATAACTAATAGTTATAACAGTGGAGTTATAGAAGGAGTAAAGGATGTTGGAGGTATTATAGGAGATATCAATGGCAAATCTCCTACTACTGTAAATATAACAAATGTTCATAGCTATGCAACGAAGATAAAAGGAAATGATACAGTAACAGGTGGGATCATAGGCAGTATAGGTAATGATACAACGCTAACTGTAACAAACAGTTATTGGTTATATGATGTTGATGCTGAAAATGCTGTAGATGGAACAGGTGGTATTGATAAAGCAGTAGGCACATATTCTGAAACTGTTTTAGAAGGAACATCGGTACTTGATATTGCAAAGTTTAAAGATACAACTAATATTTCTGCTAATTTTGTAGGTTGGGATTTTACAGCTGTTACGGGTATTTGGGAGATTAAAACAGATGCTGATTATCCTACACTTATAAATTCGCCAACAGTTGCACCACGCGTGGCTGCACCGTAACAGTATTGAGTATAATTAAGTAAGCGAAGTATGTAGATAGATTTAATATTAAAATATTACGCTAGAAATAAATAATTACCCCATAGTTTTAACGCTATGGGGTTTTATGTTATATTAGGTTATATTTTAAGAGCAAATTAATATATATGAACTATCATATATTTAAAAGTATAACAGTTTAATTATATTGACAAGAGTAAATTTACTCTTTAAAATATATTTAGTATATATTTGAACTTAAAATAATATGTGTTTATATGAAAAAAATAGGCATATTGGAGATAAAGTATGTTAAGTAGGTTAAAAAGTTTATTAGTTGTTTTTATGTTGGTATTTATCAGTGCATGTTACGATTTTAATGATTCGGCAGGATGTCCGACTCCTAATCCTATCCCTACCCCTCACCCTAATCCGGGGTTATCAGAAACAGAGGTTATACCAGTGGGTGGTGTTTATGAGATATATACAATGGAAGAGCTTGTATGGATAGCAAATAGATCTGTAACAGATGATTTTGATGGAAAAACAGTACGATTTATGGCTGATATAAATATGAATTATTATCAGTTTTCAGGCATACTATCTTTTGCAGGAAAGTTAGAGGGTAATAATAAAACGATAAGTAATTTGATGATCGGTGATGGTACAGATAGTTTTATCGGTTTAGTTAATATATTAGAAGATGGTGGACACATAGAAAACCTTACGATATCAAACGGTAGGATTTATGGAAATTCTGCAGTAGGTTCGTTTGTAGGTTACCTTAAAGGTAAGGGAACTATTATTGGTGTTACAAACAGTGCAGAAGTTAGAGGAAAGACGTCAATATCGAGTGATGATACAAGTCTTGGTTTTGTAGGTGGGTTAGTAGGGCTTGTTGGTTTTATTGGTACAGAGTCTGATTTAGTTGTAACGGATAGTTTAAATACGGGTAATATATTTGGTGTTAGTAGCGTTGGAGGACTTATTGGATCTAGTAGTATTCTATCAGTATCAAGTGTAGCAAACAGTTCAAACGTTGGAACGATTAGTGGCAACGTATTTGTAGGTGGACTAGTAGGCATAGGTTTTGATCGTTTAACAATTGATAATAGCTCAAACGTTGGATCTGTAAAATCAGATGGTATAGCGTTTCGTATTGGAGGGCTTGTTGGTTCTTATAATGGTGTTTCAACCTTAAAGATAGATAATAGTTTTAATAGTGGAACTGTTGAAGGATTAGGCGATGTTGGAGGAGTTGTTGGAGGAGCTGATGCAGATACAACGATGATAATAACTAACGTGCATAGCTATTCAACAAAAGTTGTTGGAGATGTTTTAACAACAGGTGGTATATTAGGTGGTATATATAATGATTCAACAATTACAGCAACAAACAGTTATTGGTTATATGATGCAACTGCTATAGCTGGGACAGGTGGTATTGATAAAGCAGTAGGTAAAAATGATACAGATAGCATGGTTACATTAACAGGAAGTAATGCACTCACTATTGCAGAGTTTAAAGATACAACTAATATTGGTACTAATTTTATAGGTTGGGATTTTACTCAAGATACTGGTATTTGGATAATGGGTACAGAGTATCCATTGCTAAGATAACTACAAGCAGTTGCATTGTAAATTTTAGTATTAACTTATACATCTAGGTAGGAGGTGTATGATTGGGATATTTAAAAAAATTAATTTTTCTACAAGAGAGATATCTGATGATATTAAAGAAGAGTTAGTTTGGTTTTTATCAGCTCTCTATAAAAACGGACAAATTTATTATGATTACCAGCTGATAAAAGAAGAAAAAGGATATGTTGCTTACGTTACAACAGCAGAAGAAGATGCACTTGATAGTAAATATATGAACAGCTATTTGTTGAATTATTTAGAAAGTATTTCATTTTCGATAGAAAACATGGGAGAAAATATAGATATTGATGAGTGCTGTAATTGTGCAGATGTAACAACATTTTTTCTTAAGAGTAGTTATATAGATAATGCAAGCCCGATAAAATGTGGTAAATGTAGTAAAGGTATTCCTTTATATAAAATACCTTATATATTGAGTGAGAGTGAGCATATTTCAATTTTATCATGGCAAAGAAACTATAAAGCTATTGATCGCTTATGGATGCAAAGTTTAGCTGATAGATTTACAAAGCGACAATTAGAATCTCCACGCTCGATGTTATTTATCACTGCTATGGAGATACGAAATGAATTAGATCGTGTGTTACAACGCCCTGTTTATTACTATATATCTTTTCAAGATAAAGCTCCAACGCACTGTCCAAGATGTTCACAGATATGGCAGGAAATAAATAATTGTGGTTGTGCTGATCTTTTATGTAATCAGTGTCATATAGCCACTTTCAAATAGTAATTATAGATTTATTGCACCACGCGTGGTTACTAAGTAATTAGTAGGTAATAACTTAACAAAAATCAGATAAAATAACACTCCTATAATCTAATAACCTGTAGGGGTTTTTTATGCTTTTAAATCTCACCTTTCACCGATATTTAAAATTATCTTTATCTGCTCTTAAAAATATTAATCAAAATTGATGGTGTAAAATATAATATCGGTGGTATGCCTGCTCTATATCCGTTTGCAAAATTTATCACTGCATCTCTAATAGGTTGATCACTAATATGTTTATAATATCTTGTAATATCTAGCCTACCCATAAATATCCCTCCGTATAAAATAGTCTTTATTGTTGGGATAAGTGAAATTGTATCATTTAGCAAATTAGATTTATAAAGCAGTAAAATATTTTTTCCTTTTAAACTTTTATACTTAATACGATCATCTTTACTATTAAATGTAAAATCATTAATTAAAATTACTGAACTATATTCATCTGACAATTTTTTATTATCTATAACTTGAGACTCTTTTTTTTCTAATTTCAATTGCGATTTTAATACTTTAATAATCATCATATCTCTTTCAGCATCACTACTTATAATTGCTATTTTATTAGGGGTAGTAACATCTCTTGGTAGTAATAAAAAGTTTAATATTAAGTTTAAACAAGCATACGTAATTAATATTATATCTATAATATTTAATCCGTACAGAAAGGCTAGGTATATAAATAGTGATATAATTAATGTAGATAATACGGTTATATTTTTTCTATCAATATAGTATCCGATAATTATTATAGCGATTGCAAACAATGGTGTATTATATGCAAAATAATTATTAGTTAGTATAAACGCTAGATTTATGATAATTAGTGTCGGTGCTAACTCTATTAATAGGTTTGCGTTTAACGCTGATTTATGAATAATTATAAGCAAAAGTATCGTAGTTATAATAAAAGGTAGATACATTGAGAGTATCGCAGTAGATAGTACAAATACAATTAATAGTACCATTATCATATAAAGTTTTGAGTGATAAGATTTTGTCATCTCTCATGATAGCATTAAATATATCTACGATACAAGTATTGTATGGATATATTAGAAATATTTTTCTTTAAATTATTGTTATTCTCTGTTACGATACAGTATGAAAAAGGTACTTGCTATATTAAACCGTAATATTTATCTTGAAAGAATTCAAAGTTTTTGTGATGAGGAACATTATTCTTTATTTTTAGTAGATAATTTAGAATATATTGATTTAAATCAATATTTGTTTTGTATTACAGATATTCAAGAAGTTGTAAAAAGATATGTTGATACTCCTACTTTTATTTGTTATATAACAAATCGTAAAGTTGAACATAATAGAGTATTTTATCTTAAGCCAGATTTCAAACCATCTCATATACGGTTTTTGGTTGATGTTTTATATCATGGTCAAATTGTAAACAATTATCTTCCATCAATTGATATAAAAAGTATAGCGAAGGAGTATGAGTTATGTAATGACTATTTTAATGTTGATAGAATTGTATGTGCTATCACATATGAATTAGTTACTTATTTCACTTTTTCAGATTTAGAGAAAATACGATTAGGTTTAGCAGAGCTGTTAACAAATGCAATTGAACATGGTAATCTTGGTATAACATATCAAGAAAAGAATTATTCAACTGAGCATGGGACTTTTCATCAGCTTATTGAGAACAGGCTAGCAGAAGAGAGAATAAAACATCTTAACACAAATATTAAACTTTCTTTATCAAGCAGTAAGCTAGAGTTTATTATTACGGATTCAGGTAATGGATTTGATTATCATCAACTAGATAATCTAAATAATGAAATAGTTAGTATAGATGATATTCTAAAGCTTCATGGCAGAGGGATAAGAATGGCTAAGATGTATTACGATTCTATTGTATATAGTGGTAAAGGCAATATTGTTACATTAACAAAATATATTAAACCTAGTGCTGTATAAATGCGTTGATATTGTGTAAATGGATATGTTCTAAAGTCGAGCAGTATCTTGTCGTATAACTGTTGCAACGGTAGACGTTAGATAATCTGATATTGACAATACTCTATTTATGCCGATTAATTTTTCGGACAATTCTCTCTAAATTCTAAAGGCTCGTTAGCGATATCAGAGAACCTAAATCTACACTCATTTCCAGAATATTTAAAAGTTATATAAGTTTCATCATCTTTAATTTTAGAGGTTATGCTAGATATATCAGACGTTACATATCCGAACGTTGGATGATAAAATGTAAGTACTCTATTTTGACTACTTCTAGTATAGTTTAGATCAAACCTACCCACCTCTCCATCTATCTGTATGTCAAGTCCTAATCTATATTTAGTATTAGCGATACCATCAAGTGCTGATGTTTTATCGATGATACCGAATAAATTATAGACACCACCAAACTCACTAAAATCATCAACAATAGTTGCCTTTAGATTGCTAGCATTCTCATCAAACCGCATATAGAAAACTAATGTATTATTATCAGCTGTGCTTCTGCTTTCAACAGGGTAACCGTTAAGAGTTGCTTTTTGTTCTGAAGCGTCTCCGTTTAGAGTATTTTGTCTACAGTAGTTTGTGTACTTTATCTGATCATTTTCAAGGAATTTATCTTTAACTTTATTTATGTCAAACTCAGGATACTCTCTATAAGTGGAATTGTCTGTGATAGTATTGCTTCCGTTTATAAAACATGTACTATTATCTCTCACATCTATCCCGTAAATATTACTAATATTATCAAACAATATTGCAGGAGTTAATGAATATGTAAGGTTTAACGAGATTGCGTTAGCGGTATTTATCACCTCTCTAATAGTTGTTGCGATGATTTCAAGATCGGCTTGAGTAGGTAGTTGAGCTTCGTTGACGGCACCTGTATAATCAGAGTAATATCCGAACTTTTCATAAGCATCAGTTACATTATCAAGATCAAAATTTCCTACACAGTTCATAAGTGTAAGTGATAACAGGATTGTAATAATGTAGGATAGTTTTCTATTCATCTATCTCTTTCACCACGTTAATTTTCTCTGATAAGATATCAATTTTTTTTATTTGTGTATCAGTATTTGTTTTTTGGGTTTGCATCAATTTCAATTTCAATTTTTCATCGTACAATATATTTTTTAACCAACTGTTTGATTGATCTATTTTTAAAGCATTTTCTATCATAATATTTGCAAGACTTAAAGCCTCATCACTCTTTATATTAATGTAATGCTCTGTAAGCTTTCTGTAAAGAACAGATTTCAATCTATTTGATGTATCTTTCTGATCGATCAGTACTTTAATTGGTTCAATAGATTTATTGTGATACGCTTCTGCGAAAGATAAGAACGGTTCATCAAGATTAATATAATCATCTATATTAATTGTTTTGTTATCATCTATATCAAGCAGTAGGCTTATTATCAGTAGTTCGTTATTGCATTTGCCAAGATGAGAGTAATTTTCAGCATCTTTTAGAAAGTGTATATTTTCAGAGATAGGTTCAGCAGTGTATAGAAAAATTCCAGCTTTAGCAGCGTTACAGAAATCATTAACTCTAATAAATATATCAACAGCTCTATTATAGCTATTCATCGCAGCGTTGTTTGATCCGTTTAATAGATAATTTAATGAGTTATCAAGATTTTTCAATCCTCTGTAATTTTCATATGACACACCGTTACTTTTAGATCCACAAGCAGATATTAATGTAGAGGATATAGTTATAATAAAAATAATAAATATTTTTTTTATCATTTAAGATTTACCTCTCCATTTTGATTAGTA
Source organism: uncultured Deferribacteraceae bacterium (assembly GCA_947039395.1). GTDB lineage: Bacteria > Chrysiogenota > Deferribacteres > Deferribacterales > Mucispirillaceae > CAMQYB01. Next base: position 8,497 of record CAMQYS010000002.1, on the reverse strand, counting down.
GGGCCATTACCTCTAAGAGGCCATGTATCTTGAAGTTTTAAGATGAGTATATTTAGGTTGTCAATAGTAGACCTAAGTTCTTCAGCTATTTCAGAAGATTCTTTAGTTGCAGGGCTAAGATTTGATAATATATTTTTTATATTTGTAATAGCAAGCATTGTTTCGTTGATTATTGTATCACCGTTTGCTTGAAGGCTTTCCCCTAGAACTCCAGCTGCTTTCATTAACATATTAAAATCACTATCTTCAAGTGCAAAGTTTTTGATAATAATGTTTGCAGATGCGATAATTTCTTTAAGATCGTTAACAATAGGCAACGCTGCTTCAATAACTTCATTAATTCTTGTGTCTCTTGTTAAGTAGAATTCATCACCATCTTTAACAAGAGGAGAAACTCTAGCAAGATCGGTGGATACATTTATCACAGGTGAACTTAAAATATTTAATGTACCGAGTCTAAAATCAGAGGTTGTTTTTATCCATCTATTATAAGTTTCTGGTATTTTTATTCTCATCTGTACGCGTCCATCATCAAGTAGTTTAATATCATCAACTCTAGATATTTGAAACCCAGCATAATTGACAGGCATACCTTGATTGATACCTTCACCAGTGTTTGAGTATACAAACACACTTAATTTAGCAGTAAAAATTCCTTTATCAATTCCAACAGTCACCACTAAAGATGTGATTGATACTATTGCAAATAGAATAAAGAAGCCTACTTTTAGTTCAATATTTTTATAACGTGGGTCAGCCATTCGTTAATTCCTACTTTATTTATATCAAGGTTATCGTACAAGTTAGAGAATCTAATATTTTCTAATATCATAATATTTTCAAGATCTGTATTGCTTTCTTTTATAATATCAATAAATAAGTTAAAATTTTCAATACCTAGATAATCAACAGGCATACATATAACTATTATATCAGGTTTATGTATAGTTGCTCTAGCAAGTTTTGCAATAAAATGTTGATACTTATTTAATTGCCCTTTATGAGAGTATATGATATTTGGTTCATTATATCTATTTAAAAACTCAATTACTTCATTTTCTACTTTAGAGATAGATAATCTTTTAGAGTAACACTTGTATAATACGATATTATCTAGCACAGTTAATGCACTCATAAGAGGTATTTCTTCGGTTACTACAGATACTTTCCCCCAGCTATATTTTTCAATCAGATCGCTCACTATATTTTTAGTCTCGTGAGTAGTTTCTAAAAATGTTGTCATGGCTTTATTTTTTGTCATATTAATTGTCCTATAAAAACAATTAGAATAAACAGGTAGAACAATCTTAACATACTTTTATTCATTGATACAATAATCCAAAGTTGAGATCGTTTCTGTTCCATTGCAGTATACATCGGTATGATGGCAACTATTAGCCCTATGAAAAATATTTGAAATATAAATGATATCACATCACTTACTTGTAACGCTGATACAACTTGTTGTCCTACAACTGATAAGGTTGTATTTAATTGAAAAGATAGTAATGTAAAGCTACCTATAATAGATAGAAGTATGAAGTAGCTAGATAGAATAAACATAGATATAATAGATGCAATAACTCTTGGAAAGAATACCATTTGATATTCATCAATATCCATTGATTGTAAAGTTTTAAAATCATTATTACTTTTCATAAGTGCAATATCTATAAATATAGCACTTGCGGCTCTAAAAATAAATAGTAGCCCTGTTATAAAAGGAGCGGCTATTTTTACAAGAATTCCAGTAAGTGCAACACCTATTGATGTTGTAGCTCCTAAATTTATTAATATATTACTTAATGTTCCAACTATTGCTAGGCCAAGTATCATTGCAACAATAGTTGTAGTTTTAATTAATTCTACACCGATAAAGTTGATTTGTCTTAATATAAAAGTTACAGATACTGGGTTTAGGAAAGCTTTAGAGAATAGCCCTGCGATAAATATTTTTATAGTAAAAATTACTATTCCAGTAAAAAATAGGATTATATTTACTGTCCATTTACCGATATTTTCTACAAATTTTATAAAATACATAAACATACATTTATTCTATCATAATGACGCTATTTTATCAATTTTAAATTAAAATTTTATGTATTTATATAAAATAGGTAGTGATCTATATATTTATTTCACTGTGTATTTATTTGTTTATACAATATAACACGAGTTCTATAACAAAAAAAATAATCTGTTCTATTTTGTTTGACTAACGGTGTATAAAGGGATATAATCTGTTTGATATATTCGGTGAAGTATTTTACTAACTAATACAGTTTAATTGATTATATTGTTTTAGTTTCAAGAGTATATAGTAAGTTTTATTTTATGAGTATCAAGTTATAAATTAAGAAAAAATAAGGAGAATTTTCTATGGCACGAGTAAAAAGTATAATGGATGGTAGTATGGCAGCTACACATGTTGCGCATGCGACGAATGAAGTTATAGCTATCTATCCGATAACACCGTCATCGGCTATGGGCGAGATAGCTGATGAAAAAACAACTCGCATGGAGAAAAATATATGGGGTTCAGTACCTGATGTAATGATGCTTCAGTCAGAAGCAGGAGCGGTTGGTACTGTTCACGGATCATTAGCAACAGGAGCAATGACTACAACATTTACAGCATCACAAGGGTTGTTATTAATGATCCCTACAATGTTTAAGATAGCAGGAGAGTTAATTCCTACGGTATTCCACGTTAGTGCAAGAGCTATCGCATCTCAAGGTTTATCTATATTTGGAGATCATTCAGATGTTATGTCAACAAGAACAACTGGTTGGAGTTTTTTATGTTCAAATAATCCACAAGAAGTTATGGATTTTGCACTTATTTCTCAAGCAGTTACGCTTAGAACAAGAGTTCCTATAATGCATTTTTTTGATGGATTTAGAACATCACATGAGTTAAATGTTGTTGAAGAGCTAACATTTGATGATATGCGACATATGATAGATAACGATCTTGTTCGTGAACATAGAAAAAGAAGTCTATCTCCAGATCATCCATCAATGCGTGGTACTGCTCAAAACCCTGACGTATACTTTCAAGGAAGAGAGACAGTTAATTCATATTTTGATAAAATTATCCCTACATTGAAGGAAGAGTTCAAGAAGTTTGGTGATTTAACGGGTAGATATTACGACACGATGGAGTATGTTGGAGATCCTAATGCAGAGCAGGTAATAATAATATTATGTTCTGCAGGTGATATTTCTGAAGAAACTTCAATAGTATTAAATAAATCTGGTTATAAGACTGGTGTGATAAAAGTTAGATTATTCCAACCATTTGATGTTGAAACGTTTGCAAAAATTCTACCTAAAACAGTTAAAGGTATCGCAGTTCTTGATAGAACAAAAGAACCTGGAGCAATAGGAGAGCCTTTATATTTAACTATTAGAACAGCAGTTGGCGAAATTATGTGTAAGAAGATGGTAGATTTTAAAGATTATCCTCTTATAGTTGGTGGTAGATATGGACTTGGATCGAAAGATTATACTCCAGCAATGGTTAAAGCAGTTTACGATAACTTATTGTCAAAAGCTCCTAAAAATTCATTTACTGTTGGTATAATAGATGATGTTACCAATCTTTCATTAGAGGTTGATTACTCATGGCATATATCTACACCTGAAACATTTGAAGCTATATTTATCGGTTTAGGATCAGATGGAACTGTTGGTGCTAATAAGAACACAGCTAAGATTATTAATACAGAAGCAGGTAAAGAAGTTCAAGCATATTTTGTTTATGATTCTAAGAAAGCAGGATCAGTTACAACATCACATTTACGTTTTGGTGATAAAGCAATTAAAAGCTCATACTTAGTAGAGCATGCAGATTTCCTAGCGTGTCATAACTTCTTTTTCCTTGAAAGGTTTGATGTTTTAGGCCCTCTTAATAAGGGTGGTAATTTTTTATTAAATAGTCCATACTCTGCAACAGAGGTTTGGGATAACTTACCTTCTTATATTAGAGAACAAATTATTGCAAGAGAAGCAAGATTTTATGTAATAGATGCAATAGCAATTGCTAAAGAACTTGGTTTAGGTAGCAGATATAACGTTATATTGCAAACAGCATTCTTTGCTATTTCTAAAATTATCCCTGTTGATAAAGTGTTAGAAGCTATTAAGAAAGCTAATAAAAAGTCTTATGGTAAATACGGAGATAACGTAGTTACTATGAACAATAATGCAGCTGAATACGGTGCTACTAAGTTTGAAGAGGTAATATATCCAGGTAGAGTTGATACTCCATCTAAAGAAGGACATGTACCTTATATTCAATTAGATTTAATTAATGGTTGTCTAGATCCATCAGCACCTAGTTTCGTACAAGAGGTTACATCTAAGCTAGTTGCTAATGAAGGTGAACAAATAACTGTATCACAGTTACCAGCAGATGGTACTTGGCCTATAGCTACAACGCAGTATGAGAAGAGAAATCTAGCTGTTGAGATACCTGTATGGGAGTCAGATATTTGTATTCAATGTGGATTATGTGCATTCCATTGTCCTCACTCTGCAATACGTGTTGCATCATATCCTAAGAGTGAGTTAGATAAAGCACCTTCAACATTTAAACATGTTCAAGCAAAAGGTAAAGGGTTTGAAGATTACGCTTTCACAGTTCAAGTTGCACCTGAAGATTGTGTTGATTGTTCGGTATGTGTAATCAACTGTCCAGCAGTTAGCAAAACAGATCCTAATTTAAAAGCTATTAATATGCGTCCGCAGATGCCTATTAGAGATAGTGAAGTAGAAAATTATAAATTCTTCCTAGACCTTCCAGAATTAGCACCAGATCAATATAATAAAGCAACTATTAAAGGGCTTCAGTTTGCTCCATACGGTTTTGAATATTCTGGTGCTTGTGCAGGTTGCGGAGAGACTCCATACATTAAAGTATTAACACAACTATTTGGAGATAGATTATATCTAGCAAACGCAACAGGTTGTTCATCTATTTACGGTGGTAACCTTCCAACTACTCCATATTGCGATAGATCAGATGGTTTAGGTCCAGCTTGGGGTAACTCATTATTTGAGAATAACGCTGAGTACGGTTATGGAATGAAGATGACTGTAAATTATTTCACTGGTAAAGCGAACGATTATCTTGAGAAGTTTAAAGGTGAAATCGGTGATTTATACGGTAAGATAAGTGAAGCTCCTTCAAAAACTCAAAATGAGATAGAGCTTAAACGTGTATTAGTTAAAGAGTTAAAAACTAAACTTGAAGGTATTAAAACAGAAGAGGCTAAAGATTTCTTATCTATGGCAGATTTCTTACTTCCAAAATCTACGTGGATGATGGGAGGAGATGGTTGGGCTTACGATATAGGTTACGGTGGATTAGATCACGTACTTGCATCAGGAGAGAACCTTAATATTTTAGTATTAGATACAGAGGTTTACTCTAACACTGGTGGACAAGCGTCAAAATCTACACCACTTGGTGCAACGGCTAAGTTTGCAACATCGGGTAAAATGCAAGAGAAGAAAGATCTAGCTATGATCGCTATGACATACGGATCTATATATGTTGCAAGAGTTTCATTAGCGAACCCTGCACAATGTTTAAAAGCATTTATTGAGGCAGAAGCGTATAATGGACCTTCGTTAATAATTGCATACTCTCATTGTATCGCACAAGGTTTAGATATGACGTACGGTGTTGATCATCAGAAGAAAGCTATTGAGGCAGGTTATTGGCAGTTAATCAGATATAACCCTGATTTAGTAAGTGAAGGTAAAAATCCACTTATTGTTGATAGTAAAGATGCGACTATAGAGCTTGCTGAGTTTATGTCTATGGAGAACAGATTTAAGATTACTAAGAAAGCTGATCCAGATAAGTTTGCTGAAATAGTAGAAGAGGCTTCGTTGAAACAGAAACGTAGAAACTCATACACTAAACAGTTAGCAGAAAAAATGGATTTTGTAGTAGAGTAATATTGTTAAAATATTAAATTATTAAATTTCATATAATTAAGCCGATGTATATAATATATGTCGGCTTTTTTATATTTATGGATTGGATAGGTTAGTTGATTAAGTTGATCTTTACGAACCATATCTATATAATGGTAGCGATACAGAGTAATCTTAGCAATATAATAAAATGGTTATTTTATGTGTTATAGAAACTTGAACTCTATTTGTAGGCGAATATAAGTTAAGTAGCCATATTATGAAAATTTCCTTCACAATAGTCTTCATACATATTAAAGGACCTTCCAAATCATTATGTAGCAAAGAGTAAAAACATTTAGAAATCAAATAATACCAACATTCAATGGTTTTGAATTGCTCTTTTGTTAAAGTACTTTGCAAGCGTGCATTTTCATACAGAACCCAATTTTGCAAAAAGTACAATATGGAATAAATATCAATAACTAAGTATCTATCAAATCTTTACCTAAGTCGTCTGCTAAACACCTTAGGCACATTATCACCTCGTGGATTTTTTCCCCTATTTGATGAGAATATCCTCCTCTGAAATTATCCAAAAATCCTCCTTTCCATTTTTCATTATTAATATCAGTATGGCTGCAAGTATGATGGGATAGTGTTTCCCTAGCTTCATCTTTATTCATAAAACCACCCTTTACCTAATTGTTATTTTACTTACATCATATGTATATTTTGAAATGCTAAAGTAATATTGTGTTCATCAACCTTTTTAATCCACTTTAATCCAAAATCTCGCTGCAAGGTCATTCATTTCACCGCTTATTGGAATATTAAAGCAATGTATATCCACAACAATAGATGCATAATCTTTAACTCCAACTCCAAGCTTTTTTCCTTCTTTATCTGTAATAGTGAAGAAGCGGATATCTATACTTTCAATGACGCAAAAAAGCACCTACCGATTTTTAGTGGATAAGTGCTTGTGTTGTACGTATTTAGTTGTTTGGATAAGTTGTATTTTACTTGGTCGCTAGGGAATAGGGGTACTTACGTGCAATGGTTATAATCTGTAGTGGTAAACTTTTTTTTCAATCATAGTTTTATTTTCCCAACTACTATCGACTTCAATATAAAATGAGGGATTATAACATGATTTATATTCACTACTATTAACATAATCATGTATCAAATATTTTTTCATTTCTAAAATTGAGTCAAATTCCCAAAATTCCGACATATTAATTTCTGAATAGTATCCATCTTTTGTTTTAGGACCACCATGCCCACATGGCTCATGCGATCCATCATCACACACAAAGCACCACCAGTTAAAACCACATATTTTGATATTAAGATTATTAATTTCATCTAAAAAATTTTTTATATTCTTAAAAGGGCAAATGCATTCAAGATAACCTGAACCCATCATTGTAATATTATATTTATCAATTATTATATCTAATTTTTCCTTTAATTGTAAATTAAGTTGCATATATAATCTCCAATCATATGAGTTTTGAGTGCACAAAAAATATTATTTTTACAGTATTATACCACATTCATTATTTTTCATTATTATCAAAATAACCTGTACCATGTATCGTATAGTAACCACCTTTATAATTCAATCCAAAATATGTGAATTTTATATTTTTGGTTTTCATACTCTGCTCTACTGTCATCAACTCTCGTCGCTCATTGCTTGTCGCTTATTGTTTATTACTCATTACTCATATCAAGATATTATTTAATCAAAGTTCTATCAAAGCCTCCCTCATCATTATCCCATATTTTTTTAGATGGAGCACACCACCCTACAACGAAATCTAACAAGTCTGCAATTAGATCACTTTTAACTTCATCTTGATTTTGATATATCAGATATTTCTCATGTAGTGTTTTATATACTCTCTTTTTCATATCCTAAATCGTAAAGTTCAACTAACAATTCATATCCGTAAGAGAGAAAAGTGATCTCATCTATCTTCTCAAGTTTACTCTCTTCAAGCAAGTTTTCTATTTTCTCAATAAATGATTTCATATTTTTAATTAACTCCCTTTCGCAGTAAACATATTAACGGATATTGTTACGTTCTTTTCTTTTTGAATTTTATCTAAAGCATAAGAGAAAATCAAGTGCTATGTAATTATCAAAATAATCTCTTTTATATGCTCTATATCAAAACAGTATTGATTAGAATCATTTAAAATTTCATATTTATCTACAAAATAATTTAACAGATATATTAATAGTAAGATAAAATTGATAACTTAAATGACTATCTATCGTTTTTATATATGTACACACAGCAAGTTAATTAGATGCATACAAGTTTTTATGTGTGTAGTTATAATAAAATAATCTATGACAATCGGTTTAATATATATTACCTAACACGCCGATTCTCTACCATGCCTAACCAACGCCAACTAGCCTACGCACCTAATATACACACTTAACTCAATCCCAATCCCAATTACCCAATCCAACACCAAACGTCAAGCACGCAACTCAACCCTAAAGTCAAGCACGCAACTCAATCCCAAACGCCAATTACTCAAT
>CAMQYS010000001.1 GCA_947039395.1 uncultured Deferribacteraceae bacterium | reverse complement strand
TAAAACGGATAAACTTAGATTATTGAGTTGGAAACTTAGATTGTAAAACGGATAAACTTAGATTATTGAGTTGGGAACTTGGATTATAAAACGGATAAACTTAGATTATTGAGTTGGAAACTTAGATTGTAAAACGGATAAGTTTTTATTATGGAGTGGTAAACCTAAACGTAAACGTAAATCTTTAAACTGTATTACCAAAAACTTTACCGATACCTTGCAACGATTTCATTTTTTTGATTAAAATATCTGGGACGGTAGTAGAGGTTTCATTCTCCCAAAGGCTTCCGGGTAGAGGATCGTACGGGTGAGCATGGATAGTTATTTTACCGTGCCATCTATCTATAAATTTTAAAGTTTCTAGATATGTAAATTCATCTTCGTAAGGCAATCCAAAAATAAGATCCACAACGATTTCAAATTTATTATCAAGAAATAGTTCAATTGCTCTCTCTGTCTCTTTAATGCCACTACGTCGTTTCATAATTTTTTGCATTTTATCTGATGCAGATTGTAAACCGATTACGATTAATTTATTATCACAATATTTAACCATTAAATCGATCAATTCTTTTGTAACTCCAGCTGGATCAAGTTCAGATGGAAAAGTACCGAAAAATATTTTACCATTATCTTTTATTAAGCCTCTAATAGTTGATAGTAGATTTTCTATAGCTTCAAGGTTTACGCCTTTATTATAGTAATATGATGATGCATCAGGGGCTATAAATCTAGCTTCAGCATATCCTTTTCTGCTTAGTGCAAACTCTATTTCATTTGCGATAAAATCTACCGATCTATATCTTAATGCACCTGAAAACAGTTTAGGTGTTTGGCAGTATGTACATTTTGATATGCAACCACGAATTAATTCAATAGGTCCAAGTGATACTTTTTTACGAGGGAAGACATGAAAATCATCAAGGTTTTTAACTTTTTCACCTGCGATAACAGAGTAATCTATACTATCGCTAAATATATCTTTAATAACTTTCTCTATAAGTAGTTCACCTTCACCAGTTGCTACAATATCAAAATTATCAACAAGTGAGTTAGGTCTTGCAGATGCGTGAGGGCCACCGATTATAGATGTTATATTTTTGCTTTTTAATTTTAAGGACTCAACAAGATCTATATTTTTATCGATAGATCGTGAGGCTGATGAGAAGATAGCAATATCGTTATCTGATACAAAATCATAAGCTGTTTTAAAATCTGTAACAAAATAATCTTCATTAGGAAAAGCTTTTTCATAAGCAGCCATTAACACACGGATCGAGTGTTTATTAATTGGATCTTTAATAAATACTGTTCTACGGTTCATTAATTATTTTTTTACCTTGAATGTAAGATTATCTCTACCGATAATAGTTACAGTATCACCTTCGATGATACTATTATCATCAGATATAAAGTTCCATATTTCACCGTTGATAAATATTTTACCTTTAGATTTTTTAGTATCAAACTCTAAAACTTCTGCGTGTTGATCGATTAACGCATCTCCACCTGATACAGACTTACGTCTAAAATCAGATAACAGTAATCTTCCGATAAGTAATACTATTGCAGCAAAACTTCCTATAATAAAGAATATTAATGTATACGAAACAGATATCCCCATATTATTTTCTCCATCAAATAACATCAGTAACCCTACAACCATAGATATGATAGCCGCAATTGAAAGCACTCCAAACGATACGATGAACAGTTCTAATATGAGTAGAAATACTCCAAAAATCATCAGAAGTAATCCGAATATATTTATTGAAATGATATTAGATCCAACAGCGAAAAATATTAATGATGCAATACCTATCCCTAAGAATATAAATGTTCCGGGTGCTTTTAATTCTAGACCGATCATTAAGATACCGAAAAAGAATAGAGCTACTAATATATTTGGATTAGCTAGAAATGATACAAATTTTTGTAAAGTTGTCATCTCTACTTTTATAATTTCAATTTCATTTGTTATATTAAAATGTTTTTTGATACTTTCAATATACATTCCGTCAACGATTACACTATCGATAATATTATTTTTGAACGCTTCTGAAGCTGTGAAACTTTTAGAGTCGATAACCATGCTGGTAGCAACATCTAAATTTCTATCTCTTTTTTCAGCGATAGATTGCATTAATGCGACGGTATCGTTTACAACTTTCTCTTGCATAGTGCCGTCAATATCTTCACCAGATGATGATACTGGATGAGCTGCACCAACATTTGTTCCATCTTCCATAATAGCGTAGTTAGCAGCAAGAAGAATAAATGCTCCAGCTGATGCGGCTCTTGCTCCTGATGGTGAAACATACACAACTACAGGAACAGTTGAGGATAGAATTGATGTAACGATATCTCTTGTAGAATCCAGTAATCCACCTGGAGTATTAAGTTTTATAATCACCATAGATGAGTTATCTTTTGAGGCGTTATCAACTGTAGATTTGATATATTCGTAAGTACCGTTTGTGATAATACCTTTTATATTTATCTCATACGCTTTTGATATATTTTCTGCAAATACAAACTTGAACGGAATAAGTATTACGGCTAACATTAATAATATTTTCTTAATCATTATCTATCTCTCGTGTTTACTATATAACTAGACTTAAAAAAGTAAGCCACCTTTACATCTCTCTAAACTCTATACATATATCCACATCATAATACTATTAGATGTTGATGTATTATACATAGAAACATTATACATCATATATGTTAAAAGTAAGCGATATATTTATTTATATTGTTACTATATACGTCTATATTTAAAAAAGTAAGCTCCATCAGTTGAGACAAATTTTCTATAATATTTAGTATGGAAATAATCTGTAATATTTCTAACGTATACAGAATCATATTCTGATTTAAGCTGTTTTACAGCAACGATATTTTCAGCGATCTCTGCTGCGTAATCATCGTGGTCGGTGGCTATATTTAAAGTTCCACCTACTTTTAACTTACTAGCTAACTGTTCTATGAAATCTATTTTAAGTAACCTTCTTTTTTTATGTGCCTTTTTAGGCCATGGATCAGGAAAGTTTACATAGATAGAGTTAAGGTAATTATCTTCAATTAACCTAACAATAAGAGCTGTATCAAACTGAATAATTCTACAGTTATGTAGTTCTTGATTTCTTATTTTAGAGACAGCTTTTAAGAATACCTCTTTAAAAACTTCTAATCCTAGAAAATTTTCATCTGTGTAACTATTTCCGATATGAGCTAAAAACTCTCCGTTACCTATTCCGATCTCAAGATTAAGTGGATTATCGTTACCGTATATAGATTTAAAATCTATATAGTTAAATTGAGATATAGTGGCTAATTGATCCCATATCTTATCAGAAGATACCATTATATTTTCTTCAAACTTTAGGTTTAGTTGATCTGCATTTAAAGATAGTACATCTTCATATCTAGATCCACCTTGACGATACGATTTAAAAATTGGTAATGAATCATTTTTTTCCATACATGTAGTTAAGTTAAGCTTAGGTGATGAATTTTCTTTTGACGTGCCTACAGCTGATTTTACATCGGGTAATAAATTAATTTTTGACATAACTATAACTGGATCCTACTGTTGATACAGTTATTTTGAGAGTTCTTCAATTTCTTTCAAAACCTCATCAACATCTTTACCGTGCATCAGACAGCCTTTCTCTAAACTTTCTTTTTGTACGCCCATACATGTATAACAGCCCATATTATGTTTTTCAAAAACTTCTTTTGAGCCTGGAACGGTTTTTAATATTTCTGCAATTATAGTATCTTTTGTGATTTTCATAGCCTTTACCTAAACAAAATAGTATTAGTTAGAGTAACACCTATATAGTCTAAAATCAAGCAGTAAAATACGTTATTAAGATATAACAAATGGACTTTTAATATATTTATTTTATTAAAAGTGGTCTAAAGGCAATTTTTTACTTGATATTTAATATAAATAGAGTATTATTACTATCTGTTTGATTTACTTCGGGAGGTAGATGAAGAATGTCTAGACGTTGTGATATCTGTGGAAAAGGTCCATTATATGGTAATAAAATTAGTAAAAGCCATAATGTAAGTAAGAGAGTTTGGTATCCAAATGTACAAAGTGTTAGAGCTGTTCAACAAGATGGCACGAAATTGAAATTAAAAGTTTGTACTAAATGTATTAAGGCTGGAAAAGTTAAGAAAGCTTAATTGTATATTTTATGTAAGTATGGAGATCTAAATAATACATTTACTTGTACTATACTTATATAAAGTATCGGGTTTATCTTTTAAATCATTTAATCATTTCAAATTTTATACATAATAATATGTATAAAGTGTCTTGTGATACCTATATAATGTTTAAAACTTTTATACGTAGACTTATATTAATGTAGAGTTTACTACTACGGTTTAAGTGCGTCTACAATTATTAAAGACTATCAAATTGATATATCTATTCTAGAATTTTATTTTTTAATATCGGAATGTTTTGAATATTTTGAAAATGTTGTACGCATATAAATATAAGAGTATAAAACTTTTTTGTTTATATACGTACAAATATAATTTTATAGAAACTTTAGATCCTCTACAATTTAAAACCTTGTTTTTTATACGACTCTATCTGTTCAATATAGATAGCTTTTCCGTAATAGTTAGAAACAAACTTACTCCAAGTAAGATCAGGTATTCCTTTACTTACATATACATCTTTCATTTTCACATCATACTCATCAACAAGTTCATCAAACGTATCTTTTTTATAAGTATCGTAATGAAGAAATGATTTAAGAGGTAATCTAGGAGTTTCAAATATAGATACACTGTCATCTAAATAGCCTAATGCTAAACCTGCAATTGGGTATGTATACTCTGGTAGTTCAAATGTCTCAATGATCTCTTTTACAGAAGTTCTAATTGCACCAACTGCAACAGAACCTAGCCCCTCTCTAGCTATTGCAACAGTTGCAGCTTCTATTGCTATACCAACATCGACAGCACCGATTAATAGAGCTTCTAATGAGTCTTGAATTTTCATTTCAACTTTCTCTTTTTTCATAACTCTATCTATCTTATTAAAATCCATTACGAATAATAGAAAGATGGGAGCTTTTTTGATATAGCTCATTCCTTTACCAGATGTTGGTGAAACAGTTGTTTCATATAGGAAATCTTTTTTCTTCTGATCGTTCACAACTATTATTGAGTACTGTTGACCGTTAGCGTAATTTTGCGAACATATAGTGGCTTTATAAATATTGTGTAAAACATCTTCTGGTATAGGTTTATCGCTAAATTTTCTTATACTGCCTCTGTGAGTAAGTAGATCTAATGTATCTTTCATAACTTTCTCCTTATAAATAATATGTTTTTATTTTTTCTACTGCTATAATCTTACACTTTATCACTATTTTTACTATGTTCTATATAGGATAATTATTTTTATCACAAAACTTTTTACTCTAAAGTATTTATAACATAACATTGTAGATATTATCAATATATATTAATTGCAGAGTATCAAATGATATTCATATCATATATGAATATTTCCCCCCACTTCATTCAATAAGGATATCATTATCACCGTTTATAGCTATAATATTAATTTTGCAACAAATTTAGGTAACCGTTGTAACTTGTTCCACATTAACAAGATATCATTTATAGCTACATCATTACAGCTATCCAACACGTATATAGATGTTATAAAACTTATAATATTATCTAAGTATGTTACTCTCAATTTAATTAATCAATTATTTTTACAACAAAACATCTGGAATAGTAATTAAAAACTACTTTCTTGCAGTGATAAAAATTCTATCACAAAACTTTTTAATTCTAAGATCTCTATAACCTTGCATTATAGAGATATTATTAAATCCTATAGATCGTAAAATATCTACAATTATATTTTCGTCGTAATATTTCTCTACTATCTGTACATCTCCACGAATCCAGTTACTATCTTCTTTCATAAACATTGTTATATTGTATATTAATTTCTCTTCTTTTTCATCGTAATAAGCGTTATTTATAAATACATTTGTATCCTCAACCACTGAAAACGAACAATCAGCAACTGTAATAGATGACTTATAAGAGTTGATATCAAACACAAATATCGCATCATCGTTAAGATGCTTATGAACATTTCTAAAAGCGATTTCAAGATCTTCTACAGTTAGTAGATGATTAATAGAATCAAGTAACGATATTATCGCATCAAACTTAGTATCAAGATTTAACTCTCTTATATCTGATTGAATAAATTTAACATCAGGAGCGTTAATATTAGCGTATGAGAGCATAGATGCTGATCCATCTACTCCCATAACATTATAACCTATTTTAGATAGTTCATGAGATACATTTCCAGTACCACAACATAGGTCTAATATTTTAGCATCAGACTTTATATATGGAAAAAGAATTTTATCTAACGCTTTAACCATAGCAAGAGGATATCCTACTGTCCAATATTTATTATAAAAATATGCAAAAAAATCGTAATCAGAGTAAGAAAATTGTTTTATCATAACTAATACCTAAATCTATTATTTTAATTTCAAACTATTTATTTAGCATATAGAAGTGGTTGACAGGACCTGATCCTGCACCTATATTCATATCCACACCGTACTTTAAAGATTCAGTAATATATTTTTTAGATAATGCTATTGCATCGTAAAGATTATAATTTCTAGCTAGATTAGTCGCAATAGCCGCAGAGTATGTACATCCAGTACCGTGAGTATTTTTAGTATCAATACGTAGATCTTTAAACTCTTTAAAAGTTTCACCATCATATAATATATCTGTAGCATATTCATTATCAGAATGTCCACCTTTGATGAGAACATTTTTTGCTCCATGCGAGTGGATTATCTTTGCAGCCTCTTTTATCGTTTCATCGTTGTTTATAGTTATATTAGATAAAATTTCTGCTTCAGGAATATTTGGAGTAATGAGCATAGATATAGGAAGTAGATATTTCTTTAAACTCTCTATTGAATTGCTTTTAAGAAGAATATCTCCAGATGTTGCAACCATAACAGGATCAAAAACATAGTTGGCTATATCATACTCTTTGATCTTTTTTGCTATTAGTTTTATAATATCAGTTGATGCAACCATTCCAGTTTTTAAAGCATCGGTACCGATATCAGATATAACAGCATCTATCTGTGTTTCTATAGATTTTAACGATAGCTCTTCAATATATGTTACCCCTAATGTATTTTGAGAAGTAATTGCAGTTATAACAGATGTAGCAAACCCACCACACGCTGATATAGATTTAATATCGGCTTGTATACCAGCACATCCACCAGAATCTGATCCAGCAATTGTTAATATTTTTTTTATCATTTATATTCTCCAAAATTTAATTATAAAGCGATCAATGTTTTTATTGATCTTCAATAGATAAAGTATCTTCAATATCAACAACTTTATTGAAAAACAATTTATCACTTTTATATATAGGTGTTAAGCTTTTAAAACCGTTTAAGCTTCTTAGAGATGTGATAAGTTCAAAAGATGGTTTAATATTATATTTTTGAGGAAGTACAAGAGTTGTACTAAACTTATCTTTATTTTCAATAAAAAGTTTTACAGGCATTTTTCCAGCATGTTCTGTAAGTACAGCACTTAGTTTGCTACTATTGTTATCACTGTTGTTAAGGTTGAAATTTATAGACACAGCACCTAATTCTTTTTCGATAGCATCAGATATATCGAGAATTTCATCGACTAACACTGTTCCTCTTGAAGACATGTTATCAGAGTTATTTGACACTCTTCCTTTAACTGTTAGGAGTTCATTTTTCTCTAATAGATTTTGATATTTAGAAAACTGTCTTGAAAACAATATAACTTCAATATCACTATCTAATCCTAAGAGTTTAACAACAGCCATTTTTTGCATTTTTTTAGTGATTTTTATCTGTACAGAGTCGATCATTCCTGTTACAAGTACAGCTGTATCGTGAGCGTACGATTTAATAGATAGAAAGTTTTCACTTATAAGTGAGATTATAGGTTCAAGTTCTTTAAGTGGATGATCAGATATATAGATACCGGTTAACTCTCTCTCTTTTTCAAGAAGTTCTTTTTTAGGCATTTCGTCAATTTCGTTATAGAATTCTACTTCATCTTCATCAGTTTCTATAAAATCTTCGATCGTTGAAATTCCTTTAGCTTTAAGTTTAGCGGTATGACTGGCACCTTGTAGACACTCTTCATATATACTTAAGTGTTGTGATCTAAATTTATTAAAACAATCTAATGCGCCAGATAAAATTAAAGACTCAACTGTTTTTTTATTTAAAGCTTTAGAGTCTAATCTTTTACACATCTCATATATGCTACTGAATTTACCATTTTTTTCACGTTCAGTTACATAACTATCAATTATATTTGCACCAACATTTTTTATAGCAGAAAGAGCGAATCGCATACCATGTTCTTCAGCGTCATATCTAAAATCTATGAAACTATGGTTAATACTTGGAATAAGAATTTTATATCCTAAAGTTTCAGCATCTTTTAAATGTTTGATAAGATCATCAGATGCGTCAATATCACTTGTTAAAAGTGCAGGTATATATTGATTAGGAAAATGTTTTTTAAGGTATGCTGTTTGATAAGCGATTAATGAGTATGCAGCCGAGTGACTTTTATTAAATCCATACTCAGCAAATTGAGCCATAAGATCGAATAATTCTTCAGCTTTCTTCATATCAAATCCAAGTTTCTGTACACCGATAATATTTTCTGCTTCTAATCCGTAGAGAAATTTATTTTTTTCAAGAGCCATAACATCTGCTTTCTTTTTACCCATTGCACGACGTAGAGTATCTGCAGCTCCTAGTGAATATCCACCTATTGTTCTTGCTATCTGCATTACCTGTTCTTGATAAACGATAACACCATAGGTTTCTTCAAGGTACGGTTTGATCTCATTAAATAGATATACAATTTTTTGTCTACCGTGTTTTCTTTCAACAAAATCATCAAGCATACCGCTGTTAATTGGTCCTGGACGATATAGAGCGTTCGCTGCTATTATATCTTCAAAAACAGTAGGTTTTAATTTCTCTAAAAGATTTCTCATACCATCACTCTCAAGTTGAAAAACACCAACTGATTCACCTCTACTCAACATATTATATACAGCTTTATTATCTAACGGTATTTTTTTTATATCAAAATCTTTATCAACTTCTTTTTTTATTCTTTTGATAGTATTATCAATAGTTGTTAAGTTTTTTAAGCCTAAGAAATCAAATTTAATTAGTCCAACTTTCTCTGCTGTATCTTTTTCATATTGAATAATAACCTCTTTATTAGGCCCTTTTGCAAGAGGAGCATAACTATCAATTTTATCATCAGCTATAATTACACCAGCTGCATGAAGCCCTACTTGCCTTATTAATCCTTCAATCTTTTTTGCATATTTTAATACTTGTCCTGTTCTATCTATTGCATTAAAAGTATTCTCAAGAGATGGATCAGAGTCAAAAGCTTTCTCAAATGTTGATGTTCCAAATGGGATAAGTTTAGATAGTTTATCGTACTCTGCAACAGATAGCCCTAAAGCTCTTCCGATATCTCTAATAGCATTACGAGGTTTTAACGTAGTGAAAGTTACGATCTGTGAAACTCTGTCGGTACCATATTTTTGAGTTACATAATCTATAACTTCAGCTCTTCCTTTAATACAGAAATCTATATCAAAATCTGGCATAGATTCTCTTTCAGGATTTAGGAATCTCTCAAAAAGTAGATTATATTTTAATGGATCAATATCAGTTATACCTAGCGAGTATGATACTAATGATCCAGCTCCAGATCCTCTACCAGGACCTACAGATGTTCCGACATTTATTGCATGTTTAACAAAATCTTGAACGATTAGGAAATAACTATCGAAACCTTTATCTATGATAATTTTTAATTCTTCTTCAAGTCTATCTTTATATTGATCAAATTTAGATGGATCTATATCTTTTAAATGCTCATTTAATCCTTCTGTGGCAAGTCTTCTTATATGAGTTTCAGGATCTTCATTATCGTCTGATACAAATATAGGTAGATGAAGTTTTCCAAACTCAATTTTAACATTACATCTTTCAGCTATTTTAATAGTGTTTGCAATAGCTTCAGGAGCATAATGAAAATCTTCAATCATTTTTTCAGGTGATTTGAGATAAAGTTCAGATGAGTATTCAGCTATATCTTTATCTGTTGTATCAATATTTCCGTTTTCATCAAGAGTATCGTTTGCTTTATTGCCAAATCTATTTGATAGTTGGATACGCATTAAGATATTATGAAATTCATGATCTTCTTGATTAAGATAGTGACAATCAGCTGTTGCAACAAGAGGAATACCAGTTTCTTTAGAGATAGCGATCAACTGTTTATTAACTATTGTTTGTTCGCCTATACCGTTCTCTTGAAGTTCTAGGAAAAAATTTCCATCTCCCATTATCCGATTATATTCTAATGCCATATCTCTAGCTGCTTCATAGTTTTTAGAGAAGATAGTTCTAGGGATTTCTCCACCTAAACAAGCAGATAAAGCTATAATACCTTCGCTATATTTCTCTAAAACCTCTTTATCTATTCTTGGTTTATAGTAGAACCCTTCTAAAAATCCTATTGAAGAAAGTTTATATAGATTGTTTAATCCGATATCATTTTCTGCAAGCAGAACAAGATGATAACTAGATTGCACCCCTCTTGGATAATCTTTTTTAAGTCTATCACTTGGAGATATATAAAACTCTGAACCTATAATAGGTTTTATACCTTTAGACTTTAATGTTTTATAGAAGTCCACAACACCGTACATAGCTCCATGATCTGTTATAGCACATGAGTCCATGCCGAGTTCTATTAATCTATCTGCTAATTCGTCTAATTTTATAGCTCCATCAAGAGCTGAATATTTTGTATGTAAATGTAGATGTGTAAATTTGCTCATCTGTTTTTAGTTCCTCAATTTTAAATAAAAGTTTTGTTGCTATAAAAGGTGTATATAAAGGTAGTGATAGTATGGAGCATGGATTATTAAATCATCTAACAATCTCATCTCGTTTTAGATAATATTTTTATCTCTTTACGATACTGTTCAAAATGGCGATGTTTATATTATTCTTGATAGTAGCTACAATCATAAAACTCATCTATATAACGGTTAACTTTATCATGAAAATTGTAATCATACAATAATAGACCAAACAATAACCTCTGCTAATAGAGATATAATTAAAATAATTATACTGTACCTTAAGCACCTTTCTGAAGTTTTACTACTTTTTAATTAACAGCTTTCCACATCAATTCCATGTTGTCTAAACACTTCTGATACATCTTTAAAAGAACTCCCACTCATTAATGAAACTTTTTTAAGATTTGGAAACTGTAGAATTTCTTCACTGGTAATATCGTTAATATCAAAAAAACCATCTTCTCCAGTCCATAGAGGAGCGATGTTCATATATATGTCGTTACCACCATCCATATCAATACTTTCAACATATTTATCAAATCTTTTAGGGATAGCTAATTCTCTAAAATAATCAATAACAGCAGGAATAGGCTCTTCACTGTCTATATCAATTTCTTCATCACCGTATTGCTCAGCAAATTTATATATATCAAAAGGTGTTATTAACTTAAGTTTATACATTAGCACTTCTAGAACTGCCAACTTAAATTCAAAACACTGAAATATAAGAAACTCTTCTTCCAGTTTTTTATCTGAAGCGTTATTTGTATTAGCTATAGTATTATTTTTTACTAGAGTATCGTTTCCTACAAGATATTGTATTATTTTTTTAGATTTAGTTAGCGCTGTTGCTGTAAGACCGTCTTTATTTTGTATATTAATATCAGCACCATTATCTGCTAAATATTTTACTGTTTCAAAATATCCTTCTTCTGAAGCTCGCATTAATGCTGTATAACCATTTTCATCTTGATCGTTAATAGATGCTCCTTTTCCTATTAAATACTCTACCATTTTATTATATTTATTTGCTGAAGCCTCAATTAATGCTGTTGTACCACGTATACCATTAATATTAATATCAGCACCATTATCAATAAGATATTTTACTTGATTGAGATTGTTACTACTTGAGGCATAAAACAACACTGTAATACCCTCATCATTTTTAACATTAACGTCAGCACCGTTTTTAACAAGATACTCTACTATTTCTGAATGGGAGGTGCTTTTTGAAGCATAGAGTAATGCAGTAGAAGCCTTATTATCTTTCAAATCAATTAAGGCGTTGTTTTCTACAAGGGTTTTTACGACCTCTATACTGTTTACCATTGCTGCACACATGAGTGCAGTATAACCATGTTTATTCTGAAAATTAATACTAGCTCCACTATCTATAAGATATTTTACTATCTCAATATGTTTTCTACTTGAAGCATATAATAACGCTGTATTTCCGCTTTCATCTTCAGAATTGACATTATCTCCATTTTCTATACATCGTTGTACACCAACTAAATCTCCATCGTTAGAGTATTCAACTAATTTTTCATTCATTTTTCTTTCCTCAAAAGTATTTATATAATATAAAATTATTTACTATGAACTATTTCCTACTACCTTTGTTTATTAACCCCTCAATTTTAAGTAAAAGTTCGTGTGCAGTAAAAGGTATATATATATAGTTAAGATCATTTTTTAATGATATATCATCTGTTAAAGTAAGTTTATTTTTATATAGAACTAAATCATCTTTACAACTTTCTACTATAATTATATCGTATAGATCAAGTTGTAGATTTTTACGATCAACTACCTCACTATTAATATTTCTTAAATCTAGAAAGGTTTTAATAGCGATGGCAAGATCTTCTTCTATAATATATATACCAATTTTCATAAACACTGTTATGATATTATGAAATATAGTTTTTTGCAATTATTAAAAAAAGAAACAGATAGGTAAAATTATGAAACAGATAGATATATCAATCGCGGGAATGAGTTGTGCTGCTTGTGTGAATAGAGTTGAGAAAGTTATATCAAAAGATAAAACAGTTATTTCGGTATCAGTTAGCCTTGCTACAAATAGAGCTATGATTGTTGTGAATGATGATACTGATGTTGAGGCTATATTTGAATCTATTAGAAAAGCAGGTTTTACACCATCATTAGATGATATAGTTGATAGTTCTAAAGGTAGAAAGTTATTTAGAAGATTTCTAATAACTTTACCGTTTAGTATAATAGTTTTTATTCTATCTATGGGTTCAATGATCATTGATTTCAATGTTCCATATTCTGGATATATACAGCTTATATTATCGGCAGTTGTACTGTTCTACGGTGGATATCCGTTCTATATTCCAGCATTTAAGAAACCGTTAAGTTCTGGTATGAACTCACTTGTAACGCTTGGAACTTTTACAGCGTTTATATATTCAACAGTGTTACTACTGTTAGGTAGATCGCATCATGAATTATATTTTGAGTCATCAGCTATTATAATAACATTTCTACTATTAGGAAGATCGTTAGAAGATAGGGCAAAACGAGATGTATCTAAGGAGATCAATTCATTAATAAATCTATCTCCTAAAAAAGCTACAGTTATTGTTGATGGAGAACAGGTTGAGAGAAGTATATCAGATATAGATATAAACGATATAATTATTCTAAAGGCGGGAGATACTGTTCCAACAGATGGAGAGATTATAAATGGACATCTAGTTATTGATGAGTCGCTATTAACGGGAGAATCAAAACCTATCAAAAAAGAGTTTAGCGATAAAATCTATACAGGTACGATAGTTGTCAACGGATCATCAACTTATAAATCGTTAAAATTAGGTAAAGATACAGTTTTAGCATCAATTACAAAATCAGTTCTTGAAGCCTCTATGCATAAAGCCTCTATTGAACGATTAGCTGATAAGATTTCTTCAATATTTACACCAGTAGTTTTATCTATTGCTGTATTAACATTTGTTTTTTGGTTTATATCAACAGGATCTATCAATGCGAGTATTATCCCGTTTGTATCTATTTTAGTTATAGCTTGTCCATGTGCATTAGGTTTAGCTATCCCAACTGCGATAATAGCAACTGTTGGCAGAGCTGCAAAGGACGGTGTATTAATTAGAAATGGAGAGATTTTAGAACGAGCTAAAGATATAGATACTGTTGTGTTTGATAAAACAGGAACATTAACAGATGGTAAATTTGAGGTTAGAAGTTTCGATATCTATAACGGTTTTGAAGAGAAAAAAATTAGATTATTACTTCTTTTAGTTGAAAATAAATCAGAACATTTTATTGCACGATCTATAGTATCATATTTAAATGTTGATAGTCTGCTTAATAAGAGTAGTGCGGTAGAGGTTGAACATTATGAGAATATCGCAGGACAAGGTGTTATGGCAACCGTAATGGGTGAGGAAATCCTTATAGGTAACGAGCTACTGCTTCTTAATCATGATGTTGACATATCAGTGTTAGACACAGGTGATAGTTATACAGATGATACAACTGTTTATATCACAGTAGACAATAAATTAGCAGGAAGAATGTTGTTAGGGGATAGATTAAGAGATAACGCTGTAGATTTAATTAATGGATTAAAAGAGTTGTCGATTGAGGCTGTAATATTGTCAGGAGATAATCATAACTCTGTTAAAAAGATTGCAGATAGTTTATGTATAAATAATTATTATCATAGTGTATCGCCTCATGATAAATTCACGATTATATCCAACTTTCAAGAAACAGGTAAAAAGGTTGCTATGGTTGGAGATGGTATAAATGATTCGATAGCGTTATCTAAGGCAGATATAGGTTTATCGCTAGGATCAGCAACAGATATAGCTATCAATTCAAGCGATATAATGATTATTAGAAATGAACTTATAAAGATTTTGTTTACAGTGAGAGTTGCAAAACGATCAGCAGTGATAATAAGAGAGAATTTATTTTTAGCATTTATCTATAATATTATAGCGATACCAGTTGCAGCAGGGGTGTTGTATCCTATAACAGGCACGATGCTTAATCCAGCGATAGCAGGGATAGTGATGGCGTTATCATCAATCACAGTTATATCTAACTCACTTAGATTAAAACTTTTTAAGTAGATAGGTAGATTAAATTAAATATAATTTAGGAAATTAATGGGGATTAAAAAGCTATGTTTATTTTTTTTAAAAAGAAAGATGTTTATACGAGTAATATGAATAATATATTTATTAAAAATATATAGTTCTCTTCCAAGCGAATACTCTTACTTATAAGATCAAATAAAAGAGGGAATTATTGTTGACATAAGGAACGATGAGAGAATTATTCACTTTAGATTAAACATAGCACTTCTTAATAAATATAATAATGAAGGAAGATATTTTGTAGTAAATAATGTTAACACATGTGTAGTGAAATTTTTTCCACTCACACGCTCACTACTGTTCAAACGGCTTTTGCAAACCATTAACTACTTATACTCACTGTTGTTTAATTAATTAAAGTAAATGTAAAGCTTCATAGTAAGTAAACACTTTTAAGAAATCACTTGATTAACCAAATCTATTTACTAAGATATAAATGTTAATTGTTCGTATCAATTTAAGTATATAAAAAATCCCCTTTAATAATTTAAAGAGGATCTTTTATGTTTGTTTTATTATATATTGCGTTACTGCAAAAATTATAAGTTGTAATTATGCGTAGCACACTTGCTAACTTGTTTACGAACTAAGCCCAGTTGATTTACTTAGTTATCACTATGAGTGGTAAGTTTAGGATAGATCTAACAATACCACTATAAGTTTTAGAGTTCATTATTTTAAATAAGTCCATTAAAGATAATGAAGTTCTTACATCTGATGAAAAAAGTATTTCAGATGAGTTTTCTATAAAGTCATATAAACTAGTCAACTGTCTATATTGATTACTTATAGGCTCATATCTAGACATTAACGTTCTTAATCTATAAAGAGCAACCTCTTTACCTTGTAAAAGATCGTATCCTCTACTATTAGCGTAACTACTTATTACTTCACTGATAATTCCATCATTTATAAAGCTTGCTCTTAATCTTTCAAAACTGTTATAAAGTAGATCGTTTTTATTTTGAACATTTGGTATTTCTAACTCTATGTTTAGTTTCCCTAAATTTTTAATATCAAGTTCAAAGTTATTAATTATTATATTTTTATGAGCACTATTATACTTAATACCGATAGATCCTTTAAAATATAATGGATTATATCCTAATGATTCAATTCTTTTACCTAATATCTTAAATACTGGAGATGAAAGATTTAATTGAGCATTCTCAAAACTAAAATTTAGATCAGAAAGTAAATTCTCTTGAAAGCCTATGTTTGGAATATCAATTGTACCAAACTGTGCAATAGTAGAATCTCCTTTTATGATAGTTAAATCATTAATACGTAGTTGCTTATTCCAAAAAGTATATTCAGCTTTAGCGTACGACAGTTCAGTATTTCCACGAAAAGATCTTATAGTCGATTTCAGAACAGTGTTCAGCTTATAGTTTGAATATAAATGTAGAGATATAACTCCTACCGATACAATTACAACAAGTGTAAAGAAAACAATAAATATTAATTTCCCATTTCCATTACTATTTTTTTTAGTTACTTTACTTTTAACAGCTTTACCCATATGAATACCTCGATTAAAATGATTATTAGTTATTGTATTTGATGCCTAACACAGTATGTTTTTTATTAAATATAAACTACATAAATTTAGAGAATACTGCCTTATAGACAAAATACATATAATACGCCACAACAGCTCCGATAGATAGAGTCACAAATAGAATAGTTAATATTATATTTCTATATGTATTTATTTTCGTGGGTATAGGTTCTACAACAGTATTATTGTTATCTATATTTTCACTATTTTTATCCATATAAACACCTCTATTAAATTAGGTGTCAATTATTTTATTTGATGCGTAATGCAATATATATATTATAAGTACAATTATATTATTTTAAAAGAGTATCTATTACTATTAAGATGTATGAATGTGTAATAACTTATTATAATATAAAATGTACGGTTATTGCAATAAGTTTTAAAAGATACAATAATTAATGATTAGATAGATTAGGTTGATTTTATTAAAAAGTGTCAATATATTTGTGGATATTACTTGTTTATTCTGTTCTCACTTTTTTCTTTTAGGTTTTCAATAAGTTCATAAAGTTCAAGTATAGATTTATCTAAATCAGACAACTGTTTATCA
Organism: uncultured Deferribacteraceae bacterium; assembly: GCA_947039395.1. Classification (GTDB taxonomy): domain Bacteria; phylum Chrysiogenota; class Deferribacteres; order Deferribacterales; family Mucispirillaceae; genus CAMQYB01. The sequence goes on along the minus strand of CAMQYS010000001.1, from coordinate 181,916 downwards.
GAATTGTTTAATAGATTATAGTTATCTTGTACTTTATCTATCGGTTTTTGATTTTGAACTTTAAGTTTATTATTCGTATTTGACATAGACTACCCACTTCATATATTTGTTAATTTTAGTAAAGCAATGTTTATGCCAAGCATTATAATTATTGCAATTATAATTTATTAAGGTTAGAAATAACTATATTACATATCTATAAAAGGGAGAATAGTATGATAGATAATCCATTATACAAGAAAGCAGTTTTTCAAGCAGCACGTAGAGCGATGCTAGAGAATGAATATGTTATAAAAGGTTTTGTTGAGAAGATCGTATTTAATAACTATACTGATGAGAAATTAGAAAGATTAAATATTTTACTACGAGATATGTATGATAATGATCTTTTTGATATAGTTATGGGTATGAAGACATATACAGATTTTAAAGATAGGTACGATCAGGAGATTTTATTAGAGATAGAGAATTATTCATGTGAATATAGAGATGAGTCAATAAAATTAAATACTAAATAAGCATAGCTGTAGATATTTATATTTGATATAAATTTATTATTGATGCCTTAAGCACAATTACAATTTAACATCTGTTTATTTTAGAGAATTTTATCAGATAAGTTGATTGAAATATTTTATTAAATATTACTTTTCTCAAGTTGTTCACTTTTTTTACTCTCTTTTGCCATTCTTTTATGATGATTTTTATAAGTTAATATTTTGAATATTTTAACAATCATGTGATCTTTATTGTTAAGTATTGTTTCAGCACGAGTAAAATATTTCTCTTCAACGCATAGTTCAACTAGGTTATCTCCACTATCTATTGTGACTATTTTAGGTGTTAATTCATGCCCATATACGACACATGGAATACTACTAGATAGTAATTTAGAAGCATCAATATCTGCAAGTTTTCTTTTTTTATAAACCTTAACGCATTTCATTCTCTGATTTTATACGAAAGAGATATAAAAAACAATCCTTTTATTTCAAGATAAAGAGTAGTTGATAATTCATATAAATATAAACAGTGACAACTGCTTAAAATTTAAGCAACTAGTATATAGTATTGATTTTTCAAGTCTTTTTGTTGATATCTGTTCTCTTTTAACAGTTTTAACACAATAATATCTTATTTTTTTATTTACTATTGAAAAATATAACGATTAAAGGGGTTTTTAGTTAAGTTGTTAATAGATAAGATATTTTTTTGTCAATAGCTATAATACCCTTTATTTTCAATGGTTTTCAAAATAGAAATTATTAACAGGTTTTACCTAATCATTAGTGAATAGAGATACTTTACTGTGGTATGGTATCTAGATACCTCAATAGAGTGGAGTTAGAAACAAATATATGTCGATAGATAGTGCTTATTTAATTTTATGAAAGAGTTAAGTATCTGTTTATTTAATTATTAGTTTTTTCTAATTTTAGTTGACAATTTTAGTTTGAAATAAGATAATAACGCTCCAAGTTTTATTTTCACTTTAATTTGTCATTTTTATTATCATTTAAATTGACAGGTATTTAGTGCAGTCTAGAGTTAAAGTATTAGGTAATTAGTAGTTTATATATATAATTGCTAATGTATAGGTCATATTTTAATTTATTAGTTTAACAGATCATTAATGAGTCTTGCGTCAATATATTTTATTTGGTTGATCTATGTATTTTCTTTACTTAGATAAGTTATGCAGATTTAGTAGTGTTTTTATTTAAAATATTAGCTAAATGTGATAATTTTCTATTTTGTAATATAAGTTTTCCAAATATGAGTCAAATAAATTTTTATAATTAGGAGTATGGTTATGCCAAGAAAAGATCTGCTGTCCTATCCAAAGAAGGTAGGATACAAGAAGCATCCTGGAATGATAGCTTGGGTTTTGCATCGTATTACAGCTGTTATACTAGTCCTTTATTTTTTATTTCATATGTTAGGTTCAACGGGTGTTTGCACATTTTTACCAACATTTTTAGCGAATCCTATAGTTAAGTCTATAATGATTGTATCGTTTGTATTCCATTTGTTAAATGGATTGCGTATACTACTTATGGAGTTTTTTAATGCAGCAGATAGAGATAAGTTTAATAGCTATCTAGGTGTTGTATTTGTATTGACAGTAGTAATATTGTCAGTTGTTGGTATCACTTTTATGTCTAAAGGGGTGATTTAATGGAGAATAGATATAAATTTACAGGCACGGGTAATAACGGAACGTTAGGTTGGATGTTACAACGTGTATCAGCGGTTATTCTACTATTTGCTCTAACATTTCATATAGGCGGAATGGTAACAGGCGCTTATAACGGTATGAATAGTTTAGTATTAGGATTAGTTTTAATCTTTGGAGTTTTTCACGCTGTTAACGGTTTAAAGGCGATCACAGATGATTATGTTTCAGGAATAGGTAAAAGATTTATTTTACTTCTTATATACTGGACAGTAGGAGTAATCATGATCACTCTAGGTCTAAGCTTGCTTCCATAAGTTTTATACGTATCTTAATAAATTAAAGGTGAGAAAATGTCGATAAAAATAGAGAATCATAAATATGATGTTTTAGTTGTGGGAGCAGGTGGAGCAGGTTTAAATGCTGCGCAAGTTGCATCACAGCATGTTAAAACAGCTGTTATATCAGAAGTTTATCCAACAAGAAGTCATACAATTTCAGCACAAGGTGGAATAGCTGCAGCACTTGGTAACTTAGAGGAAGATAATTGGCACTGGCATATGTTTGATACAGTTAAGGGATCTGATTATCTTTGTGATCAAGATTCTGCAGAGTATATGTGTCGTATGGCTCCAGAGATGATTATAGCGTTAGAGCATCTTGGGTTACCGTTTAATAGAACGGCAGAGGGCAAGATAGCTCAACGTCCATTTGGAGGGCATACAGCTGATTACGGTAAGCGTCCAGTAAAGCGTGCTTGTTACGTTGCAGATAGAACAGGACATGCTATGCTTCAGACGTTATATGAGAAATCGGTTGCACAAGGTACAGAATTTTATTCAGAATTTTATGCATTAGAGTTAATTAAGAACGGTGATGCTGTAGTAGGAGTTTTAGCATTAGACCTTCAAAACGGCGGATTACATATGTTCCATGCAAAAGCTGTTATATTTGCAACAGGTGGAAATTGTAGAATATATGAAACTAACTCAAACGCACATATTAATACAGGTGATGGTTTAGCGTTAGCATTAAGAGCAGGTTTCTCATGGTGTGATGCAGAGTCATTTCAATTTCATCCAACAGGTGTTTACGGTGCAGGTAATTTAATTACAGAGGGTGTTCGTGGTGAAGGTGGTATATTATTAAATGGTAATGGTGAGCGTTTTATGGAAAGATACGCACCAACTATTAAAGATTTAGCACCAAGAGATATTGTATCACGTTCAATGCAGAAAGAGATATTAGATGGTAATGGTGCAGGTCCAGAGAAAGATCATATTCTTTTAAAAATAGATCATATAGGTAAAGAGGCTATATTAGAGAAGTTACCGGGTATTCATGAGTTATCATTAGTATTTGCAGGGGTAGATTGTATTAAAGATCCTATTCCAGTTGTTCCAACAGCGCATTATCAGAACGGTGGTATTCCGACTAACTATTTAGGTCAAGTTGTTACTATGAAGGGTGGTAAAGAGGTTGATGTACCGGGATTTTTTGCAGCAGGAGAGTGTGCAGCTAATTCAGTTCATGGAGCAAATAGACTAGGTACTAACTCATTACTAGATCTAGTTGTATTTGGTAGAACAACAGGTGAGCAAGCGGCTAAATATGCTAAAGAGAGTAGTTTTGTTGAACTTCCAGAGAATGCTGGTAGTGAAGGTTTAGCTTTATTAAACAGATTTGCTAACGGTAATGGTAAGAATACATTTGGACCATTATATAAAAAATTAACTAAAACTATGCAGACAAATGTAGGTGTTTTCAGAACAGAGGAATTAATGACAACTGCTCGTAAAGATTTAATTGAGTTAGAGTCGATGATTGAAGATTATAAAGTTGCTGATAAATCAACGATTTATAACCTAGATCTTGTAGAGGCATTAGAGTTAAACAATATGATTTTAGTAGCAAGAGCTGCAACAGAGGGAGCACTTACACGGAAAGAATCACGTGGTGGACATTATAGAGATGATTATCCAGAAAGAGACGATAAAAATTTCTTAAAACACACTGATATAACTGTAGAAGGTAAAGATATCAAAGTTGACTATAGAGCTGTTAGACTAAAACCTCTTACAGTAGAAAGTTTTGAACCAAAAGCAAGAGTTTATTAATCTATAGAGATTACTTTATTAGTTGGCAGATATTTTATTAGTTAATAGAATATTTTATTGATTAGCAATTATTTTAATTAAGAATTATTATTGAGGAAGGCATAATATGGGAAAAAAGGTAACTTTTGAGATATTAAGATACGATCCAGATAAAGATAAATCAGCGTATTATCAGAAGTACGATGTAGAGATACGTCGTCCGGGTATGTTGATTTTAGAGGCATTAAATCAGATTAAGTGGGAACTAGATCATACCTTAACATATAGAAGATCTTGTCGTGAAGGTGTTTGTGGTTCAGATGGTCTAAATGTTAACGGTGTAAATATGTTATCATGTATGACTAAGGTAGAAGATATTAGTACAAGTAAGATAGTTCTTCAGCCATTACCTGGTATGCCAGTTATGAGAGATTTAGTTGTAGATGTAACAGATTTTTTTGAGAAGTTTATTACAGTTAAGCCGTATCTTATAAGAAGTACACCTACTGGAGATAAAGAGATTTATCAATCAGAAGAGGACAGAAAGAAACTAGATGGTTTATATGAGTGTATTCTTTGTGGATGTTGTTCATCATCATGTCCTAGCTACTGGACAGATAAAGAGTATTTAGGGCCAAATGCATTTTTACGTGCGTGGAGATATATTAGTGATACGCGTGATGAAGGTACAGATGAGCGTCTGAAGATATTAAATGATAAGCACGGTGTATGGCGTTGTCACACAATTTATAACTGTGTAAAAGCTTGCCCTAAGGAACTTAATCCGACTAAAGCTATCGTTGAAATTAGAAAGATGTTGTTAGATAAACAGTTTTAATTTATTTTAGATTAATGTTTTCAATTATCAATATTTTGAGTGTTAATTTAAGAGATATACTTATCGCCACTATACCGGTGGCGATAGTTTTTATTATTTTACTATTAACAGGTTATGCAAGAGTGGGTAATATAGATTTAAGATCTATATTGATATTTCTTATTTTTGCACCATTAGTAGAGGAATATTTATTTAGGGGATTATTTCAGAGTATGTTACTCACTAGATTTTCTAGTAGTATATACATAGTAAGTTATGCGAATATAATTACTTCTATAATTTTCTCATTATCACATCTTTTTTATAATACTTTATTACATTCAGTTCTTGTGTTTTTTCCTTCAATGGTTTTCGGTATTTTATACGATAGAAGCAGATCAATAATACCATCGGTTATAACTCATTTTGTGTATAATATAAATATATTTATTGTATATAATATAAATATTTTTTAAACTTACTATATAGTTTATTGTCAGTTGAGTAATAGCATAGACGATTAATTAGTTGTTGATTTTATATAGGTATTGGTATAGATTGATTTTATGTATTTAAAAATTCCATACTTAGCATACTCACTTTTATTTGGAGTATTTTTTGGTTGGCTGGTTAGTGAGCTTATATCTTATGTATATGCGGATGCTAAAAAGATGCCAGTTGTATCAATAGATAGCCAACAAGCGGTAGTATATTCTGGTGAAATGCTAAGAAAGATGATAAATGATAATATTTTTAACCTTGAACTTCTTTCAACATCTATGGTTGAGACAGATTTAGGAGATGGTACAGTAAACGCTCCAGAGTTAGTTAATGCTAAGTTAGTTGGTATTGTTTCAACTGATACTGGTAAAGGTGTTGCGTTAATTATAGTAGATGGCAAAACTATTGCATTATCAATTGGTAAAGAGAAAGAGGGTTTAAAACTAGTTTCATTAGGAGTAGCTGAAGCTGAAATAGATAGAGGTGGTAGGAAATATCTTTTAAAGTTAGAGAAGGGTAAGAGTGTACTTTCATCATCATCTAGCAGTAGTAGTTCTCAAGGGATATCAAGTACAGCTGCAGCAGGTGGTAGCCTTAATATATCTATTCCACGTGCAGAGATTGTTAATGAGCTTCAAGATTTAAATAAGGTATTACAATCGGCACTTGTTTCTCCTTCGTATGATGGAAAAGAGTTTTTAGGTTATAAAATATCAAGAATGAAGGAAGGTTCTCCTTTGGCTAAATTAGGTTTACAGTTAGGTGATATTATAACAAGGATAAATGGAGAGAGTTTAAAATCACCAGAAGTTTTATTTCAGATGCTATCAAACTTAGACGATATATCAGCTGTTAGCATTGATATAATGCGAAATAGCACTAAAAATACATTATTTGTAGAGATTATATGAGACATTTAGTAACATTTTTTCTTATTTTATCTATATCACTAGCTAGTACATTTACATCTATTGCGTACTCGCAAAGTTCATACAATGTGAATTTCAAGAATGTTCCTATAAAGGATTTTCTTACATTTGTATCGGAGTTTACGGGTAGAAATATGATTTACAATGAAGCTGATATAAAAGGAACTATCACAATAGACTCACAGAAAGAGATGAACCCTAGAGAGGTTTTGAGTTTATTTTTCTCAATACTTAAACTTAATGGATTAATTCCAGTTGAGTCGGGTAACAACATTCAGATACTATCAGAGAAAGACGTTCCATTGTATGGAGAGAGCGTTAGGGCTGGTGATGTTGAGGGTGAGACTTATGTAACAACTGTTATATCGCTTGATAACTATAATGCAGCAGCTGTGATACCTATACTTAATAAGATGAAATCAAGAACAGGTTATATAGAACCAGTAAGAGGTTTAAATCTTCTTATTATAAGGGATATGGGTTCAAGAATTAGATCAATGGTAAATATGTTAGATGAGCTTAGTAAAGAGGCTGGTAAATTTAAATTATATACACTTAGTTTAAAATCTACAACAGCATCAAGAGCAGAACAACAGATAATTAAATTTTTTGCTGAATTAACTAAAAATTCATTAACAACAACTATACCAGCACTTGTATCAGATGATACAACAAATACACTTATCATAGCTGCAACAGATAAAGATTATGAACGTATTCTTTATGTTGTAAATGAGATGGATAAACTACAATCAGAGTCGTTATTAATTCCAAAAGTATATCCACTTAAGAATGCGAAAGCAGAAGATATGGAGAAGATTTTATCTAAATTAACAAGTTCATTAACGAATAAAGATACAGCACGTGGTGGTCAAGGTGTTCAGACTAGTTTAACTTCAGATAAAGCAACAAATAGTATCATCGCAATGGGTGATGCGACATTTTATGCAAGATTAGAGAGTTTAATATCTCAAATGGATAAGCAACGTAGACAGGTTTATGTTGAGGCACTTATTTTAGAGACATCTATAGATCAAGGATCACAGTTTGGTGTGGAGTGGTTTGGTGGAGCACAGATACCAGGAGTTGGAGCAGTAATAGGTGGTCTTTCAAATTCAGGTGGGGTGCAAGGTTTAGCAGGAGCAGTATCACAAGGAACAGCATATTCACCACCTAGTGGTTTTAGTGTAGGTGTTATAGGAAATATAATTGAGTACGGCGGAATGAAGTTTCCATCAATCGGAGCGCTCGTTTCTGCTGCGAAAAGTTTATCAGGTGTAAATATAGTTTCAAACCCACAGATATTAACTTTAGATAATGAAGAGGCAGAGGTTTTTGTTGGTGAGAACAGACCTTATGTAACGAGTGAAAAGTTTGATTCTAATAACAATCCGATACAAACATTTGATTACAGAAATGTTGGTATAAGATTAAAGATAACTCCACAGATATCAAATGATGATACGATTACATTAGCAGTCAACCAAGAGATAAACAGTATATCTCCAGCAACATTTAACGCATCAGCACCTATTACATTAACAAGAACAACACAAACAACTGTAAAGTTAAGAGATAGATCTATAATGGTTATATCAGGACTTATTAAAGATGATTCATCTATAGTTAGAAACGAAGTTCCATTTTTAGCAAGAATACCTATATTAGGTTGGTTATTTAAAACACAGAACAAGACATCAGAGAAAACTAATTTGATGATTTTCATTTCAACAAGTATAATAGATTCAGTCGAGGACGCAAATGTTTTCCTTGATAAGAATACTGCAGATATTGATAAGTTTAGATTAAAAGGTGACAAGATATTTGGTGATGAGATATTTTCAACATTAGAGTTTGATATCCCATTAATTCATGAAATAGATCGTCAAGTTGATGGTAGAAAGCAATCACAAGAAACAGTAGATGATGAATAGGGTAGTAATAGGTTAATATTAAATGTTAGATTTTGATAAGGTAAAGAGTAAATATATTAGATATCCTGATAAGAGTGATTTTATTCCATTGGTATCAGATGATGGTGAGTTAATATTTTACTACCTTGATGAATCTGGTTTACAGAAGGCTGAATACTTAACATTTTCTTTAGGTGTTAAGGCTACATTTATTCAAAAAGAGAAAAAAGAGATATTGGCATTACTGGAATCTTTTGGAGGTGATGTTGATTATGTCAATGAGTCAGACTCTGATGGAGAGGAATTACCAGATGATGATGAATCAGATATTTTAACAGCGTCATATGATGATGCTCCAGTTATTAAGTTAGTTAATCAGATTATAATATATTCAGTTAAAAGTGGTGCATCGGATATTCATTTTGAAGGAAGAGATGCATCATTTCTTATTCGTATCCGTGTTGATGGAAGATTAAATACATTAAGAAGTTATCCAAAAGCGGTTCATGAGCAGATCCTTGCAAGAATAAAAGTTATCGGACAGTTAGATGTTGCCGAGAGTCGTAGATCTCAAGATGGTAGAATTAATTTAAAGATCGGTAATAGAACGATAGATATCCGTGTATCAACTATGCCATCTATTAATGGAGAGAAAGCTGTTCTTCGTATTTTAGAACGTTCATCAGATTTCACATCACTTGAAACTATAGGTTTTGTTGGCGAGGTTTACGATAAATTTAAACCATATTTAGATCGTCCAAACGGAATTATATTAGTAACAGGCCCTACAGGTTCTGGTAAGACAACGACATTGTATGCATCGCTTCTTGCGATGAATAGAGATAATAAAAATGTAGTAACGATAGAAGATCCAGTTGAGTATCATATGGATAACGTTACTCAAGTTCAGATGAATGCAGCGGTAAATCTAACTTTTGCAAGTGCTATTAGAACATTTTTACGTCAAGATCCTGATGTTATATTGGTTGGAGAGATAAGGGATAATGATACGGCAGAGGCTGCTATCCAAGCATCTTTAACAGGTCACTTAGTTTTATCTACTCTACATACAAACGACTCACCAACGGCAGTTGCAAGATTGATAGAGATGGATGTTGAACCGTTTTTAATATCATCATCATTATTAATTGTAATAGGGCAACGTCTTGTGAGAAAAGTTTGTAGTAGTTGTGCAACAACGGTAAAGATAGATCCATTTTTGAAGACAAAGATTGCAGAAGTTGGCTTAACGATAGAGACACATCAAAAAGGTACAGGTTGTTCAGATTGTTACGATACAGGTTATCGTGGTAGGGTTGGAGTTTTTGAGCTATTAGAGATAACAGATAGCATAAGACATATGATAAATAAACGTGCATCTGCATTTGAAATCCGTCAAGAGGCTAGAAACAATGGATTTAAGACGATGTTAGAGTACGGTATTTATTTAGTAGAGCAGGGCATTACCACTCCAGAAGAGGTATTGGCTGTTACACAGGTAGAGTAAAGATATGGCATCATTTAATTATACAGGAACAACATCAGATGGTAAGGTTGAGCGTGGCACAAAGGAGTCTATTTCAAAGATAGCGCTTACAAATGAGTTAATGCGTCAAGGTATTTTTGTATCGGATATATCGGAAGTATCTATTAAAAAAGGACAATTCGATACTTTTCGTAATTTATTTGCTAGCAAAAAAAATCTAGCAGATACTTTCTTTCAATTATCACTTCTACTAAGATCAGGTATAACATTAGTTGATGCTATAAATATTATAGCTAAATCTGAGAAGAATGAAGGATTGCGTGAAGCGTTACAAGATTCTGCATCTAAGGTTTCAGAGGGTATGAGGTTTTCAGAGTCGTTAGCAAGATATCCAAATATATTTGATCCGATGTATGTTAATTTAATTAAGGCATCGGAGAATATCGGTAGATTATCGGCGGTTCTTGGTGATATTGCAGAGTATGAAGAGTATAAGCAGAAGAATAACGATAAGGTATCATCAGCGCTAGTATATCCGATGACTATTTTAGTTATGGGTATGGGTGTTTTAGGATTTCTTTTATCTGTTGTTGTGCCTAAAATGGAGAAGATTTTTTCATCAATGAAGCAAGAGGTTCCAGGTACTACTAAGTTCTTATTGACTATATCAGATTTTGTAGTGAATTACGGAATCATACTACTTGTATTTCTGTTATTTGTAATATTTGTTACAAGGTATAATTTTAGAAATAATGTAAAATTTAGATTAAAGGTTGATAAGCGTCTTTATAATATAAAGTTAGTATCAACAACTTTAGTTGCAAAATTTGCACATATATTAGCATTTCAGTTAAGAGAAGGATTACCTCTTACAGATGCATTAGCTCATGCTGGTAGCACGTTAAATAATAGGTATATTCAATCGGTAATAAATGATGTTAGAACATCAGTTCAGTCAGGTGTAAAGTTTTCAAAAGCTATAAAAAATGCAGAAGTTTTCCCAGAGTTATTTCCAGCTGCTGTATCAACTGGAGAATCATCAGGTAATATGCCAGATCTACTAGATAGAGTAAATGAGTTTTATTCTAAGCAGGTAGATAAATTTTTAACACGATTTGTATCATTAATAGAGCCGTTATTTATAGTTTTTATAGGTGGTATGGTTGGATTTATCATAGTATCAATAATGCAGCCTTTATTTCAGATGAATTCTATGGTAGGATAGAGTTAATTATTAATATATTACGAAATAATATAAGCGAGAGTAAGAATTGCAATATAATCCATTTGAATACGAGTTTTATGATTTAGTAAATAAAGCTGATAAAATTAGAAAAAATTTATGGGGTAACAAAGCATTTTTTGTAAAGAATATGCATATAAACTACTCAAACATATGTGCTAGTCATTGTAAATTTTGTGCTTTTGCAAAAGATGAGGGTGATGCTGGTGCTTACGAGATGAGTATTGATGATGTACTATCTTATATATCAGAGTATGCAGAGAATCTTAATGAAGTTCATATAGTTGGTTCACTCCACCCAGATTATCCTTTTAGTTACTATACAGATATGTTATCAGCGATTAAGAGTAGTTATCCTCATATATCTATTAAAGGTTTTTCAGCAGTTGAGATAGATTATTTTTCAACTATATCTAGTTTATCTATAGCAGATGTTTTAAAAGCGTTACAATCTGCAGGTTTAGAGTTAATGCCTGGTGGTGGAGCAGAGATTTTTGATGAGAAGGTAAGAGCTGAAATATGTCCAGAGAAGATATCAAGTAATAGATGGTTAGATATTCATAGGATCGCTCATAAAGAGGGTATCCGTACTAACGCAACTATGCTATACGGACATATTGAGAGTGATAGTGAAAGGTTTGATCATCTATTAAGACTTAGAAAACTTCAAGAGGAGACAGGTGGATTTGTATCATTTATTCCGTTATCGTTTCATCCAGATGGCACATTTTTGTCAGATGTTCATAAGTCAACAGGTATAGATGATATACGAATTATAGCAGCATCAAGGATTGTATTAGATAATATCCCGCATATCAAAGCATACTGGGTTATGCTTGGTAGTAAAACTGCACAGGTAGCACTACGAGCTGGTGCAGATGATTTAGATGGTACGATTATAAAAGAGAATATAACTTATGCAGCAGGTGCAAAATCTGAAGATTCTATGCTTGAGAGTGAGTTAGTTAATCTTATAAGATCTGCTAATATGACACCTGTAATGAGAGACTCATTTTACAAGGAGTTAAAAGTATGGCAGATATAGTATTTATTAATCCATCGGCTACTATGGTTCTTATTAGTAGACAGTTAAAATTACGTGGAGTAAGTGTAGTGTTAGCTAATGTTGAGGATATCCACTCTCCAGTAGTTGATAGAGTTAATTATTTTTTAACAGATCATTATCGTACATTTGAGATGAATAGCCAGTCAAACTCTAAAGAGAGTAAGAAAGAGGAACGGATGTTTCTTTTTAAGCCTACGATTTTAAATAAGCTTCGTATGTTGACAGTTAATATGTCACTAAAGAGAATAGATAATGATTTAGATAGTGGTGTTTTTAATGATCTTGTAATGTATAAGAGTAATATGCTTTTCAAGTCTGATCTTTCTAATAACGAAGTAGTTTCATTTAAATATTTATCAGAGGTTAGAAAGGCTTATAGCACAGCTAAAATATTTACGAAATCTATTAATAAAGACAGTGATTACAAGATTTATATATATAATTCTACGTTTGATTATAAAACAGTATTAGGTAGAGATTATTTTGTGTTTTTTGCAGATAAGAGCAGAATTGAGATGTATGTATCGAAAGGTGATTTAGTAGTAATCTCAAAACATGATGATCCTATATCAATAGTAAAAAAACTTATTCCAACTGTTGAGAATTATAACTTTACGATAAAAAGCAGTTCAATTATAAAGATTTCAAGATCGCCATATATTGAGATTATATCACCAGACACATTTCTTTTTAATGATTATAGTTTTGGTAAAACGTCAATAGTTCTTCCATCTTACTATTACGATAAAGTTGCAAGTTTTATTGTAAAACTTATCTCTAAAAAATAATTTTAACTTATACAATATTAATATTTATGGTGCATTATGAAAATTAAAACGGCAGTTTTTCCAGTTGCAGGTTTTGGCACAAGAATGCTTCCCGCGACTAAAGCAATACCTAAAGAGATGATAACCTTAATCGACAAACCACTTATCCAGTACGCAGTAGAAGAGGCGATTGATTCAGGTATTGAGCGTATTATATTTATTACAGGTAGAACTAAAAAAGCGTTAGAAGATCATTTTGATATTAATGTAGAGTTAAATAATACTCTTATAGAATCAGGCAATTTAGAGATGTTAGAAGAGATCAAAAAGATAAGTGAGATGATAAATCTTGTTTATGTCCGTCAAAAGCGTATGCTTGGATTAGGCGATGCTATTTTATGTGTTAAAGATATAGTCAATAATGATCCGTTCGTTGTGATACTTCCAGATGATATTATATTATCAGATACTCCAGTTGTATCCCAGCTTATGACTCAATTTGAGGAGTACGGTTTTCCTATTGTATCAACGATGAAAGTCAAGGAAGAGGATAGCAGTAAATATGGTATTGTGAAGTTTAAAGAGTGTATCAATGACAGATTATCACTTTTAGACTCTTTAGTTGAAAAACCTAAATTTAATCCTCCATCAACTAATGCTATTATCGGTAGATATGTGATAACAAGTTCAGTAATGAAGGCGTTAGAGGATATTAATATCGGTTGTAATAATGAGTTACAATTAACAGATGCATTAAACTTAGTTGCAACAAATGAAAAGGTATACGGATACGAATTTGAAGGTAAGCGTTTTGATTGTGGTACAAGATCAGGATTATTAGAGGCAACTATCAATTTTGCACATAAGCGTTTAGACCTTAAAGATGATTTGAATAAGATTATAAAAGAGTTACCAAATAATTAAAATCTAATTATATATTTCTGTAATTAATTCAAAAAAGTATTATAGAACAATTAAGAAATAATCGTATTATATTTCATGAATTTAAAAAAAGTGATAAAATCGTAACTCATTGATGATAAAGTTGATTTTTAATAACTTACAACATTATTTATTGCAATAATGGTTGATGATCATATCATATACTAACTTCATCTAATTACTTAAATAGTGAATAATTTATAAAGTAGTTTATTATATTTCCACTCAAAATTAGATAAGTCTAAACATGATGTGAGGTTTTAATAATGAAAACTATTGATAGCATTGCTAAGGGTAATTATATTCCGTTACTTCCAATAAGAGATATGATAGTTTTCCCTCATATCGTTGTATCGTTAGTTGTTGGAAGAGAATCTAGTATTCAAGCAGTTGAAGCAGCATTAGAGAGCGAAAATATTATATTTTTAGTTAGTCAGAAAGACTCATCAATTGATATCCCTAATAAAGAAGATATATATGAAACTGGTACAATTGCAACTATAATTCGTATGAGTACTATATCAGAAGGAAAGATAAAGATATTAGTTCAAGGGTTGGTTAGAGCTAAGGTTGAAAAATATAAATCAACTAAACCGTTTTTTATGGTTAAGACAGCTAATGTAACTTCTAAGTTAGAAGAGGATAAACTGCTTATATCAGCAAAAACTAGAACGTTAAAGGAACGATTAGAGCGTGCAACAGATTTAGATAAAAACTTAATACCTAATTTACTTCCACTTGTAGAAGAGGTAGATGATAGTGGTAAAATAGTCGATGTGATAGCAGGTAATTTAGGTTTAAAACTTGAAGAGGCACAAGAGTTACTAGAGTTAGAATCAGATTCAGATAGATTAGATAAGTTATTAGTTTTAATCAATAATGAGATTGTTATATCTGAATTAAAGAGTCAGATATTTTCAGATACGAAAGGACAGATAGATAGAGGACAGCGAAACTTTTTTTTAAAAGAGCAATTAAAAGTTATCAAACGTGAGCTTGGAGAAGAAGAGGTTCATGTTAAAGAGTCAGATGAGTATAAGAAAAAAATCCGTAAAGCTAAGATGCCTAAAGATGTTAAGAAGGAGGCAGAGAAACAGCTTGAGAGATTAAGTAGTATGTATCAAGACTCTCCTGAGGCGAATATTGTACGAACTTATCTTGATTTATTAACAGATCTACCGTGGAGTAGTAGCACAGATGATAATTTAGATATAAAAAATGCTAGTAAGATTTTAGAAGAAGATCATTATGGATTAGATGAGATTAAGGAGAGAGTGTTAGATTTTCTTGCAATACGTTCACTTAATAGCAATATGAAAGCACCTATACTATGTTTAGTAGGCCCTCCAGGAGTTGGT
The DNA here is from genome assembly GCA_947039395.1 of uncultured Deferribacteraceae bacterium. Taxonomy (GTDB): domain Bacteria; phylum Chrysiogenota; class Deferribacteres; order Deferribacterales; family Mucispirillaceae; genus CAMQYB01. The sequence goes on along the minus strand of CAMQYS010000001.1, from coordinate 166,622 downwards.
AAAACATCGTTAGGCAGATCAATAGCAACAGCGATGGGTAGAAAATTTTTATCTATAAGTTTTGGTGGTGTAAGAGATGAAGCAGAGATTAGAGGACATAGACGAACATATGTAGGAGCAATGCCGGGCAGAATAATTCAAGGAATAAATACCGTTGGTTCAAGCAATCCAGTATTTATTTTAGATGAGATAGATAAGTTAGGTTCAGATTTTAAAGGAGACCCGTCTGCTGCACTTCTAGAGGTTTTAGATCCAGTACAGAACAAGAATTTTATCGATCATTATTTAGCGTTACCGTTTGATTTAAGTAAGATACTATTTATAACTACAGCAAATATATTAGATGCTATTCCTCTACCGTTACAAGATAGAATGGAGATAATACATATTCCAGGTTATACAGAGGAAGAGAAAGTTATCATAGCAGAGAAGTATATTATAAATAGTGCAATAAAGGAGAATGGTTTAACGAGTAGTCAAATAAGTTTTGATAAGCGTTCAATTATGAAACTTATATCTTCATACACGCGTGAGAGTGGGCTTCGCCATTTAGAACAAGTTATAAATAAGTTGTGTAGAAAAGTAGGAAGGGGTATAGTTGAAAAGAAATATAGTAAATTTAAAGTTACTGAAAAGAATTTAGTTGACCTTTTAGGTCCCGATAAGTATATGAAAGAGGATGAATTAACAAGTAATGATATTGGGGTTGCAACAGGGTTAGCATGGACACCAGTAGGTGGAGAGGTACTTTTTGTTGAGTGTGCAAGATATGCTGGTAGTGGAAATTTAATAGTAACAGGTATGCTAGGAGAGGTTATGAAAGAGTCTTCAAAGGCAGCATTAAGCTTTATAAAAACAGTTGCTACTGATTATAATATAGACAGCAAGTCATTTACAGATTATGATTATCATATTCATGTTCCAGCAGGAGCAATTCCGAAAGATGGTCCATCGGCAGGGATTACTATAGCTACAGCACTTTTATCTATATTGACATCTAAGAAAGTGCGTCACGCTGTTGCAATGACAGGAGAGATAACTATAACTGGTAGAGTTTTACCGATAGGTGGATTAAAAGAGAAGTTGCTTGCAGCTAAACGCATAGGTGCAACAACAGTGATAATCCCTAAGAAAAATGCTAGGGATTTATTAAAACTTCCAGAGTATGTTACTAAGTCGATTAAGCTTATAGAGGTAAGTAATTTTAATGAAGTTGCAAAGCATGCAATTGTGGGATTATAAATGATATTGATTTATACGCACATATTAGTATAATAGAGTTAGATGAAGATATTAGAAAAACTTAGAATAAAATTTAAATTGGTATTATCCCTAGATAGATCACCTAAAGACTTAGCACGAGCTACTTTTCTAGGTGTTTTAATAGGGCTTTCTCCATATATAGGCTTTCATACTTATATAGCGTTAGTTTGTTCCACATTTTTTAGTCTTCCAGTATATCCGTTAATTTTAGGAGCGTATATTACTAATCCTATAACGATACCATTCATATATGGACTTACAACAAAATTTGGTGCATTTGTATTGGGTAGAGAGATAGTTATTCCTAAGGATTGGAGTTCAATTAGTTTAGATAATGTAAAAGAGTTTTTTGAAAGTATCCTTTTACCATTTATAGTTGGTACTCATATAATCGGATTGATCGCTGCTGTTGTATCATATTTTACAGTTTATTTTATTTCTAGTCGATACCAGAATAGATAATTTACTGTTATATTTATTTATGATTTGTTTTTATGTGAAACAATATAAGAGTGTAGATATTTCAGTCAGACTTATATAGATTATTTTTTTATAAATTAATAGATAAGTAAATTATTTTCTATTTTGTACGATAGTATCAAATAATATAGACAAAACAATTATATTACTATATCATAAGTCTTAATTTTATATATTAGTTATTAGTTACAAATAATTAAGTTTTTGTTACGGGGTAATTTAGATATGGCGCAATTGGTAGCAATAGCATCTGGTAAAGGTGGTGTTGGTAAAAGTTTTTGTTCATCTAGTCTAGCGATATCACTTTCATCCTTAAAACATAAAGTGTTGCTAGTAGATATTGATTTAGGTGGAGCAAACCTGCATAATTTCGTAGGCTTAAAAATACCTGGTGTAAGTTTATATAATTTTATACGAGACAAAGCAAAGTTAGATGAAGTTATTGTTAAATCTCCAGCTGGTATAGATTTTGTTGGTGGTTCAGGCGATGTATTAGGTATGGCTAATATATCTAAGTATGAGAAGATGAAGATCCTTACCAATTTAAAATCATCATCGTATGATTATGTTATTATGGATCTAGGTGCTGGAACAAGTTTTAATATGATAGATATATTTAATGTTGCTGATAAAAAGATAGTTATAATGAGTGGAGAGCCTACATCTATAGAGAATGCGTATGGTTTTCTAAAAGTTGCTATATTTAGGCATATAGAAAGGTTGTTAGCAAATAGATGGGATTTTGAAGATATGAATAAGAAGCTTCGAAGTAAGAGTATGAACTTTCCATCTGTTCAGTCTATCGTTGATTTAGCTAAGAAGATAGACCCTAAGATGGCAGCAACGATAGAATCGTTTATAGAATATTTTAGACCAGGTATGATATTAAATATGGTAAAATATAAAAGAGAGTTAAATGTATTTCATGGTTTTTCATCAGTTGTTGAAAAGTATTTAAATATTAGTGTAGAGAAATTGGGTTTTATTCCTTATGATGAGGATATAAGTGAGTCAATAAAGTTACTTCAGCCTTACTATACGAGGCATCCTGAGAGTGATGTAGTTGGTTGTATAGATGATATACGCGATCAAATACTTCTTAAATTATAGTTACTGTATTATCTATTTTTAGTGAACGGGGATTTAAATGGAACAGATTTTTGATTTGTCCGAAAGTTACAATTCAGATAGCGAAGTTGATATAATCGAACTTGTCGGAATGAAGCTAGGTGATGAAGAGTATGCAATTGATGTTTTGAAGATACAGGAAATAATAAAAACTGTAGAGATAACTGTTGTCCCACGTTTGGACGACTATGTATTAGGTGTGATGAATTTACGAGGAAAAGTTATTCCTGTAATGGATTTAAGGGTAAAGTTTAATCTTAGCAGTCATGATTTTGATCAAACAACACGCATAATTGTTGTACGTTTTGATAGAAGTAATATAGGTTTTGTAGTAGATGAAGTAACCGCAGTTATTCGTGTTACTAAAGAGATGATAGAACCTGCTCCGCCACTTGTAGGCTCCGTTGGACAAGAGTACATATTAGGAATATGTAGATATGATGAGAGACTTGTTATGATACTTGATATTGATAGAGTATTAAAAGATGGCAATAATATGGGTGATAGTGATCTTAGAAAAATCATGTTAGGCAATAAGGGTAATAAAGCAAAAGGTTCTACAAAAGGTAAAGCAAGTGAACCTGTAATAGGAGCTGATAAAAAATCTTCTAACGGTTCTGATACTAAACCTAAAGCTGTTCAAGATATTTCTCAAACTTCAGAAACAGCAACTGTTCAAAGTTCTTCTCAACAAAGTAGTGCGTCAGCTCCTGAAGAAGCGGATGTTGTTGCTGATCTAGATATAGATCAAGCGATAATAGAAGAGTTGAAGAAGAGAGAGCTAGAAACTGATCAACTGAATAAAGAGAAGAAATCTACTCCTGTAGTTGCTCCTTCATTACCAGTAGATGATACAGAATCGGCAAGTATAGATGATTTAATAGCTGCTGAATTATTAGCAAGAGAGCAAGAAACCGATGCTTTAAATGTTAAACGTAGAGGTGGTTCGGTTGAGGATGTTTTAGCTGATGCTGTATCTCAATCAGGTATAGAAGAGATGGTCCACGTTTCACAAGATGAGTTAGATTCTTTAATATCTAAAGAACTTAATATGAGAGAGAAAGAAACAGAGGAACTTAATAAGAAGAAACGTCAGGATTTAGAAAAAAAAAACTAACTGAAGTTTATGATAATTTAGATGATAGTTTAGTAGATACAAGTATCCGTTTATTAGACACAGTAGATGTTCTATTAGATACAGCAGATAGTTTGTTAGATATAGATAAGGTACCAGCAGATAATAAGATTACTGGACATGCAGCAGTATCACTTCATGCCGATGATTATCAGATAGATGATTACGGCGATGATGGATATCACAGTAGCGATGATTATTACGATAATTATATCTATCAAGAAGATGTTCTAAAAGAGTTAGATAATGAAACTTATAATATTGATAATATTTCAACAGATAATTTAGATATAATTAACTTAACTGAATCTGTTGAAATGTTTGACATAGAACATAATAGTTTAGATAAAAAAGATCTACATCAGAATAGAGAAGAAGTAGATATAAATAAGGATGTTTTTAAAGATATGTCAGTAGAAGATCTTAAATTAGCTGCTAAAAAAATTATATCAGGTGAGAAGGTAGATAACAGTTCACTCAATGTTAAAGGTGAGGTTGGAGAGTTATTAAAATTAATATCTGAATTAAAGATGAAGATGGATGAGATTAATCCTACTGTATCAGAAACAAGAGGTTCTATTCCAGATATAATGACTTCATTAGTATCGGTTAATAGAACTACTGATGATGCGATAACTAACCTTGTTCAATCAACAGAAACGTTACTTGATTACTATAAATTAATTTCTGCTTACACGTTGGAGTTAAAAACAGCATTAAGAAATAGTGATATTGTTGCTATAAATAATCGTTTAGATGCTATTGATTCTGTTATAGGTAAGGTTGATACAATGGGATTAAGGGTTTTAGAAAGTTTAGAGTTTCAAGATATAACAGAGCAGAAATTACGTAAAGTAATGTTATCAATGCGTGAGATAGGTACAGCATTAGGCTCACTAGTTGGATATCTGCATTTCAATAGTTTGCCTAAGAAAGATGATAGTGATGATGTAAAAACATTATTATCTGATTTTGGTTTGAATTAGTTTTAAACTACATAAATTCAAGTTATGAAGGTATAATTTAATGGTTATAAGACATATGATAACAATTTTTGTATTAGGTACAGTTGTGACTATTCCGTTATGGTTGGTTACAATAAGTAGTAATGATCTTATACCTAAAGAAGATAATCAATCATTAGTTTCTACTAATTCATCTAGTGTAGAGTTAAATTCTATTAATCTTGAAATGTTATCTTTATTAAGTGATATAGAGATGTATCGCAGTGGAGATTTAACAGGTAGCGTTTATTTAGAAACAGATAGATCATTTTCTAACACACACTCTACTAACTCTTCTATATCACAAGAGAGTTTACCATCAAATTTATTAACAGCAGATTTAAATATTGATCAAGATAGTTTACTACTTAATGATATATCGAGTAGTGATAAAAATATTTATATTACTATAGATAGTATGGGTAATATAGATCAGAAGATAGTATCTACTTCAAATAATTTAGTTGAAACAGAGTTATTAATAAGTAATAATAGTGATGTTTCAAGTGTAGATAAAAATATTTATATAACTGTTGATGATATGGGTAATATAGATCAAGAGATAACAGTTGCAGTGAAAGATGAAGAACATGTTATTAATCAAGATATAGTTTCTGATATGATATTGGTTAATATTGATAACACCGATAGTGAGACTGTTGAAAGTATTGAGAGTGTAGGAGTAGTTGTAACAGATAAAACTGCAGAAACAGTATTATTGCGAAACAACTATAGAGATATTTCTATGAATGAGAGAGATATTTATAGTAGTTTGGTTGAAGTTGATAATAGTAAAGTAGCAGAGAATATAGTTGTTGCTAAAATAGATAAAGAGCAGTTTAGCGATCAATCTACAGTGTTGGAGAGAGTATTTACTAAGGTTGATATTGCAGATAATATTGATATTGGAGATCTTGAAACGGTAGAAACTGTTGAGGCAGTAAAACCTTTTGAAAATATAGAGAGTGTAGATATCGTTGAAACGTTTGAGAAAGCAGAAGTATTAAAAGAAGTGAAAAAAGTTGAAACGGAATTATTTGTAAACAGCGATAATGATATTATAAGTAACGATATTAATCTATATAGTAGTATAGATATGTTAGATACGTCAACGATAGAGATGATTGCATATAGTAACTATGTAATAGAAGATAAAAAAGTTATTGAAGTTAGTGAAAGTGTTACAGAGAAGGATAGTATAGAGGTCTCATCTATAAAGATAAAAGAGTTGGCAGTAAAAGATGCTGAAGCGAAATATTTACAGGTAGCAGTAGATACGCAAGAGTTAGAAGTAAGAGAGCATGAAACGAATTTAACAAATCTTGCATTAGCAGGTAATATTACGCAAGAGTTTGCATCATTATCTCCAAGTTTAGTTAATAGAAGTTTATCTATTGATCTATCGGTTGGTAGAACAGATATAGAAACGCCATCATCAGTTAAAGGTATTGAAAATATTGATAACAATCTTGTTTTGACAGATACTCTTAAAAATCAGAAGAGTAAGATTGAAGTAATAGTTGTTGATAGATCAATAAGAGATATTAAAGATGAAAGATATTACTATTCAGAGAGTTCAATAGCTCCAATCCCGTCAACAGTTTTAGAATTGACAGAAGATATTAAGGCAGAAGGGTTTCATATGTTAGATTTTAGTAGAGAGTTTTATTTCTGTACAACATTTGTATCACCTATATAAATTCAATCAGTTTTAAACTTAGCTGTTTAGTTTTACAAGTTTTAGAGTGATATATATTATTTCTGTACAATTCGTATTTTCATATAAAAATTTTAATATTTTAAGCCGAATATTCTAGTCATCTAGTTTAGATTAGCTAATTTTAGATTGATCAGTTTAGTTTTGCAAGTTTTAGAATAATCAATATTTTTTAAGTAATTTTCAGTTTACATATATTAATTATTATAAATTAAAACTAATTAATTTTATGTTAGTGAGTTTTTGCTGTATGATATTTAGTTCATCAAATAAAACTGGTTAATTTTATATTAACTAAATCATCTTTTTATAGCCGTTAATTAGATTGATTAAAACTAGTTTTTTCTATTTTATATTATTTTTTCTTACCGATATAGATCTCAATTTTTCCATCTGGATCATATTTCTCATAATCAAAAACATAATCTCTTTTAAGTAATAATTTATCTTCAAGCTCCCAAATCTGTTTCCATGTTTCAATAACAGCAGTGTATATATTTTTAGATGTATCAACTTCAAAAACTTTATACGATATATCATTAGGTATTTCTAGCACAGTGTTACTATCGGTTTCATCATCAGTTGCAATAGATAGAGTATAGTCGCCTTTATAATCACTTTCATAGTTATGGTAGACGCCATATTTTATAGATGATTGTGATTTCACATTTGCAATTGAGTTCCACGCTTTAGATATTTTTTCAAACACTAAACTATCATTAAAGTTATTTGTTATACAGTTATCTAATACATAGATTTTGTTCATATTTTTTACCTTGCTTTAAGTTTATTATTTATGAATTATAATATATATAGAAATAAATCACAAGTATTATTAAACATATAAAAAGAGTGAGTTTCTATATGATATTTTGTTATAATTTTATGTATAGATAAAAAAATACAAAATTTTTCTATCATATTATTAAGGATAGATACTATTAAATAGCTATATTTTATAACGATTATTTAAGAATAATTGCGATAAAAATGGATATAGTATTTAGTAGTTATTATTTGTATAAATAAAAATATTAATCAAATGTAAATAATGCTTGCATTTTATTATTATCTGTACTATTATCTTCATCTTGACGAATTTATAGAAACAAACCAGTAAATAATAGTACTCAACTATTTTCACTATTGGACCAACCGTTTAAAGGGTGAGTTTCTGAAAAACGACAATGTATCGAAGATTATAAATATTTAGATTGTTTTAAAAATTGTTTAGTGATTAAACATTGAGAGATCGGTGTCGCTAAATGAAATAGTTTTATATGTGTTATGTTTTGAGAGCATAGATTAATTATGTCTAGTTCAATTATATAAAAAGTTATATTTATATAAAAGTACAGCATGGAGGTGGCATTTTGCCTACATTAAATCAGTTAGTACGTTTTGGTCGTAAATCACAGATACGTAAAACAAAGTCGCCAGCGTTACAGGGTAATCCACAGCGTAGAGGTGTTTGTGTTAGAGTATATACGACTACCCCAAAGAAACCTAACTCAGCGTTGCGTAAAGTAGCTCGTGTACGTTTGACGAACTCAATAGAGGTAACAGCTTATATTCCAGGTATAGGTCATAATCTTCAAGAACACTCTGTTGTGTTAGTTCGTGGTGGAAGGGTAAAAGATTTACCTGGTGTAAGATATAAAATAGTTCGAGGTGCGTTAGATACTTCGGGTGTTGCAAACAGAAAGAAGAGTCGTTCAAAATATGGAACGAAGCGTCCTAAATAGGAAGTTTGTTAGCAGTACAGTTTAATTAAGGTTACTAATCATAATCATATATTGGGAGTAATATTTAGATGGCACGTAGAAGAGTCGCAAAAAAAAGAGAAGTTTTACCAGATCCTATATTTAAGGATATATTGATAACAAAGTTTATCAATAGTTTAATGTACTCTGGCAAGAAGTCGGTTGCAGAGGGAATATTTTACTCAACACTAGACCTTATCAAAGAGCGTACGGGTGAAGATGGTGTAGAGGTTTTCAAGAGAGCAATAGAGAATGTTAAACCAACATTAGAAGTTAAGTCAAGAAGAGTTGGTGGTGCAACATATCAAGTTCCGATAGAGGTTAGGCTAGTAAGAAAGCAAGCTTTATCTATAAGATGGGTAATAACGGCAGCACGTGCGCGTAAAGAGAAGACAATGACAGAGCGTTTAGCTGGAGAGTTTATAGATGCAGCATCTAATAAAGGTGTTTCAGTAAAACGTCGCGAAGATATACATCGTATGGCAGAAGCAAACAGAGCTTTCGCACACTTTAGGTGGTAAGATAATGGCAAGAGTTAAAGGTTTAGAATTTCAACGTAACATAGGTATTATGGCTCATATTGATGCAGGTAAAACTACAACAACAGAGCGTATTTTATACTATACAGGCGTAAACTATAAAATCGGTGAAGTTCATGATGGCGCAGCGACAATGGACTGGATGGAGCAAGAGAAGGAACGTGGTATCACGATTACTTCAGCAACAACACAGTGTTTTTGGAACGATTATGTTATTAATATAATTGATACACCTGGACACGTTGATTTCACAATTGAAGTTGAGCGTTCATTAAAAGTTCTTGATGGTGCAGTAGCAGTTTTCTGTGCGGTTTCAGGAGTGCAACCACAATCTGAAACAGTTTGGAGACAAGCAGATAAATATGTTGTTCCAAGAATAGCATTTATCAACAAGATGGATAGAACTGGTGCAGATTTTTATAATGCAGTATCAATGATGGCAAATAGACTTGGAGCAAAACCAGTTCCAATTCAACTACCGATCGGTGCTGAAGATAAGTTTGAAGGTGTTATAGATCTAGTTGAGATGCGTGCGTATGTATGGACAGGCGAAGATCTAGGAATGAAAGTTACAGAGCAAGATATCCCTGCGGATATGAAGGCTAAAGCAGATGAATATAGAGTTCAGATGATAGAAGCGGTTATTGACGCAGATGAAACAGTAATGGAGAAATATCTTGAAGGTCAAGAGCTTACGGTAGAAGAAATTAAAAGATGTATCCGTAAAGGTACTATATCGTTAATGTTCAATCCAGTTATATGTGGAACAGCGTTTAAGCATAAAGGTGTACAGAAGTTATTAGATGCGGTAGTGGATTACATGCCATCACCACTTGATATCAAGCCGATCAAAGGTATTGATATGAAAGGTAATGAAGTAGAGCGTCCAGCATCAGATGATGCCCCATTTTCAGCGTTAGCATTTAAAATTATGACAGATTCATATATGGGTCAGTTAACATATTTCAGAGTTTATTCTGGTGTTTTAGAAGCGGGTAACTATGTAGTAAACTCTACAAAAGGTAAGAAAGAGAGAGTTGGACGTCTTCTTAAAATCCATGCAAATAAGCGTGAAGAGATTAAAGAGATCAGAGCGGGAGATATCTGTGCTACAGTTGGATTAAAGTTTACAACAACAGGCGATACTCTATGTGATGAGAATGCTCCAGTTATATTAGAGTCTATAGAGTTTCCAGAGCCAGTTATATCTATTGCGATTGAGCCAAAAACTAAGGCAGATCAAGATAAGTTATCACAGGCGTTAGCTAAATTAGCATCAGAGGATCCATCGTTTAGAGTTTCAGTAAATGATGAAACAGCTCAAACGGTTATATCAGGTATGGGAGAGCTTCATTTAGAGATTATCGTTGATAGATTAAAGCGAGAATTTAAAGTTGAAGCGAACATCGGTAACCCTCAAGTTGCTTATAGAGAAACGTTTAAGAAGACGGTTAAGAGTGAAGGTAAATATATCAAGCAATCAGGTGGACGTGGACAGTACGGACATGTATGGTTAGAGCTTATTCCAAATGAAGCAGGTCAAGGTTTTGAGTTTGTTAATGATGTAGTTGGTGGATCTATTCCTAGAGAGTATATTCCAGCAGTAGAGAAGGGCATTATTGAGGCTATGGAATCAGGTCCAATGGCAGGATATCCTGTTGTAGACTGTAAAGTTAGATTAACAGATGGTTCATTCCATGAAGTTGATTCAAACGAGATGGCGTTTAAGATAGCTGGTTCAATGGCGTTTAAAGATGGTATGCGTTCAGCATCACCGGTATTATTAGAGCCGATGATGAAGGTTGAAGTTGTAGTTCCAGATGAGTATATGGGCGATGTAATGGGTGATTTATCATCAAGAAGAGGACGTATTGAAGGCATGAATATGCAAGGTAATGTTCAAGTTATCAATGCGATGGTTCCATTAAAAGAGATGTTTGGTTACTCAACTGATTTAAGATCGGCATCACAAGGTAGAGCTACATATACAATGCAGTTCGATCATTACGAAGATGTTCCAAACAGTATAGCTGAAGAGATAATGAAGTCTAGAGGCTAGCATAGTATATAAGTATTTTGTAAGATAAAAAATAAATTAAAAATAGTAAATTAAGAAATTTAGATACGGAGGATTAAGAAATGGCAAAACAGAAGTTTGAGCGTAAGAAGCCACACGTAAACATAGGTACGATAGGACACGTAGATCATGGTAAAACGACATTAACAGCAGCAATTACAAGTGTTTTAGCTCACAAAGGCTTAGCTGAGTTCGTAGATTATGCTAATATTGATAAAGCTCCAGAAGAGAGAGAAAGAGGTATTACGATATCAACAGCACACGTTGAGTACGAATCAGAAACGCGTCACTATGCACACGTTGATTGTCCAGGTCACGCAGATTATATTAAGAATATGATTACTGGTGCAGCGCAGATGGATGGAGCGATATTAGTTGTTGCAGCAACAGATGGTGTTATGGCTCAAACAAGAGAGCATATACTATTAGCACGTCAAGTTGGTGTTCCTCACATAGTTGTTTTCGTTAATAAAACTGATAGCCCAGATCTTGATCCAGAACTAATTGAATTAGTTGAGTTAGAGATTAGAGATTTATTATCAAAATATGAATTTCCAGGCGATGATACTCCGATAGTTAAAGGTTCAGCGTTAAAAGCGTTAGAGAATCCAACTGATCCAACTCATAGCCAGCCTATATTAGATTTAATAGCTGCAGTAGATTCATTTATTCCACAACCAGAGCGTGCAGTAGACCTACCATTTCTTTTACCGATAGAGGATGTTTTCTCAATATCAGGTAGAGGAACAGTTGTAACAGGTAGAGTTGAGCGTGGAGTTGTTAAAGTTGGAGAAGAGATAGAGATCGTTGGTATCAACGACACTACAAAAACAACTGTAACAGGAATAGAGATGTTTAGAAAACTTCTTGATGAAGGAACAGCAGGCGATAACGTTGGTGTTTTATTAAGAGGAACTAAGAAAGATGATGTTGAGCGTGGTCAAGTATTGGCTAAACCGGGATCAATCAAGCCTCATAAAAAATTCAAGGCTGAAGCATATATATTAACTAAAGAAGAGCATGGTCGTCACACTCCATTTTTTCCAGGCTACCGTCCACAGTTCTATTTCAGAACAACAGATGTTACGGGTATCATTGTTCTACAAGAAGGCGTAGAAATGGTTATGCCGGGTGATAATATTTCTGCTGAAGTAAACTTGATTCAACCTATCGCTATGGAAAAAGGGTTACGTTTTGCAATTCGTGAGGGTGGTAAAACAGTTGGAGCAGGTGTTGTTACAGAGATAATAGAGTAATATTAGTTAGAATATATATAGATTAGTAGATAGTGTTAATATTTATTAATCTATAGTTTTAATCTTAGTATTTATCGTTATTTATACTTCGGTTTGTGGTTTTTGTTTAGTAATAAAGTAGTTAATGTACATACATAGGAAAGTGGGTAATTATTAATGGCAAGTCAAAAGATAAGAATTAAGTTAAAAGCGTTTGAACATAGAGTTTTAGATAAGTCGGTAAAGGATATAGTGAATACTGTTAAACGTACAGGGGCTAGAATTGTAGGCCCTATACCATTGCCAACTCGCATAGAGAAATTTTGTGTAACAAGATCTCCCCATGTAGATAAGAATTCGCGTGAGCAGTTTGAAATAAGAACACATAAAAGACTTATAGATATTTTTGAGTATAACCCACAAACGATAGAAGCTTTAACTAAGCTAGATCTATCAGCAGGGGTAGATGTAGAGATTAATCAGTAGAGTATTTATTGATTTATTTGAAACAGGAGTTTGCTTTACATTGCTAAGCTGAAGTTTTGAGAATTAGTTTAGTGTTTAATAACGAAATTATAGAATTATAAGGCAGGATATAGATAGATGGGAAAGGGAATAATAGGTAGAAAAGTTGGAATGACACAGATTTTCTCCTCTAATGGTGTAGTAATACCAGTGACGGTTATTGAAGCCGGCCCATGTTTTGTTACTCAAAAGAAAACATTGGAGTCTGATGGTTACAGTGCTATTCAGATAGGTTTTCAGCAGATAGTATCTGAGAACAAAGTAAATAAACCTATGACAGGTCACTTTAAGAAGGCAGGGGTAACTCCGATGAAGTATCTTAAAGAGATTCGTCTAGACCAGACAGATGATTTTAATATCGGTCAAGAGATTAAAGCTGAAATTTTTTCAGAAGGTGATCTTGTAGATATTCAAGGTGTTTCATTAGGTAAAGGTTTTCAGGGTGTAATGAAGCGACATAATTTTGCAGGTGGTCCAGCAGGACACGGATCAGGTTTCCACCGTAGAGTTGGTTCAATTGGTATGAAAGAGCATCCAGGGGAAGTTTATAAGGGCAGAAAGATGCCGGGTCATATGGGTAATAAAGTAGTTACTACTCAAAGACTAAAAGTGGTTAAAGTTATGTCTGAGACTAATGTTATATTAGTTGAGGGAGCTGTTCCGGGTCATAAGAACGGTATAGTTTATATAAAAGAGACTGTTAAACCTAAGCGTTAGGTTTTGTTGATATCAGTATATTATATTGAAGTAATAACAGAGAGATAAAAAGATGGCTAAAATAGATGTTTATAATCTTAAGAATGAGGTTGTTTCTACTGCAGAGATTGATGATGAGATAATTAATTATCCAGTTAATCCAGTTCTTGTCCATGAAGTGGTAAAGATGCAGTTAGCAAATAAGAGACAAGGCACACACTCTACAAAGACGAAAGGTAAAGTTTCGGGTGGTGGTAGAAAGCCTTACAAGCAGAAAGGTACAGGTAATGCAAGAGCAGGATCTAACAGATCTCCATTATGGAGAGGTGGTGGTACTACATTTGGTCCACAACAGAGAGATTACTCATACAGTATGCCTAAGAAGAAAGTTAAGAATGCGTTAAAATCAGTTTTAAGTTCAAAATATGATGATGGAGCATTAATTGTTTTAGATTCATTATATGTTGAAATGGGTAAAACTAAAGAAGCATTAGTGATATTAAATAATTTTGCATTGGATAGAGGCGTTTTATTTATAGTTGATACCTTAGATGAGAAAGTGACACGTTCATTTGGTAATCTTCAGTGTGCTAACATATTGCATATAGATGGCTTGAATGTATACGATTTAGTTAATTCTCGTAAGGTTTTTATCTTAAAATCTTGTCTTCCATTGTTAAAAACGGCAACTGGACTTGAGAGTAAGCAATCACCTGAAAAAGATAGTAAAGAAGCAGCAACAGCTTAATTAGAATAGCTAAATATATAGTGATTTAATAGGAAAGAGTTATGATAACAATATATGACGTATTAAGAAGACCTCATTTATCAGAGAAGGCTGTATTTCAGAAAGAGCAGTTTAATGCTGTTGTTGTCCAAGTACATCCATCTGCGAACAAGATTCAGATAGCAGAGGCAGTAGAGAAGTTTTTTGAAGTAAAGGTACGTGCAGTTAGAACGGCAAATTTTGATGGAAAAGTTAAACGTTTTGGTAAAAAAACAGGACGTCGTCAAGATTGGAAGAAAGCGGTTGTGTATTTAAAAGAAGGCGAAAGTTTAGATTTTGCATAGAAGGGGTACAGTTTAGATGGGCATAAAGAAATATAATCCAACATCGAAAGGTGTTCGCTTTAGAACAAACAGTGACTATTCGGAGGTAACAGTATCATCTCCAGAGAAGTCGTTGACGGTATCTAAGACAAGAAGATGTGGAAGAAACAATAACGGTCGTATTACAGTTCGTCACCAAGGTGGTGGTAATAAGCGTCGTTATCGTCTGATAGATTTTAAACGTAATAAAGATATAATTGTTGCGAACGTTGCAACTATAGAATATGACCCAAATAGATCGGCAAGAATTGCATTGCTACATTATCTTGATGGTGAAAAACGTTATATCATTGCACCAGTAGGGTTGAAAGTTGGAGACAAAATTCAATCAGGTGAAGGTGCTGATATAAAAACAGGCAACACATTACAGTTATGTAATATGCCAGTTGGTACAGTGATCCATAATGTTGAGCTTCGTCCAGGTAAAGGTGGACAGATGGTTAGATCAGCAGGTTCATTTGCACAGTTGTTATCTAAAGAGGGTAAATATTGTCACGTTAGATTACCATCTGGAGAGATTAGATTAGTTAAATCGGAGTGTAGAGCAACGATTGGACAGGTATCTAATCAAGAGCATGATAATATATCAATTGGTAAAGCAGGTCGTAAGCGTTGGATGGGAGTTCGTCCAACAGTTAGAGGGGTTGCGATGAACCCAGTAGATCACCCGATGGGTGGTGGTGAAGGTCGTACATCAGGTGGACGTCATCCAGTTACACCATGGGGTAAACCGACTAAAGGTTATAAGACTCGTAAACGTAACAAACAATCTAATAAGTATATTGTTAAGAGTCGTAAGAAGAAGTAATTAAGAAAGAGTATATTAAATATTGTAAATCTATTTAATACTATATAAGTTTATATAAACGGATAGTCATTAACTTAGGAGGATTAACGTGCCAAGATCGTTAAAGAAGGGCCCATTTATTGATAAACATCTAGAGAAGAAAGTAGATGTTGCTAAAAGTTCGGGCAGTAAGCAAGTTATCAAAACGTGGTCAAGAAGAAGTACTATCATACCAGATATGATCGGCTTAACTTTTGCTGTTCATAATGGACATAAATTTATCCCTGTCTATGTTACAGAGAATATGGTTGGTCATAAATTGGGTGAATTTTCATTAACAAGAACTTTTAAAGGTCATAAGAAAGATGATAAAAAGGTTAAAGGAAGATAGATTATGGATGTAAAAGCTACAGGCAAGTATATAAGGGTTTCTACACGTAAGACAAGAGAAGTAGCGGCGTTGATACGCGGTAAACAAGTTGATGCAGCGATAGCATTGCTTAAGTTTACGCCACGCAAAAGTGCTTTAGCTATATTTAAAGTTCTAAGGTCTGCTGTTGCGAACGCTGAAGAGAATCATAAGATTCGTGATTTTTCAAATTTTAGAGTGAAGATATTAAATATTGAGATGGGTCCTCCGTTAAAGAGATTCATGCCAAGAGCACATGGTAGAGCGTCTCTTATTTGTAAACCGACTACTCATATAAAAGTAGTTATTGCAGATGACAAAGGGGGTAAATAGTGGGACAGAAGGTTAATCCAACTGGTTTTAGAGTAGGTGTAAGTAAGCCTTGGAATTCAATATGGTATGCTAACAAAACAGATTATGCGAAACATCTAATAGAAGATATAAAAATACGTACATTTTTACGTAAGAAGCTTTCACAAGCTGGTATATCTCAAATAGTTATAGAACGTATGAGCGGTAAGGTAAGAATTACATTAAACAGTAGCCGTCCAGGTGTAGTTATCGGTAAGAAGGGAGCAGAGATTGAAAAATTGAAGCTTGAACTTAAAAAGTATACCAGTTCAGAGGCGTTAATAGTTATAAGAGAGATCAAGAAACCTGAGTTAGACTCAAAATTAGTTGCAGAAGGTATAGCTCAACAACTAGTAAGAAGAGTTGCATTCAGACGTGCGATGAAGAAAGCTGTGTTACAGACTTTAAAATCTGGAGCATTAGGTATCAAAGTTATGTGTAGTGGTAGATTAGCTGGTGCAGATATAGCAAGAAGCGAGTGGTATATTAAAGGTCGTGTTCCTTTACAAACATTACGTGCATCTATCGACTATAACACAGCAGAGGCTTTAACTACGTTTGGTATAATCGGTATTAAAGTTTGGATTTTTACTGGTGAGATATTAGAAGATAGAACTGGTACTTCAAAGGAGGTAGAATAGCCTTATGTTACAGCCAAAGAAGACAAAATATAGAAAGCAGTTTAAAGGTAGAATAAAAGGTAAAGCGACTAAGGGGCACACAGTTGTTTATGGAGATTTTGGATTAGCGAGCGAGTGCAAAGCTAAGATTACGAGTCGTCAAATAGAAGCAGCGCGTATTGCAATTAACAGATACTTAAAAAGGGGTGGAGATGTTACTATACGTATATTCCCACATAAGCCTATAACTAAACGTGCTGCAGAGGTTCGTATGGGTAAAGGTAAAGGACCTTTAGAGGGTTATGTTGCTCCAGTGAAAGAGAGAACTATGTTATTTGAAATAGGTGGAGTAAGTGAAGCAGATGCTAGAGAAGCATTCCGTAGAGCGTCACATAAACTACCTATAAAGACTAAGATTGTTGTTAAAACGGCACAGGTTCAAAGTTCTGTGGAGGGTAAATAATTATGAAACCGACAGAGCTAAGAGATATTAGCACAGAAGAGTTATTAAACAAAGAGAAAGAGATACGTGAAAGTGTATTCCGTATGCGTTTCAAGTTATCGACTGGTGAGTTAGAAGATACCTCAAAGATTAAACAATCAAAAAAGGATATAGCGCGTATAAAGACAATTATGTCAGAGCGTAACAGGAAGGCAGACGATGGAAGCAAATAGTAGAGGAAGAAGAAAAGTACGTCGTGGTATAGTGGTAAGCGATAAGATGCAGAAGACAGTTGTGGTAAAGATTGAACGTCAGATGCTTCATCCAATGTATAGAAAATATATTAAACGCTCAAAAACTTTTTTTGCTCATGATGAAGAGAACACAGCAAAAATCGGAGATAAAGTTGAAATTATAGAAACACGTCCTTTAAGTAAGAATAAATGCTGGAGAGTTAGTACGATAATTTCACAAGCTTTAGAGAGCAGAACAAAGGGGGCTGAGTAGAGTATGGTTCAGGTTCAGTCAAGATTAATTATAGCAGATAATTCTGGTGCTAAAGAGATTATGTGTATTAAAGTTATAGGTGGCTCACGTAAGCGTTACGGTAGAGTTGGCGATATTATAGTTGCTTCAGTAAAGGAAGCTGCTCCAGATAGTAATATAAAGAAAGGTACAGTTATTAAAGCAGTTGTTGTTCGAACTAAAAAAGAGAAACGCCGTGAAGATGGTACATACATCAAGTTTGACGATAACGCTGCTGTTCTAGTTAACAAACAGAGCGAGCCAGTAGGTACTCGTGTTTTTGGTCCAGTAGCAAGAGAGCTTAGGGGTAAAGGTTTTTTAAAGATAGTATCTATGGCACCTGAGGTTCTTTAATTATTGTTCCGCTACTAAGATTGTAAAGAGGTTTTTGATAGATGAAGACGAAGAAGATCAAGTATAAATTGTTTAAAGACGATCCGATAATAGTTACGGCTGGTAAGGATAAGAAAACGAAGACGAAAATTATTTCTGTTGATAAAATACGTGGCAAAGTTCTTGCAGAGAATGTTGCAATTGTTAAGCGTCATACTAAGCCGAACGCACTTAATCCTGATGGTGGTATCATTGAGAAAAGTATGCCAGTGGATATATCTAATGTTATGTACCTGTGTGGTAAATGTGACAAAGGTGTTAGGCTTGGTGTAAAGATTTTAGAAAATGGTAAAAAGTCTAGATTTTGTAAATCTTGTGGCGAATTGTTAGATAAGAAATAATGATAGTGATTTGTGAGGTCTTATAAGATGACAGTTTTAAGAGAGAAGTATCAAAAGGAAGTAATCCCTTTTTTGATGAAAGAGAATGGATATAAAAATATCAACCAAGTTCCAGTTGTTACTAAAGTAGTATTAAACATGGGAGTTGGAGAAGCTGCAACAAACTCTAAGGTATTAGATCATGCAGTTGCTGATATGGCAAAGATAGCTGGTCAGAAGCCTATATTAACAAAAGCTAAGCGTTCTATTGCTGGTTTTAAGTTAAGAGAGGGAATGCCTATCGGTTGCAAGGTTACACTTCGCAATGAGATAATGTATGAGTTTCTACAACGTTTCTTTAATATAGCTTTAGCAAGGGTTAGAGATTTTAAAGGTGTTAATCCGAACTCATTTGATGGTAGAGGTAATTACGCTGTTGGTATTAAAGAGCAGATTATTTTTCCTGAGATTGATTATGATAGAATAGATAAGGTTCGTGGGTTAGATGTTATAATAACTACAACAGCTAAAACGGATGAAGAAGGTAGACAGTTATTAAGAGCACTCGGTATGCCGTTTGCTTAGTATGAGACTTTAGGGGGTATCATTTGGCTACAACAGCGAAATATAACAGCGCATTTGAGAAGAAGAAATTTAAAGTTAGAAAGAACAATCGTTGTCCATTATGTGGCAGAGCGAGAGCGTATTTAAGAAGATTTAATATGTGTCGTATCTGTTTTCGTAAATTAGCGTTAGCTGGTGACATTCCGGGCGTACGTAAATCTAGCTGGTAAAATTAGGTGGAGATAAAATTATGAGACTTACTGATCCTATATCGGATATGTTAACCCGTATTCGTAATGCACTTATGGTAAAGCATGAGAAAGTTAAGATACCATATTCTAAGATGAAAGAGAATATAGCTTTAGTATTAAAGCAAGAAGGATATATAAGAGAATTTCAGATAGAGCCTGTTGGTAATCATCAAGATATCGTTGTTCTTCTTAAGTATACCGACATGAATGATTCTGTAATACGTGGGTTAAAGCGTATATCAAAACCTGGTGGTAGAGTTTATATTAATACTAAGAACCTTACATTGGTTTTAGGTGGTTTAGGTAATGGAATAGTATCTACATCATCAGGTATCAAAACGGTTAAACAGTGTCTTACAGAAAAAGTTGGTGGAGAGTATCTTTGTCAGATTTGGTAATCTGCGGAGATTAAGGAGATTTTTTGATGAAAACAGAAGTTAAAGAGAAATCAAAATACAATGTATCAAGAATAGGTAAATCACCTATTGAGATCCCATCGGGAGTTAGTGTGAATTGCGATTCATCTAATCTTGTTACAGTTGAAGGGCCAAAAGGTAAATTATCTCAGCAGTTGCCTGATGGGATTACTTTAAGGTTAGAGAACAATATTGCTGAATTACTATGTGATGCTAATGTTGTCTTAAAGATAAGAGTTCAACATGGTTTGATGCGTACATTAGTATCAAATATGGTAATAGGTGTTTCTAATGGTTTTGAGAAAGTATTAGAGATAGTCGGTGTTGGTTACAGAGTTACTTTAAAAGATAAGGATTTAGATTTTGCTATGGGTTTTTCACATCCTTGTGTATTTCTTGCTCCAGCTGGTATAGCATTTACAGTTGAAGGAACGAACAGGATAATTGTAAAAGGTATAGATAAGCAATTAGTAGGTCAAGTAGCTGCAAACATAAGAAAAATTCGTAAACCAGAGCCATATAAAGGTAAAGGTATTCGCTATCAAAACGAGAAAATTATGTTAAAAGCTGGTAAGTCTGGTAAGAAATAATTTAAGAGGTATCTGTTGTGGGTAAGATAAGCAAGGTTGAAGGTCGTAATAAACGTCACTTTCGCATAAGAAAGAAATTATCAGGAAGTTCATCTAGACCACGTTTAGCGGTGTTTAGAAGTAACAGTTATATTTATGCTCAACTAATAGATGATGAGTCAGGCATTACGTTGGCATCAGCTAGTTCATTAGAGAAAGATATTAGAGCTAAATATAATGGCAAGTTGAATAAAGAGGTTGCATCATTAATAGGTAAAACTATTGGAGATAGAGCGGTAGTAAAGGGTATCAAGCAAGCAGTATTTGATAGAGGTGGTTTTATCTACCATGGTAAGATAAAGTCATTAGCTGATTCGGCAAGAGAAGCCGGACTTGAATTTTAGTTGGGGGTATCACTTTGAGCGTTGAAGAAAATCTGATAACCGATAAGGTTGTACATATAGGTAGAGTTACTAAGGTTGTTAAGGGTGGACGTATATTTAAATTTACGGCACTAGTAGTGGTTGGTGACCATAATGGTAATGTTGGTATAGGACATGGTAAGGCGAGAGAAGTGCCTGATGCTATACGTAAGGCGATAGAGTTTGCTAAGAAGAGCATGGTATCTATTCCAGTGGTTAAGGGTTCTATCCCTCATGCTACAGTTGGTAAGTACGGTGCAAGTGAGCTTGTTATGAAGCCTGCAGCACCGGGTACTGGTATTATTGCTGGTGGAGCTGTTAGATCATTATTTGAATTAGCAGGCGTACAGAACATATTGGCAAAATCTGTAAGAAGTCGTAACCCGTATAATTCATTATATGCAGCGATGAACGGTTTTGAAAATATTCGTACATTGAATCAAGTAGCTGATGCAAGAAACATTGAAAGATCGGCATTAATGGGTAAAACAAGTAAAGTTTAACATTAGTAATAGTAATAATTTATCGAGTTATATATTAAATATAGCTTAGAGGTGTAAAGATGAAATTAAATGACCTAAAACCGGGTTATAGAGCAAATAGAGCAACAAAAAGATTAGGAAGAGGAACAGGTTCTGGTCAAGGTACATCAGCAGGTAAGGGTACTAAGGGTCAGAAGGCTAGAAAATCTGGACATGTACGTGTAGGATTTGAAGGTGGACAGATGCCTCTTATTCGTCGTATACCTAAGCGTGGTTTCTCTAATGTTAGATTTGCATTAGTTTTTGAAATTGTTAATTTAGAGGATATTGATATTAGGTTTTCTGATAACGATACAGTTGATAAAGCTACATTAAAATCTAAAGGGCTTGTTAATGGTAATAAAGATGGTATCAAGATTTTAGGTAATGGCGAACTTAGTAAGAAGTTGTCATTTGTAATAGATAGAATATCTAAATCAGCAGAGGCTAAGATTACGGCAGCTGGTGGTTCAGTAGAGAAGATATATCATGCTCCGAAAGTACCAGTAGTAAAAAAAGGTGCTATAAGAGATAGATAGTAATTTATTTATTATTGTGTTTCTGTGTTAAGTATAAGTTTTGGACTAAGTTATATTTATATTTAGTATATTGAGTATAGGTATATATTTTAGGATATGTTATAGTATATGTGAATTAAGTATATAGATTTAGACAAGTTATATTGTGTTTAGAGTATGTATATTATGTTTAGTAGTTATATCAAATAATTATATTGAGCAGTATCGAGGTTATAAATGTTTTTAACAAAATTAGGAGAAATTTTTTCTATACCAGAGCTAAGAAAACGTATATTAATGACGCTTTTTCTTTTAGCGGTATTTAGAATTGGTGCTCATGTTCCAACTCCAGGTGTTAATGGAGAGGCGTTATCACAATTTTTTCAAATGGCACAAGATAGTATGCTAGGTTTTTTTGATATGTTTACTGGTGGTGCGTTGTCAAGATTGACAGTTTTTGCATTAGGAGTTATGCCTTACATTTCAGCATCAATTATAATGGAGCTACTAGCAGCAGTTATCCCTACATTAGGCGAGCTTAAGAAACGAGGTTCAGAGGGTAGAGAGAAGATAACTAAATACACGAGACTATTAACAGTAGCTATAGCATTTATGCAAGGACTGTTTATTGCAATAGGTATAGAATCAATGACATCACCTGATGGTTCTCCAGTTGTTTTAGTTGGGGGTTGGTCGTTTAGATTAATTACTGCATTGACGTTGACAGCAGGGACAGTATTTCTAGTATGGTTAGGCGAGAAGATAACATCGTTTGGTGTTGGTAACGGTATGTCATTGATAATTATGGCAGGTATTATAGCATCACTTCCGTCGGCTCTTGCAAATACATACGGTTTAATGATTACAAATGAGTTACAATTAATCCCAGTTTTAGTAGCGTTAGCGATAATGGCTTTAGCGTTTGTAGCGATAGTGTTTATGGAGACATCACAGCGTCGTCTTCCTATACAGTATGTACGTAAGGGAAGCATTAGTGGTATATCGGAGACATCTACATCATATTTACCGTTAAGAATTAATCCAGCTGGTGTTATACCGATTATATTTGCATCAACATTAATAGCAACACCTGCAACGATAGCTACATTTGCACCAGACAATGCATTTGCACAAAGTATGTCATTACTATTTTCACCACAATACCCATACTATTATGTATTGGAACTTGTATTG
Source organism: uncultured Deferribacteraceae bacterium (assembly GCA_947039395.1). GTDB lineage: Bacteria > Chrysiogenota > Deferribacteres > Deferribacterales > Mucispirillaceae > CAMQYB01. The sequence goes on along the minus strand of CAMQYS010000001.1, from coordinate 143,648 downwards.
ATAGTATTTTTCACATATTTTTATACATCTATTATTTTTAATCCAAAGGATATAGCAGATAATATTCAAAATTCAGGTGGAGTAATGCCGGGCAGACGTCCTGGACAAGCAACAGCTGATTATATAGATTTTGTTTTAACTAGATTGACATTTATTGGAGCATTATACTTATCATTAGTTGCGGTTATGCCACAGTTATTTGTATCAGGTTTTTCATTACCATTTTATTTTGGTGGTACGAGTTTACTTATTGTAGTTGGTGTTGGTTTAGACGTTATACAAAAATTAGAGTCACAATTATTAACACACAATTTTTCAGGTTTTCTGAAAAAAGGTAAAATAGGGGGACGTAACTGGTCATGAGTAAAATTCAGATATTATTTTTAGGTGCACCAGGTTCCGGTAAAGGTACGCAATCAGAAAAGATAACAGAAGAGTTTGGTGTGATACAGATATCAACAGGTGATATGCTTCGTGAAGCTGTCAAGAATGGCACAGAATTAGGTGTAATTGCTAAAGCATTTATGGATGAAGGTAGCCTTGTAACAGATGATATAATAATCAAGATGATGAAAGAGAGATTAAGTGCATCAGACTGTCAGAAAGGTTTTATATTAGATGGTTTTCCACGTACAGTTACTCAAGCAACAGCATTAGATACTATGTTACAAACAAGTTTAGAGAGTTGCTTAACACATATAATATCTTTAGAGGTTCCAGATGAGCCGATTATAGAGCGACTATCAGGTAGAAGAATATCTCCATTAACGGGTAAGGCTTATCATGTGAAATTTAATCCTCCAACAGTTAATGGAATGTCAGAGGATGGTAAAACACCTCTTATGCATAGAGATGATGATAAACCAGAGACGATTATAAAAAGATTAGAGGTTTTTCATTCACAAGCAGAGGCATTAAAGAGTTACTATAAGCCATCGGGCAAACTTCATTTAGTAGATGGTTCTAGAGATCCAAAAACTGTTTATGATGATATTAAAAAGATTTTATCTTAATTATGGTAGAGATATATTCTAAGTCAGAGATAGATAAGATCAGAGTGTCAGCAGATATTTTAAAAGAAGTTTTTTTAAAATTAAAAGATGAGATAGTAGTTGGTATGACAACCAACGATATAGATATTATAGTTGCAGAGTATGTATCATCAAAAGGTGGTATCTGTTCAACAAAAGGTTTTAAGGGTTATCCTAGTAGTTGTTGTGTTTCGATAAATGAAGAAGTGATTCATGGTATACCAACAGATAAGAAGGTTATACAAGATGGCGATATAGTATCAGTAGATGTTGTTATATCGAAAGATTCATTTCATGCAGATGCGTGTAGAACATTTACAGTAGGAAACGTTAGTGAGCAGGGTTTAGATTTAGTAAAAACTACGGAAGAGGCGTTCTTTGCAGGAGTTGCACATGCAAGGGTTGGAAGTAGATTATACGATATTTCATCAGCTATCCAACAGCATGTTGAAAGTAGAGGTTACGGAGTATTACGAGAGTTTTGTGGTCATGGCGTAGGTAGAAACCTTCATGAAGAGCCATCAATTCCGAACTATGGAAAAGCAGGTACGGGACTTAGATTGAAGAAGGGTATGGTTTTAGCGATAGAACCGATGGTTACGGCAGGCGACTACAAGATTAAGATATTGGCAGATAAGTGGACTGTTATTACTGTAGATAACTCTCTATCAGCACACTACGAGAATACGGTGTTAATTACAGATAAAGAACCTGAGATATTGACATTAGCTCAATAATTCGATATACTGCATGTTTATTTTATATAGAGAAGGTGTATGAGTAAAAAAGATGATGTCATAGAGACTCAAGGTGTAGTAGTAGAGTCGTTACCGAACGCACAGTTCATAGTAACGTTAGAGAACAATCACAAGATTTTAGCACATTTATCTGGTAAAATGAGAATGAATTTCATTCGTATTCTTCCGGGTGATAAAGTTACGGTAGAGTTATCTCCTTATGATCTTACAAAAGGTAGAATAACATATAGAGATAAGTAGATTTTTGTCATACGGGTCAGTAAGATTTGTATAGAGTAGGAGGCTTTATTTATGAAAGTACGTTCAAGTGTAAAACCTATATGCACAAAGTGTAAGGTTGTTAAGCGCAAAGGTGTTGTAAGAGTTATCTGTGAAAATCCTCGTCACAAACAACGTCAAGGTTAATTAGGTTTATAATTAGTTTATAGATTATGTGATATTTTTTTTTAAAAACCATGAAGTAGTACCAAAGGAGAGTAAGCATGGCACGAGTAGCCGGAGTAGATATTCCAAACAATAAAAAGGTAGAGATAGGCCTTACTTATATATACGGTGTAGGTAGAAATATATCACGTCTGTTGATAGAAGAAGCTAAGATTGATATTAATAAGCGAGTAGGCGATCTTACAGAGCAAGAGATATCTACAATAAGAAATCTTATTGAGGATAACTATAAAGTAGAGGGTGATTTACGTAAAGATATCAGTCTAAACATTAAACGATTAATGGAGATTAACTGTTATAGAGGCGTAAGACATAAACTAGGTATGCCAGTTAGAGGTCAAAAGACACGCTCAAATGCTAGAACGCGTAAAGGTCTTGCTGGTAAACGTGGTATAAAACGTAAATAGTTTTAAAAATATAATTGATAAATAAAATAGAGATAAAGTAGCCATATACTAAAGGAGGCACGATGGCAGGTCCTAGAAAAAAAGTAAAGAAAGAGAAACGCAATATACCACGTGGTATAGCACATGTTTACTCAACATTTAATAACACACACATAACTTTTTCAGATATGAACGGTGATGTTATAGCATGGGCGACAGGTGGAACAGAGAATTTTAAAAATTCAAGAAAATCAACTCCGTTTGCTGCACAGTTGGCAGCAGAGAATGCTTCAAAAAAAGCATTGGATTGTGGTATGCGTGAAGTTGAAGTTTCAGTAAAAGGTCCAGGATCAGGAAGAGAATCAGCGATTCGTGCTATCCAAACAGCAGGTATAAAAGTTACCTTAATAAGAGACATCACTCCAGTTCCACATAATGGGTGCCGTCCACAAAAGAAAAGAAGAATATAAGGAGCAATTAAGTGGCTAGATATACAGGGGCTAACTGCAAGTTGTGCAGAAGAGAAAATATGAAGCTATACTTAAAAGGTGAGCGTTGTTATAAAGAGAAGTGTGCTTTTGAAAGAAAAGATTACGCTCCAGGTCAACATGGAAAACTAAGAAAGAAATTATCAGATTTCGGTATTCAGTTGAGAGAGAAGCAGAAAACAAAAAGAATTTATGGTGTACTAGAAACACAATTTAGAAGATATTTTGCAAAAGCTTCATCAACACAAGGTATAACAGGCGATAATTTATTTCAGTTACTAGAGCGTCGTTTAGATAATGTTGTTTATAGATCTGGTTTTGCTGCAAGCAGAAAAGAAGCAAGACAGATGGTTAAACATGAACATTTTACTGTTGATGGTCGTAAAGTATCTATACCATCATTTTTAGTTAAACCAGGTATGGTTGTAGCAGTTAAAGAGGTTAGTAAGGTGCATATACGCATAGTAGATTCACTAGAGACTGCTCAAGGTCGTGGTATACCAGAATGGATATTACTAGATAAACCTAACTTTAAAGCAGAGATCAGTAGAATGCCTATTAGAGAAGATGTGAAATATGAAATTCAAGAATCACTAATAGTAGAGCTTTATTCTAAGTAGGGTAAGAATATCTTATAGGAGTACCGTTAATGGTAATGATGAATTTCAAGAGCTTAATTAAGCCTAAGAAGATAGATACAGTTGGTCAATTAGTTGGTCATTATGGTAAGTTTGTAGCAGAGCCGTATGAGAAAGGTTTTGGCATAACTATAGGTAATGCATTGCGTAGAGTAATGTTATCATCTATAGAGGGAACAGCAGTAGTTGGTATCCGTATAGAGGGTATCAGTAATGAGTTTAGTTCAATATCGGGTGTAAAAGAGGATATTGTAGAGATATTACTTAACATCAAATCATTAGAACTAAATTCAACATCACATGAACAAATTAGAGCCTCTATTAAGAAGAAAGGTGTGGGGCCTATTGTAGCTGGTGATATTGAAGGTGATATAAATCTAGAAATTCTAGAACCAGAACAACATATCCTTACTATAACAGATGATAGTACAGAGATTTATATTGAGCTATTCATAGAACGAGGTATAGGATATCTTCCAAGTGAAGATTTTGGTAATAAGTTTGACGATATAGTTGGAGTGATACCGATAGATGCAGTATTTACACCTATAAAAAGTGTTAATTACTATATTGAGAATGCACGTGTTGGTCAGTCTACAGATTACGACAAGCTAACTATAGAGATTGAAACAGATGGATCAATTAAACCAGAAAATGCAATGGCATTTGCAGCAAAGATCATTAAAGATTATATGATGCAGTTTATTAATTTTGAGGAAACTATTGAAGCTATTCCAGAAGTTGAAGCATCTAAATCAAATGATCAGATAGTTGATATGTTAGATAATTCTATTGAAGAATTAGAATTATCAGTTCGTGCTTACAACTGTTTAAAAAATGCTAATATAGAAACATTGTATGAGCTTTGTACAAAAACCGATGGAGAGATGTTAAAAACCAAGAATTTTGGTAGAAAATCTTTAGAGGAAATTAAGAAAGTTCTATGTGATTTAGGTTTAAGTCTAGGTATGGATCTATCGGCTTACGGTTATGAAGCTCCAGCAATAGTGGATGACGATGACGACGAAGAAGAGTAGATTGTTCTTAGAGTATATAAATTAAACATTTATAATATAAATAATTTGAGGTTTTGGAGCTTATGAGGCATTCAGTTGTAAATAATAAATTCAGAATGAAAACAGCCCATCGTAAAGCTACTTTTAGCAACATGGCGAAATCATTAATAGAGTATGGTAGAATAGAAACTACTTTAGATAAGGCGAAATATCTTCGTACCTATATCGAACCGTTGATAACATTAGGTAAAAAAGGTACACTTGCAACAAGAAGAGTTGCTATAGCAAGATTACATCATAAAGATACGGTTAATAGACTTTTTGATGTTATAGCTCATTCATTTAAAGATAGAAATGGTGGATATACGAGAATAATTAGATCTGGTAAAAGACGTGGTGATAATGCTAATATGGCTATTATCGAATTTACTGATCCTATTATTGAGATACCTAAACCTAGTAAGAAAGGTGATTCTAACGATGTTGTGGAAACTGCTCCTACAAAGACAGCTGAAACAGTTGCTAAAACAGCACCAGAAACAGTTGTTCCAAAAGCAGTAGAAGATGTTGCAACAAAGACACCTGAAACAGCGGAATCTGATAATCCAATAAAAGAAAGTTGAATTGAAAAGAAGAATAAATATAATAAAAGAAGAGAGGGTTCAACAGAAACCTCTCTTTTTTTTAACTTTTAATTCGGTAACGATATCATTTAGTGATAATGAGCCTTTATTTGATAACTTAGATATTTCTATACCATACAGAAATATATTAGTAATAAAGGGTAGGGTTGGAACGGGTAAGTCAACATTACTTCGTTCAATAGCTGGTGTAGTTGATCTAAATAGTGGAGAGATAGTTAATACTGTTAGCACGGTAGATCTAGGTAGTGACTGCATAGGTAGTCGTATTACTGCTGTTGATCTAAATAACAGTGATATAGTTGAAAATGTTACTGGTATTGATTTAAATAACGATAACCTAGTCAAAAAAGGTGCTTATGGTGTTAATGAGTTAGATTCAATATACCTACATTCATCAGCAGAGTTTAATTTTGTTACAGGTTATCTTAAAGATGAGTTAATATTGTCATCAATACTTACAGATAAAAGTAGCGATATAAGTAAATTTAGCGAGTTTCTTGATAGATCAATTTACGACTTATCAGGTGGTGAGTTAAAGCGACTATCAATAATGATAGCTTTAGAGATGGGAAACGATAAAGTGATTCTGCTTGATGAACCACTAGATATGTTAGATGATAAATACGCATCATTAATATCTAAGGAGATTATTGAGATGAGTAAAACAACACCATTTATAATAGCAACTCACGATACGCATTTTGATGATTATGCAGATACAATTATCGAGATAGTAGCAGAATGATAATATTGAGAAAGTTATGAATAATAATGATAAGAAAGTGTTATCAATAAAAGATTGGCGATATAGTTTAACGGATAAAGGAGCTGTAAGTTACGATATAGGTAGTGGTAAGATTACGGCAATTTATGGTAGTAATGGTTCTGGAAAATCATTATTAGTTAAATCTATCGCAGATGTTTTTGATTATCCATCTGGTAGGATAGAGAGGTTTTTTGAATTATCAGATTGCGGAATATTATTGCAATCTCCCGAGAGTTTAATATTTAGGGAGTATGTTATAGATGAAGCGTTATTGATTGTTGGTAATGATATGGAGTTAGCAAGATCACTTTTATCACGTATAGGTGTTAGTGGGGATAGATCTTCGCTAAAATTAAGTGATGGACAGAAACGGCTGCTTTTTATTTATGGATATCTTATGAGTAAGAAGATTGTAATATTTGATGAACCGTTTGTATCTATTGATGCGGTTAGTAGAAGTGAGATTGAAGATGCGTTTTTAGAATCAAAGAGAGCAGGAGTAGATATAATTTACACAGCCAACAGAAGGGATCATCTAAGAATTGCAGATGCGGTATTTGATTTTGATAAAATATTTAACAGTTAAAAAATTTTATTGATTTAACATTATTATATGTGTTAAAATATTTAACTAGAGAAAGTTGTAATTGATAGGTATAATAGAAGTGTTATGATATATAAAGTAAAATACTGTAATGATGTAGAACGAAAGTACCGTAGGTAATTGAATGAAATTATTAGCAATTTTAGGTGGAATTATAGTTATACTACTGTTATTGTGGTTACTATTTTCAATGGGGGATACTCCATCAGTTGATGAAGTTAATGATTTCAATAAAGTTCAACTTGTGCCGATAGTATCAGGTGCTGATTTTAGTAAAGTTGAAGCAGATACAGGTTGTAGCAGTAAATATAGTGAAGAGAAGAAACGATCATTATTTAGAGAGATGTATGTGAATAAGCAATTTACATGGACAGGTAAAGTTGTGAGATCAGATCAAGGTAATCTATGGTTAAATATGGGTGATGCGTTAATAGCTGATTTGATAATTGCTTTATCAGATAAATTTCAAGGTTATGGTTTAGAGAATGGTGATATAATTACAGTTCAATTTATATTAGACTCATCGGGTGGTTGTTTTCTACCTTTTAAAGGTGAAGATGGTATAATTTTAGATAGAGATAATATGTAGTTGAAATGGAAATATATAGCATGTTATTTTGAGTTGTGGAGTAGAATTGATAGTTTGTGATGTATAGAGTAAGATTGTTTAAAGTGATATGGTTATAGTTTAGAAGTTTTAGGTTGATAATATATAATATATAATATAAATTGTATTATAGTTTTATTTTTGGGGGTGCTCGGTTTCGACAGTTATCTGTGGGTATAGGACGCATGTCTTGGTTCAAGGTCCAAGTTAAAAACTTGACAAATTTAAAAGCTGAAGATAATTTAGCACTAGCTGCCTAGGCAGCTACATCTTCGCCGTCACCTGCCTGTGGTTACGGTAGCGGGTGTAAAATGATACAGGCAAGACTGGTTGTATGTCTCTACCGACCAGTTTAAACAAAGAGGCTTTGCTTGAATTGACTACGTCTGTATAGATGAGGATAGCGAGAAATAAGTACAGACTAAACATGTAGTGGTCTATATTGTAGGGTATCTGGACAGGAGTTCGATTCTCCTCACCTCCATAATATTATAGAAAAGAGAGTATTTATATGCTCTCTTTTTTTATATATAAAATAATCAAACTTACTATAGTAAGAGTTGATATTAACTATAAATTAAATTGATTGTTTACTTACTTGCTTACTGTTTAGGATAATGAAAATAGTTGATAGAATACAATTAAAGTGTTAATATTTATATCTATAATTAACTATATGTGATTAATCATGTAGTTATTTTGTTAGTTAAATTTGGTATTACAGGGAGACAATTTATGAGTGAAATTATAGATAACACAGATTTAGTATCGTATTGGTTTGTAGGTTCAATGTGGGATGATAACGATGAAACGGGTAGATTTTTAGATAACGGTATTTGGGAGAATGGATACGATGATAAATTTATTGATCTTGTTAAATCTGTAAAAGTAGGAGATAAGATTGCGATAAAATCTTCATTCAAACAGAAAAATAATTTACCATTTAATAGTAACGGGTTCTATGTTTCTTGTATGTATATTAAGGCGATAGGCACTGTTACTAAGAACTATGATAACGGGACAAAGTTAGATGTTAGTTGGGATAAAGATTTTAAACAAAAAACATGGTACTTTACAGCATATAGATCAACGATAGTTAAAGTTGATCCAGATAATGGAGATTGGTGCAAAGCGTTAATAGATTTATCATTTAATAATAAAGATCAAAATATAAATGATTTTATTAACTCTCCATCATTAAGAGAGAGGTTTGGTGATAGTTATCAGTGGACAAAGTTTTATGAAGAGGTTGCAGATAAACTTTTACTATATAAAAATAAACGTACAGAACTATTAGAGGGTATACGTTCAATTGGAAGCAGAGTTGATGTTGCATCTGCTTTTCAAGATGAGTTATCAGATAAGAGTAATACTCCATTAAAAGATATATGTCCTTTTACAGTAATGGGTATTTTTAATAGAGGTATCACGGATAAAGTTAGGGTAATTATTGCAACTGAACTTGCAAAGTTTCTAGATGTGAAAGAAGCTGTACCTAATAATTTTGATGGAGTTACTAGACTAGATAAAAATAAATCTTTTTTATTTAGTTTACTTAAAGGTAGGAAATCAGAAGATATTGATGATTTATGGGATGTTTTTGAAAAGGCAATAGCATTTGCAGATAGTAAAGATGAGAACGGTACTGAAGGATCAGAGTTTAGTGATGCATATGATAAAGCGATAAAACAGTACAAAGTAGGTTGGAATTTATCTATCGGACTATATTGGGTAAGACCGTGGCAATTTGTTACATTAACTATTCTATCTCGAAATTATATTGTGACGAAGCTTGGGATTGAAAGCAGCTTAAAGGACTCTAATAAAAAGTATTTTAATAGTGGTGAGTACATATCTTTAATAGATGAATTTAATATGAAATTTAAAACTGAGTTATTTCTAGTTCACTCTTTTCCAGCGCTATCACATAGAGCATATCTTTCTAAAAATGATTTACAAGATGAGAGTGTTATAATAAATGCTGACATTATGACGGATAGTTTTGAACCATATAGTATAGATAATATTATTTCAGACGGTTGTTTTATGGATATTTCTAAGCTTGAAAATATAATAAATCGCCTTCGTGATAAAAAGAATATTATATTACAAGGTCCTCCTGGAACAGGTAAAACTTGGCTTGCAAGAAAATTAGCATATGCATTAATTGGAGAGGAAAATAGTCGCAATGTGAGAGTAGTACAATTTCATCCGAACCTTTCTTATGAAGATTTTATTCTTGGGTTTCGTCCAATAAAAGGTGGTACGCTAGATCTAGTTTATGGACCTTTTATAGAGATGATTAATTTAGCAAAAGCGAATCAAGATGATAAGTATGTTATTGTAATTGAGGAGATAAACAGAGGAAATCCAGCGCAGATTTTTGGAGAGATGTTAACGTTACTAGAAGCAAGTAAAAGAAATGAAAGTGAAGCGTTAGAACTTTCTTACTCAACTAAAGATAATGAACCCGTTTACATACCAGAAAATCTTTATGTTATAGGCACGATGAATCTAGCAGATAGATCTTTAGCGTTAGTTGATTTTGCATTTAGACGTCGTTTCGCTTTTATAGATCTAGAACCTTTACTTGGTGATAAGTGGAAAGAAAGGGTGCATAAGGAAAATAAAATTGATGTATCTACACTCACAAAGATTAGTGATAATATTAATGAGTTGAATAAAACTATAATAGAAGATATCTCTTTAGGTAAACAATCTTGTATCGGACATAGCTATGTAACACCTTCTAATGATACCGATGTAGTTGATGCTAAAAAATGGTTTTGCGATATAGTAGAGACTGAAATTGTACCACTATTAAATGAGTATTGGTTCGATGATCCTAAGAAAACTGAGGATGCAAAAAAGAAATTACTTGCTGGTTTTGAAGTATAATGGAAGCAGTGAATAAAGCCAACGTGAATATCAATAAACAAGATAGCGATCAAGATAATGCAAATGATAATTATCAAGATATTGTAAATAATAGCGAACAGTATAGCGATCAAAATAATGCAAATAATAATTATCAAGATATTGTAAATGGTAGCAGTCAAGATAGTAATCAAAATATTAAAGATGGTTACGTTGGTGCTATCCCTGTTCGCAATATTTGGTTGCTTATGCTTTATGCATCAGAGTTAATGCAACAGATTAAAAAAACAGGTAAGGTATCGGTTGAAGAAAATTTAGATGATATCCCTGATCTTGTTGCGAACATATTATTGAAAGAAGTAAGTAAACGTATTAGACGTAATTTAAGTTTTGATTATCAGAATAAAGCTATGGTGCTTAACCGTGTTCGTGGACGAATAGATTTGTTTAAGACTGAGAGAGATAAACTTCTTGATAAAGGTAAAATATTTTGTAGGTTCGATGAGCTAACCGTTAACACACCTAGAAACCGTTTAGTTCGTTCAGCGTTAGATAAGATTGCTAAACTTGTTACAGATAAAAACGTATCAAAAAAGTGTAGATCTCTTTCAACCACAATGCGACAGATGGGAGTTATAGATATTAAGCCTAGCGATATAGAGATGTCTATTGAACAGTTTGGACGCAATAATGCGAACGATAGAACAATGGTTGAAGCAGCTCGCCTTGCATTTAATTTAGCACTTCCAACAGAGTTAATAGGTGATAAGTATCTATCAAGTCCTGAAAAGAAAGTAGAGTATATTAGAAAGATTTTTGAGAAAGGTATAGCTGGATTTTACAAGTTTTATCTTAATAAAGCATGGCGGGTATCTCCATCTAAAACGATATATTGGCAGAAGCAGAATGCAACAGCTGGTATAGATAAAATCTTTCCATCAATGGTTACAGATATAACAATTCAAAATGAAACGTTAGGAAAATATATCGTTATTGATACAAAATTTAACTCTGTTTTGATTAAAGGTTGGAATAGAGAAAACAGTATACGAAGTGGTTATCTCTATCAGATATATGCATATTTAAGATCTCAAGAGGGGTTAGGTAATCCTCTGTTAGATAATTCTTACGGTATGTTGTTGCATCCATCAGTTCATGAAAGTGTAAGTGAGTCGGTTATAATTCAAGGTCATAAAATAAGTTTTGTAACTATAGACTTAACTCTTGAAGCAAAACAGATAAAAGAGAAGTTGTTAGATATTTTAGAGAAAAGCTACACCGATTAATCGTGTTAAATATTAGGTATTAGTTATAGAGTAATTTAGTTTCTCCGATCATCATAATATTACTACTACAGAAGCAGAGAGTTTTTTTATAAAGTTGTTTTAGTTAATTAATAAAATGATAAATATTTATATTCTTAGTGAGTGATTTATTATTATGAGAAATTTATTTATGATTTTGTATAGAGATACATCACTGCAATTACGTTCAACTATATTAATTACAGCGATTATTTATTTTATTAGTTTGCTTAAATATTCGTATTTACTACGTATGTTAAAAAGTAAGCTAATAGATAGTTTTTATTCACCAGTAACGATAGTTGTATATGATGAGTAGATACCTAAGATAGAGAAACTTTTTGCATCGATTGTAGAAATCTCAGAAATTTGTCCATCAATAACAGCAGCTTCAACAGAGCAATCACCGAAAGCGAAAAGTCCTAAAATACTTTTACAAACAGAAGTTCCTTCTTTACTTCCTTGAGCATTAGAAGTAGCAGTAATTGGTGTTTTAACAGATGTAGAAATAAACCCATTTACAGGTGCAGAAACCATAGCACAGCCTGATAAATAAAGCATAGCCACTAAACATACGATTAGATATTTCATTATAATATTCTCCTAAGTAAATTTCATGTTTTACAATAATTTAGTATCATGATCTAATTTATTATTACGTTTGTAAGTTTATAGTGTATAACTAAGGAAGTCAATCAATATATTGTACCATTATTATAGATATAAAAACTATTATTTATGTTCTGTAAAGATTAAATAAACAAAATTATTAAATATTAAATAAGTTAAAATGTATAAATATAATTACAAGTAGTTGATTACAATAAAGGATATCACTTTCTATTATATATCAACTACATGTAATAGAAGTTAATTAGTTGATGGACATGTTGATCCAAATGATAAAGTAATTACAGTTCCATCACTATATTTACAGTAACGGTTCATTGCACCAGTCCATTCAGATAGTAGTACTCCTGCAAATACAGAAGAGTAGGTTAGAAGAATGTTTAGTATAATGATAAGTAGTAGGCGTTTCATAATTTCCTCCAAGTTTTAAAATAAATTTTTTTTATAACTATCCCTAAGTCCGTTTGCCAGATAGTTATTAACTTCATAATCTAAATGTTTATAATAGAAAAGTTCTCCATATGTAGCATGAGTTAAAACATGATGCATTGCGATAGTCAATAAGAATCCACCTTGAATATGATCATCAATAGACTCACTTGCATTCCTAAAAGCTGTTATGACTTCATTTATAATCTCTGAAATTTGAGTATCTGATAATTCACCTATTGATGTGTTACCTGCTTCAGCGATATCTCTAAAAAGTTTAACTGTTGTTTCATTGAGTTGATCAAAAAGTGATTTACCTTGAGGCAGTGAAGTCATGATGTCATTTTCATCAGTATGATCAGATGTTGTTTTAGTAGTTCTAAATGTATCAACTAATATAAGAAACAATCCGATAATAATTGCCAATGCAACTTTTAATCCCCATAAAGCAAGTGGTAGAATAGCTAAGCCGATAAGTACTTCCACAATATCCCTCTATAATTTGTTCTGTTTAAAGTTCCGCAAGATAAAAAGTAAGTAGCATGGCTACAAAAACTGCTCCAAATACTATTATAGCAGTTAAGCATCCTGATTTATATTGAATACATATAGCTATAATGATTGCAATCACAATAATTGAAATTTTTAAAAGAACACCGAGTCCATATAAAGCAAATGGTAGAACAGCTAAACCGATAAGTACGTCCACAATATCCCTCTACAATAGTAATTGATTTTATATATAATATTAACACTAATAGCCCGTATTAATCCTTAAAACTTTCCACCAATTTCAGCTAGCACCCTAAATGATGTAGAATACAGCACTGCACCTAAAGCATTGAACGGTACAAGTCCGAAGTCGATCTCTCCTGATAATCCAAATATGAAATTTTTATACATAGCTCTTACTCCTGTTGTTGCTAAGATACCTACACCTAATCCGTAACCTAAATTTATATTTCCATTAATTTTTGTTCCTGTAACATCAGATGAAAGTCCAGCTAGCGTGATAAATACCCCACCTCCGATTTTTGGTATAACTGTCCATGATTCACTTAACTTTATTGGTAACGAGGCTAAAGCTTTATATCGTATATCAATATTCGTAAAATAATCGTTAAAGTGATGATCTATCTCATCGTACTCTCTACTTGCTCTTCTAAGTCCAAAATCTATTTCCATAGCAAGAGGGTTTTTGATACTTTGAAATCCATAAGTAATATATCCTGTGCCACCATGTGCATATTTTCCATCTCCAAAAATATTATAATATCCTGGAGATATTAACAGATAAGAGTACGGCTTTTTCTCTACATCGTTTTTAGACAGATTATCATTCTGTGTGATAGTATTCTTTGTATTAGTTATATTATTTTTACTACCAGTTTTCATCGTAGCATTTCTATCTTTAAGTACTTGTATGATCTCTTGTGCATTTAGACTTGATATAGAAGTTATGCAAAATGATAGAACAATAATTAGTAAGGTGAAGTGTTTCATTACAATATTTCCTCAAAATAAATTATATCGCTTAAAATAACAGATCAACTATTCACAGTTCACAAATAGTAACAAGCATTCTTACAATAAATATCTATTGTGATTAAGCAATTATAATTTATAGCATATACACAATGTTGTCAACTTATTTTTGTTGTATAATCACAATAACTACTTTAGAGGTTTATTTAGTGTTAGAAGAACAAGAGTTAATAAATGAGATTGCTGATATCTTAAGGCAATTAAGAAGAAGAAAGAAATACACCTTTGATAAACTTTCTGAAATGAGTAATATTGATTATTCAACATTAAACTTAATTGAGAACAGAAAACAGAACCCTAGAATTTATACTCTCTACAAACTTCTATACGCTCTTGATATCGATATAGTAAATCTACTAAAAGATAAAAATAATGAAATGAATGATAGTAAAACAGCTATAATGAATAAATTTGAACAGATTGATTTAGAAACTTTGGAAAGCGTATCGGAGTTGCTAGATAATTTTAAGATCTTAAGAAAAAGATAAGTAAGTTGATTTATGTTTTATTGTGATTTTGAATTTTTTTAATGTTATAGGTTTTACATATATGATAGTTATCTAGGTTATTTAGCTAGTTACCATTTAGTAAGTATTAAATTACTTAATAAATAAGTTTTGTAACATATTTTAAATATTGTAGATTTTTTCATTAACTAATTACTCATTTTGTAACAGGCACTTACTAGTCAGTAGATCATATAAACTTTAAATATATAGTAATCGCTAGTTGTTATTTAGTAAGTTATTACCTAGTGATAAATTAATTAACTACTTACTAAACAGATTTTTAAGTTTACTTTAGAATGATACATTATTTAGGACATTGACAAATAAACAAACAAATCAGTTGGTAGATTGTTAAGGTATAAATATAATAAGTAATTAATTATATAGTTTCAGTAGAGTTTCTAATAAGATAGGAGTGAATTAAATATAGTACCCTCAATAGATGTAGAGGATACTATATTTTTAGATTTTGTTAAAATGCTTTAAAAATTTTATAGAAATTTTAATTCTTTAAGTAGATCAATAAGTTCTTTTACAGCACTAGTTGAGTGATCAAACATTTTTTGTTCATCATCGCTTAAAGTTAATTCAACAACTTTTTCAACACCGTTAGCACCAAGAATAGCGGGTACGCCTACATATAATCCTTTAACACCGTATTCTCCATCAAGGTATGCACAAGTTGGTAAAATTCTTTTCTGATCTTTTAATATAGATTCAACCATAGCGATTGCAGATGCAGCAGGAGAGTAGAAAGCAGATCCAGTTTTTAATAATCTTACAACTTCACCACCAGCATCAGCTGTACGTTTAACGATATCGTCCATAACTTTAACAGCTTTTTCTTTGCTTTTATATTTACGTTCAAGCATTTCCATAACAGGTATACCTGCAACATTTGCATAGTTGATTAATGGAACCATAGTATCTCCATGTCCACCTAGAACAAGTGCATTGATATCTTTTACAGACACTTCAAGTTCCCATGCTATAAAAGATGCAAATCTTGAAGAATCAAGAACACCTGCTTGTCCCATAACTCTATTTGCGGGAAACTCTGTTACAGCTTTCATAAGAGTAACCATTGCATCAAGTGGATTAGATATAACTATAACATAAGATTTTGGTGCATATTTTTTAATATTTTCAGCAACTTCTTTAATAATTTTAGAGTTTATAGAAAGTAGATCATCTCTACTCATTCCAGGTTTTCTAGCGATCCCTGCAGTAACGATAACAATGTCAGCATCTTTCAGTATTGCTTCAGGTTTATGATCTCCAGACAATTTAACATCAAAACCTTCAGCAGCTGCAGCTTCGGCTATATCAAGACATTTTCCTTTTGCTAAATCTTCAACGATATCTAATACAGTGATATCTCCTAATTCACGACTAGCTGCTAATTGAGCTAGTACTCCACCTATGTTTCCACCGCCTATTATTGCGATTTTTGGTTTACAAAAAGACATAATATTAATCCCCCTTTAAAGATAAATTATTATACAACAATACGTTAGATTATATTATAATTGCAAATACACATATATTGCAACAGTTATGATTATTTTTTATAATATAATATAATATTTGCATTACATTATAGTGGTATGTTAAACTAAATTCTGCATAGATGTATAGAGAATGCTAAAAAAAAGGGGGATATAAATATGGCTTTAACTTCTCAGATTTTGGAATTGATACGAATATCATCTACTGATTTACCAGCGGATGTAGAAAATGCTATTCAAGAGGCTACTAAAAGGGAAGAGGTAGGATCATCAGCTGCGACAGTTCTTCAAACTATTGAGGAGAACATTAAGTTAGCGAGAAAAGAAACAACGGCTATGTGTCAAGATACTGGATCATTAGTATTTTATATCGACTATCCAGAATGTGGAAATGAGAGGATATATAGAGAGAGTATTTTAGATGCTGTTAGAGAAGCGACTAATTTAAAATATTTAAGACCTAACACTGTTGAGCCATTAAGTGGAAAGAACAGTGGAGATAATATAGGTAGAAACGCTCCATACCTACATTTTCATCAATGGGATAAAGATTACGTTCGTATACGTTTTATGCAAAAAGGTGGTGGTTGTGAAAATTGTGGTGCACAGTACAGATTACCTGATAGCACACTCAACGCAGGTAGAGATATTAAAGGTGTTCGTAAAGCGATTATTGATGCAGTTTTCCAAGCACAAGGACAAGGTTGTGCCCCAGCGATATTAGGTATATCAATAGGTGGAGATAGAGCTGTATCATATACATACGCAAAAGAGCAGTTATTTAGAAAGATAGGTGAACGTAATCCAGATAAAGAGATTGCAGAGTTTGAAGTAGAGTTATGTAAAGAGTTAAATACGATGGGTATAGGCCCTATGGGTTTTGGTGGTAAGACTACTATATTAGATGTTTTAGTTGGAATTCAACCTCGTCATCCTGCATCATTTTTTGTTTCTATATCGTATATGTGCTGGGCATGCAGAAGAAGAACATTAACAATTAAAGGTAACGAGGTGGAATATGATTAAGCTTAAAACGCCTATTAGTGAGGCGGATATCCGTAAATTAAAAGTAGGTGATCAAGTATTATTATCAGGAATAATCGTTACTGCACGGGA
The DNA here is from genome assembly GCA_947039395.1 of uncultured Deferribacteraceae bacterium. GTDB lineage: Bacteria > Chrysiogenota > Deferribacteres > Deferribacterales > Mucispirillaceae > CAMQYB01. The sequence continues at coordinate 126,348 of CAMQYS010000001.1, read as the reverse complement.
CGCTGCACATAAGTTAATGTATGAAGATAGACCGACGTTTATCGATGAATATTTAAAAGATGGTGCGATATATCATTGTGGCCCAGTTGTAAGTCAAGATAGTAGCAGTGGTGAGTGGTCGTTTATATCAAGTGGACCTACAACATCTGCAAGAGAAGAGCCGTATCAGGCGAAAGTGATAGAAGATTATAAAGTTCGTGCAGTTATTGGTAAAGGTGGAATGGGTGATAAGACTTGTAAAGGGCTAATGCATACAGGTGCTGTATATCTACATGCAGTAGGTGGGGCAGGAGCATTGACAGCTGAAAGAGTTAAGAAAGTTTTAACTGTGTTTAAGTTAGAAGAGTTTGGATCACCAGAGGCTTTTTGGGTAATAGAGGTTGAGGATTTTCCATGTGTTGTAACTATGGATTCTCACGGTGGATCGTTGCATAAAGAGATCGCAGATAAATCATATGAAAAGATGAAGTTACTTATCGGTTAATATTAAATTTATTTTCTGTTTAAATTAATAGAGTTCTAATATGCTTATTTAGTATAAAAAGTTAAGTATATTGGAACTCTTTTTACTACTGTTTTAGTAATACTATATTGAACCAATTGTTTAAAATTTAGAGTAATAGAGTAGTGGGTATATAGGTGTTTAAATCAAGAAGACTACTACTATGAAAGAGTTACTATTAACTTATGAAAACTTTTTTAATTTTGAAGGTGTTGCAAAAAGAAAAGAGTTTATAACGTTTTGTATTTTTGGATATATAGTTGCAACACTTACAGTTTTAATAAGTGTTTTAATTGTATTGTTTATTGGTGAGAGTGTTATTGTTTCAGTTCTCATAGGCACGATAATGGTGCTTATTATTTTTTTAGGCATACCACTACTATCGTTAAGTTGTCGCAGATTGAGAGATATTTCTTTATCACCATATCTAGTATTTTTATATTTGATACCGATCAGAAATGTTTTTATTTTAGTGTTTTATGCATTGGTAAGAAGTAGAGAGAACGAATCAGATGAGTTAAAGTTCTTTTAATAATTTTTGTACAAGATTTCTTTACGATATTTTCAGATTATCTTACGATGATTATTGTGATCTATGATAGGTTATAATTTTCTTTCTAGCTCTTATTATTCAAATGTTAAACAAATTATTTAATATGTCATAATTATAAAATTGACATAGATAGAGTCCACTAATATTATTAAATTAGTTTTAGAGAGTAAACTATTTTTTAAATTAGAGGAGTATTTATGCGTATTATATTAGAAGTTTATAAAAATTATTTTAATTTTAATGGTAAATCTACAAGAATGGATTATAATATTTTTATGATTTTTTCATTAATTGTTTGGACGTTTTTATTTATGTTTGACACATCATCAGATTTTTTTATAACATACGATGTGGTAGGAAATTTTATTGTAAATGATATGACTATAAGATTTGGATATACATCAATAGCGTTTTTTATTATATCTTTAATACCTTGGATTTCGCTATCTGTTCGCAGATTAAGAGATGCTGGATTATCACCATATTGGATATTATTATTTTTAGTACCAGTAGCACAACTTGTTGCATATATTATGTGTATATTTGCACCATCTAACAGAAGAAAACATCCTGTTACTGCTTAATAATAGTGAACTTAAAATTGATAGTTATTAGAGTAGATAATGAACTTAAAATTCATTATGAGAGCTAGATAAAGTTTCTGATTAGTTTTAGTTATAATTTATTTATGAGATAAAGTTAGGTACAGTATACTTACGATTGAATTCCTCAATAATTATCTAAGTAGTCTGATATCTATCGTCCTCTCACTTATGTGTGGGGACGAATATTTCTTAATTTACAGAAAGATTTTTATTATAATCCGACATTACCTAGATTTAAAAATTTTTTAATTTAAGTGTTCAGCTTTTATACTATTAATAATATTGTAGCTAGTATATTATAGTTTATTGTATGGGAGGAATATATTTTTATGTCAGAGTGTTGGATCTATAATACATCTATCGGTAGGTTAGCAGTAGTTGCTTCAAACAATTATTTACAGAAGATAGTTTTTGTAGATGATAATGAAAGTTATATTAATATTAATAGTAACCATAATATGAGTGAGACAGGTTTTATTAAAAAGAGTATGGAGAGTATAAATAATTATCTTTTAGGCAAGAGTAGAAAGATAGATATTCCATATGATATTAAAGGATCTAATTTTCAACTTTCAGTTTGGTATGCGCTTAAATTGATAACTTACGGTACAACGGTTTCATATAAGGATATATGCAGTAAGATAGGGATGCCTAAAGGTTATAGAGCGGTTGGTATGGCGTGCAATAAAAACCCGTTACCGATTATTATTCCGTGCCATAGAGTAGTAGGTAGTGATAATAGTTTAACTGGTTACGCAGGTGGGCTTGATATTAAATCTAAGTTATTGTCTATGGAGCAGATGTACGCTTGATGCATGGTAACTAGTATATAATTATCGCTGTACGTTTGATGAATTTACACTTTGATCAGTTGTTTTTTAAAGTAAATTATATCTATCTCAACTTTAATCGGTTTTACTTTTTAATGCACGGTTCATTTCAATAGATAGATCTTTCTCTTTTTCACTTCTACGTTTATCGTAAAGTTTTTTACCTCTAACAAGAGCTATTTCAACTTTTATCAACCCTTTTTTAAGATAGACTTTAAGAGCAGTGAGTGCTAAACCTTTCTCATTAACTTTTCCTACTAACTTATTAATCTCTTTTCTATGCAGTAGAAGTATTCTACTTCTTAATGGATCGTGATTAAATCTATTACCGAAATCGTACGGAGATATATGACAACCAACAAGTACCACTTCATTATTAATCACTCTCACATACGATTCTTTGAGGTTGATTTTACTTTGACGAATAGATTTCACTTCAGTACCTTGAAGAGCGATCCCAGCTTCAAACTTTTCTATAATTTCATATTCATGATACGCTTTTCTATTTGTTGCAAGAACCACTAAATCACCCTCTGCTAAATCTAAATTTAACTTTATGCTAACATGAAAGAGTAACTATATCAACTGGATAAATATTATAAATATTATTTCATATTAAACTATCATTTGATTATATTTGTAATTGTATACTTATTTATTTTATAATACGACTAAAGTATCTCTCAAACTATATTTTATAAAGCTGTAAAAGATAACGCTTTCTATATTTAATAACTTTAAATTAAACTGTTTTATTTTTCCATTCAGTATATCGTTCAAGATCTGAATTAAGTAGTGAAAGACAAATAGCAACAACACCTGCATCATCTATTAGCCCTGCAAAAGGTATAAAATCAGGTATGGTATCAATCGGTGAGAAGATATATATTAATGTACCAACAACACCTAATATAGTAGATATTGGTATAGCCTTATAATTTCCACGAGCGTAATCTTTTACCATTGATAGCATAATTTTAATCTGTTCAAAATATTTTAAGAGTGATTTTTTTGAAGCTTTATTTAATATTTCTTCTTCGTTATCAGTTATCTTTTCAAAATCTTTTTCAGATGCACTATTTTTATATTTTTCATATTCGGCACTAAATTTATCATTCATCTATTTTCTCCATTGCATTACTTTCATCTATATATAAAGAGTAGCGTAATGACTGCTACAATATTTATACTTACTGTATTTATTATATATACGCCATTTAAATATTTATGCTAGGTTTTATATTAATGAGTGTTTGACAATAAAAAGATAAATATGTTATTCTAGGCAATGATTAAATTTTCAAAATTAACTGGTAACGGTAACGATTTTATTGTTTTTAACAATATGGACGGATCACTAGATCAGTATATCAATGCTGATTTTGTAGTGAAGATATCAAGGCGAGCATTATCCGTCGGTGCTGATGGAGTATTTTTTCTTTGTAAATCTGATAAAGTAGATTTTGCATGGAGATTTTTCAATTCAGATGGTAGTCAGGCAGATATGTGTGGTAACGGTTCTAGATGTGTTGCAAAATATGCTTACAAAAATAAAATTGCAAAAAGTCAGATGAAGTTTGAAACAGGTGCTGGTATTATTGAGGCAACTATCATCAACGATCTTGATGTGAAAGTTCAATTAACTACCCCTCATGGATTAGAGTTAGATAAAGTTATTGATATTGATGGTGTTAAATATAACTACTCATTTATTAATACAGGTGTGCCTCATGTTGTGATTTTTCTTGATGATATAGATAGTATAGATATTAAAAAAATAGGTTCAAAAATTAGATATCATGAGAGTTTTTCACCAAAAGGTACGAACGTAAATTTTATTAAAGTAGTAAGTAGTAATGAATTAAATATCAGAACTTATGAACGTGGCGTAGAAGATGAAACATTAGCATGTGGAACAGGTGCAACGGCTGCGACACTTATATCTATAGAGAAAGGTTTTACAACTTCTAAAACAGTATTGAAAACAGCTGATAACGGATATCTAACTGTTTCAAAAGAGGGTGATAAAGTTTATCTACAGGGTGCAACGAGACATATTTATGACGCAGAGCTTACTGTAGAGTCTTATAAATATTGATATTTTTTATGTGAGAGGTTAATTATGTTAGATATAAAAGGTAGTATTACAGCGATTATTACACCGTTTGATAAAGAAGGAAATGTTGATCAGAAAGTTTTACGAAATCTTGTTGAGTTTCATATATTAAACGGTACAAACGGTATTGTTCCATGTGGTACAACTGGTGAGTCGGCTACATTATCACATGATGAACATTTTGATGTTGTAGAGATTGTTATAGATCAAGTTGCAGGACGAGTTCCTGTTATTGCAGGTGCAGGATCAAACTCTACACTTGAGACAAAATTATTAACGAAACATGCAAAAGATGCAGGAGCTGATGCGGCACTTTTAATTACGCCTTACTATAATAAACCTACGCAAGAGGGATTGTATCAACATTATAACGAGATTGCTAAATCTGTTGATATCCCTATTGTACTATATAACGTACCTGGAAGAACAGCTCTTAATATGTTGCCAGAAACAGTTATACGATTATCTAAGATAGATAATATTATAGGTATAAAAGAGGCATCAGGAAGCATAGAACAATCTGTAGAGATTATGAAATATACAGAAAATTTCTCACTTCTATCTGGAGAAGATTTTCTAACTTATCCATTGATGACATTAGGAGCTACAGGAGTTATATCTGTAACAAATAATGTTGTTCCAAACCTAATGGCTACAATGTGTAGCAGTATACTTGATGGTAAATATCTTGATGCAAGGGAGATACATTTTAAATTATCAAAATTATTTAAAGTTCTATTTTGCGAAACTAATCCTATACCTGTAAAAAAAGCATTATACTTAATGGGTATGATCCAAGATGAAGTTAGGTTACCATTAACTTGTATGAGTGAGCAAGGAACAGATGTATTAAAGTCAACTATGCATGAGTTAGGATTAGATTTAGTTAATAGTTAGATATGTGTTATTGTTAAGATAGAGAGTGTTAAGTTTAGATTTAATTATCTATAGATTATATAATTGATGTTTAAAATTATGAAGATGTTTTACAAGGAGTTATGATGTTAGGTATATCGATGATAGGTGCAGTTGGTAGAATGGGTAAGGCTATAACTAATATAGTTTATTTAGATAAAGATGCTGATATTGTTGCAGCTATTGATACAAAAACTTCTCCATTTTACGGAGAGCCTATATATGAAGTTGCAGGGGCAGGTAAGGGTGGCGCTCAACTAAGTGATGATATATTAGTTGAGTGTGCAAAATCAGATGTTATAATTGATTTCACAGGAGCAGCGATAACAACATTTAACATGAAATATTTTAACGAGTTAAAGAAACCATTAATTATAGGTTCAACAGGGTTTTCAAACGATGAGAAGCAGGCGATATATGAGTCGTCAAAAAATTATCCGATATTTTTAGCACCTAATTTCTCATTAGGTTTAAATGTATCTTTAAAATTAATTAATCTTGCAGCATCAATGCTTGAGAGTTACGATATAGAGTTATCAGAGATCCATCATAGATTAAAGAAAGATGCACCAAGTGGAACAGCACTTGCAATGGCACAAGCAGCAGCAGATGGTGCAGGGCTAGATTTAGCAGAAAATGCTGTGTATTGTAGAGAAGGTATCATAGGTGAGCGTCGTGAGAATGAAATAGGTATACAAACATTACGTGGTGGCGATGTTGTTGGAGATCACACAGTTTATTTCTTTGGAAATAACGAGAGGATAGAGATTACTCATCGTGCACACTCACGAGATGCTTTTGCAAACGGTGCAGTAAAAGTTGCAAAATGGATAGTAGATAAACCAGCTGGGTTTTATAATATGGATGATTTTCTGAAATTATAGATTTTAACATGATAGGTTGATTGAGAGTATTAATGAGACAGAGTATATTATTAAGATATTTATTAATATTATTTATGGTGTTATTTTATTAGAATAGCTATGCTTTTAGGTTACTATTGATAATGTTTAGTCATCTCATATTAACTATCGTCTAACTAATTTAAATATTGATGCCGTAACGATTTCATATATTTTTAATATTAAATTATATTATTTATAGTGAACTCATTTAAGTTTTACAGTCTTTAGATCTCTTTGCTCATATTTACTCTATCGTTGTTATTATCCATTATAAATTGAAACATAAGAGGATAACTAATTTCATTTGGATTTAAAGTAAGATTTTCTTTATTAATTTCTATAATATATGTGTTTACTATATTCATGTTAATAGATTCAATTATCATAGGTTTAATTAGATCATTAAATAGGGAATATTGTAATTTTCCATTTGCCATCAAATTTAGAATTTTTTCTTGCTCATCAAGATAGTTATAGCAAGCAATTTCTTTATATTGAGGTTCTTTATTACCCTTTAAAACATATAATAATTGTTGTTGTTCATGTTTTAAATCTCTGAAATATTTTAATGTTTTATTTATTCTCCAATGTTTCAATTCGCTTTTTATAGCAATAAAAGTAAAGATAGTTATAAGTACAGTGATTGTTGTTACTTGAAGTGGCTCAGTTTTTATTACTGCAATAATTGCTTCTATCATTAATGTTCTCCAGAATAAATTAAGCGTAAAACCGTGCTTTAAATCTTATCATACATCAATTTTCGTCTCAAGTCTATTAGCAGCTATTATTTATTTTCATTGTATTTAGTTTTAATATTATTAACAGGATTATTTACTTTATTTTTAAAAGTTTTTGTTTCATATATTTGAGATATTATTTTATTTAATTTTACTTACTTAGCAGTGATTATTATTTTCTTTTGATTATGTTCATTAATAAGTTTTATCAGATATTTATAAGTATTTTTAGATAGTATATTGTTGTTAATATTAGTTTGTATTTCTGCGATATAGATACTTATTGTATTTATGGTACAAAACTCAATTATCTGTGGTTTAATGAGATCGTTATATATAGATTGCTCTAGTTTACCATTTTCTAGTAATGTTAAGATTGTTTCTTGTTCATCAAAATAGTTATAGCAAGCTATTTTTTTATATTTGTTATCTTTATTATTATGCAAGATCTTTAAAAGTTGTTTTTGTTCAGATTTTAAATTTTTAAAATATTTTAAAGTTTTACTTACTCTCCAGTTTTTAACACCACTTCGTAGAGTAAGAAAAGTGACTAAAGTTATAAAGACGGAAAATAGTGCCACAAGTATGGGTGCAATTTTAACTATTTGAGTCATTATTTTTATCATAAGTTTCTCCTATGGCAATTTACTTTTAAAACCTTGCTTTATATATTATTATATATTATTTTTTATATCAAGTCTATCAGTGGTTTATGTTGGTAGAGGTTATAGGTTTGTGAGAGGCTAACCAAGTTCTAAAATAGAAGTCATAATATAAGAATCCCAATCACCTTGTTTTAACTCTTCTAATCGTTTTACTATTCCAGCAGTTGGGCTATAGTAATAATTATTTACTTCATCTATCTGAATTGAGTTTGAAATTATTTCTGTAACCTTAAACATATACAGCTTATCATCTCGAGAACTAAATAAATTTCCATTATATACCGTTGGGGGCATATTAATAATTATCGATATGATATTTTGTTCTTGTTTCTTTGTAAATTTATATTTATTTGCTATTTCTATTCTAGTAATATCCCATATCATATCTTCTTTTTTATCAGCAATGATCATTGTGATATGTGGCATATGTCCGTTACTTTTTATACCAATTACATATTGTTTGTTGTTACTTTTATCATTCATTAATTTTATGCTAGTTTCAATAAAATCAATTATTATATTTTTAGTAGCATTAAAAAGCTCTTTTTCTTTAAGTTCCCTATCGGCTTTATCATTAATTTTACCCAAAAATCCTAAAACAGAAATTATATCACTAATCATAAAATACTCCTTTGAGAACTATAATACGATTATCCATGTTTTCTCCTCATAACTTTTCTTGTGTTTATGAACTTCCGAAACGTTACCTTAATCCACAAATTATAAAATTGTAATTTATTTATTATATGGATAAATTGTTGTTGTATATAGTTATTAACAACTATATACAACTGTTAATAACATAAAAAAAGAGGCGAATAGTCCAAAAACTATCCACCTCATATATCGTACTCTAAACTTAAATTTTTAAAATTTTAAACTGTAATAACCTTAAACTGTAATAATGTCCGTATAGATAAAACTACAAAACCGTAACAACAACTGTGTACATAAAATCCGTAAAACTATTTAACTCTATTAGCTGAACCTAAAACTGATTCGTTTTTCTGCTTATATGCAACGATTAACTCTGCACGAGCGTTACCTAAATATTTTCTAGGATCAAATTCTTTCGGATCGTTAAATAATGTCTCTCTAACTACTGCTGTGAATGCTAATCTACCATCTGAATCAATATTAATTTTACATACAGATGAGGCTGCAGCTTTACGTAACTGTTCCTCTGGAACACCAACAGCGTTCTCCATTGATCCACCGTACTTATTTATCATATCAACATATTTTGAAAGAACTGATGATGCACCATGTAAAACTATAGGGAAACCGGGTAATCTTTTCATACATTCTTCTAATATATCAAATCTTAATGGAGGTACAGACTCACCCTCTTTAAGTTTAAACTTATATGCACCATGTGATGTACCGATTGATATCGCTAAACTATCAACACCTGTTCTTTTTACAAAATCTTCTACTTCATCAGGATCGGTATAATGCGATACTTCATGTGATACATCATCTTCTATTCCAGCCAGCACTCCAAGTTCGCCTTCAACTGTAACACCGTGTGCGTGAGCGTACTCAACAACTTTTTTAGTTAGTGCAACATTCTCTTCATAAGGTAGTGATGAACCATCTATCATTACAGATGAGAAGCCTTTCTCTATACAATCAACACATAGCTCATATGAATCACCGTGATCTAAATGAAGAGCTATAGGAATATTACAACCTAACTCTTTTGCAAATTCAACAGCACCCATCGCAAGATATCTAAGGATAGTACTGTTTGCATAATTTCTTGCACCTTTTGATACTTGTAATATCACTGGTGAACGAGTCTCAACACATGCTTGAACGATCGCTTGTATCTGTTCTAGATTATTGAAGTTATATGCAGGTACAGCGTAACCACCATCCATTGCATCTTTAAACATATCCTTAGTATTAACAAGTCCCAACTCTTTATAAGAAATAGCCATTTACTACTTCCTCCTCTATTTGATTTATTATACTGCATCTAAATAATATTAACTTAAAAAAATTATAGAAAAATCGATAAATAGTTTTTACAACACAGAAAAATATTATCAATGAAACTATTTAACATTATCATATATTAAGCATTTGTTTGTCAAGCAACTTATAATATGTAGATGATATAGATATAAAGTTAATTGATAGATTTTCAATAGATAGTTAAAAATAAAATTTATTGTATTTAGGATAAATGATGAATGAGAGTGTGAGTTGTTAAATTAATATTAAAAATTTTATGAGCGATTACTGAAGTGTAGATTACTCTTTGATATAAAGTACACCTTGTATGTTTCTATCTAAGCTATTATATAGTTTAGTTTTATCCTTTTTTTTATCAAAATATGATTCAGAATCTATTATAGTAAATATGTAATCTAGTTTAATAGTATCACATTGACTATAACTTATATCCCATTCAAATATTTTAGATATATTTTTTTTGATAGTACCTATAGTGTATGATTTAGACATTCTTTGAGTATTAAAACTACATGTTAAAGTTATTACTGGATATCCTAATATTTTGTCATATACATTTGTTAATTTGAACGACATAGTATCTTCATCTTTACTATAGTTGAGAGATACGACGTTGTTAGATACAGTATATTGTCTTAAAATATCTACTTTAGACTTAGTTGCACATCCAACAGCTATTACAATTATCAGTATAGATAGAGATAAGAGTTGTAAGTTAAATCTATTTTTTAGTAATTTTGTTAATAATTTTGTGAGCAATGTTATTTACTCCAGTAGTTATGTTTTTAGAAAATCCAGTTATTTTATCAAGTGGTAATTTAGAGTTTGACTTAATGGCTGTATTATCTTCTCCTAGCTGTGCTATAGCGTTTCTAATATTTTCAATACTATTATATTCATGAATGAAAAGTTCTGGATTAATTTTTCCTTCTTCAATATAGTTGTAAAGCTTGTTTAATATTATACTTTCTTTTTCGGATAAACTTCTTTTAAGTGTATTTATTTCCATTTTTTTCTTAGAGATAGTAACTAGTTTTGCAGACTCAATAGTTATACTATTGATAGCTATTGCTAATTTACTTCTACCATTTGACTTTTCCATATTTGCTCCTTTATTAGGATTATGACAGTAATTTATCCAGCAGTTATTTTAGTTATAAGATCTTCAATTTTATCGTTCATGTTATTTATTATCCATAAGAGGATAACATTTGCAATTAATGATAGTAGAAAGAATGATGATAAGATTGTTACAGCAATAAATCTTCTTTTATTCTTAAAGTATAGAAAAACACCTATTCGTTTTTTAGTAGTTTTTACAGCAGTATTTTCTTTAATAAATTTAGAGAAAGGAGAATCAATAATCGCAATCCAAGGTCCATTATAAGTAGCGATATATTCATCAGGTAGAATATTTCCTATCTCTATTGCTTTAATAATATCATTAGAACTCATTCCTTCTTTAATAAATCCGCCATCAAGTAAAACTCTAAAGATGGTTGCTTTATTTTGTAAAATATATTTAGATCCACAAGAGTTACATACTGCAATTGACTTACTCACATTTTCCATAGGACTAAAACATTTAGCACATAGCATTTTCATTTTCTATACCCTTCCATTTCTATTCCCATTTTTTATATAGATTATTATCTATTTCTACAGAGTCTAACAGTTTTCCTATCACAAAATCAATAAGATCATCAATTGTTTTTGGTTGATGATAAAATGCAGGTGCAGCAGGCATTATGATCGCTCCTGCGTCGATCAGCTTTCTCATATTATCAAGATAAATTTTTGAAAGAGGCATCTCTCTAAAAACGACAGCTAATTTTCTTCTCTCTTTTAATGCAACATCGGTTAATCTTTCTATAAGGTTTATACTTATACCATTTGCAACTCTTGCTATATATCCCATAGATGCAGGTACAATAAAAGTATAATCTACTCTATTTGATCCAGATGCTATATCTGCGCCTATATCATTTATATCATAAATTTTATTAACATTAAGGTTATTTCTTTCTATAAAATCTTCTATGTTTTTATATACAGTATTATCTTCTGCGTTTGCATTAAGAATAGCATTATTTGTTGCAGCAACAGATAAATGATAATTTTGTTTTGAAAGATATGAGATCAACCTTTTACTATATATATTTCCTGATGCTCCAGTAATTCCTACAAAGATACGTTTTTTTTTATCCATAAACTTGTACCAGTATATCAGCTATCGTAAATAAACCTAATGTTACAGAAATATATGCGTTAATATTAAAGAATGCTATATTTAATTTAGATAGATCATCTTTAGATAGAAGTGAATGCTCATACGCCATAAAAGCAGATATAATTATTAATCCAGAGATATAAATATACCCTAAGCTAGAGTTAAAAAATAGTGAAATAAGAAATATTAATGTAATTACGTGTGATACTTTAGATAATATTAATGTTACTCTCACTCCGATCAAGGCAGGTATTGAGAACAGATTATTCTCTCTATCAAAATCCATATCTTGAATAGCATAAAGCATATCAAACCCTGCAACCCAGAATATAACAGCTAAAGAGATTATGATCGGAACGATAGATATTGTTCCAGTTACAGAGATCCAAGCACCTATAGGTGCAAGCCCTAAAGCTATGCCAAGTAGTAGATGGCAGAATGCTGTATATCGTTTAGAGTATGAGTATAGCACAAATATTATTATAGGTATCGGAGATAAGATTAATGTTAATCTATTAAGCATATACGCTGCGAAGAAGTATATAATGGTGAAGGTAATTGTATAAGCTAATGTTTTATTTGCTGATATATTTCCACTAGGTAGATCTCTATCTTTAGTTCTAGGATTGGCAGCATCGATATCTTTATCTACATATCTATTGATACCCATCGCAGCAGTTCTAGCAGATATCATCGCAACTACTATCCATAAAATAGTATTATTATTTGGCAGTCCATTTGCAGCTAACACCATCGACATAAATGCGAATGGTAGAGCGAACACCGAGTGTTCAAATTTTATCATTTTGAAATAAGTTATAAAATCTTTCATCTAAAATATATACCACCTAACTTATTATATCTATAATCGCATGAAGGAAGTCATCTGCTTCATTTAAACTTTCACTTCTAACGATATTTAAGTTTGCTTTCTTATAATCATTAATTAATTGATGATCAATTTCAATTAATGTTTCAATATGATCTGATATAAATGATATAGGAACAACAATAACATTATCAATTCCTTTATTTTTTAAATCGTTTAATGTATCTTTAGTTGATGGAGTAAGCCATTTAACAGGTCCAACTTTACTTTGATACGATATTGCATAATTTTTTAACTTCACTTTAGTAGCTATCATTTCCACATGATTTACAATACTTTTTTGGTATGTATCGCCTTTTTCTAAATATGTTAATGGTATAGAGTGAGCAGAAAAAAGCACGAATATATCTTTCAATGTACAGTTTAATTTACCTGCTGCATTCTCAATTCTTGTCACTACTGCGTTATTATACATATTGTTATCGTACCATTCATTGATAATGATAAGTTTTTCGTATTTTGCTTTATTAATTAAGTTGCTATTTCTGATACGTTTTAGAGTTGTTCCAGTAGTAGTATCAGAGTAATGAGGATATAGAGGCAGTAGAATTATATTTCTATAATCTCCATTTAAAACTGTTTTAATAGTATCTTCAATAAACGGATTAAAGTAACACATACCTAGTAAGAAATCGGCTTCAACACCAGTTTTTTCGTGGTAGAGTTTAGGTAGGAGTTTTATAAGTTGATTATTATAATAATTTTGTGGAGACCCACCATTAGGCATTCCCATCATTTCATATTCAGGTGCAATTTTTTTTGCTCTTCTTTTAGATATAACTGATGACAATATTTTTTGTCCTATATTTCCTAAATGGAAATCAATTATATCTCTATCGGAGAAAAGGTTCTTTAAAAATGCTTGTATAGAATGAGTAGAATCAGGACCACCCATTCCTAGTAGAATAACTACATCTTTTTTTATAGCCATATTTATTAGACTACGAGTTTTTAACAAGATCTACAAGATATTTAACATTTTCAACAGGAGTAAGTGGCATAATACCATGTCCTAGATTAAAAATATGTCCTTTAAGATTTGATGCAGATGTTAGAATATTTTCAGTAGCTTCTTTAATCATTGTTTTGTCAGCAAAAAGTATAGATGGATCTAGATTTCCTTGAAGACAGAACTTATTATCAAGTTTATCATCAGCATCACTTAAAGATATCTTCCAATCAACACCGATACAATCAGCCTTAAGAGTTTTAATTGAATCAAAATAGTTAGCGCCATCTTTTGCAAAATAAACAGTTGCAGCACCTTTAAGTGAATTTATTAGATGTTCTACGTAAGGTAGTACAGATTTATTATACTCATCAGGTGGAAGTATCCCAGCCCACGTATCAAATATTTGTACGATTGAACAACCAGTATCAATTTGTGCTTGAAGATATTTAATCATTGTGTCCGTTAATAGCTCCATAAGTTGTGAGTACGTTTTATTATCATTTAACATAAGCTTTCTAATTTCTGTAAAAGATTTAGAACCTTTTCCTTCAACCATATAGCAAGCAAGTGTAAATGGTGCTCCTGAAAATCCTATTAATGGTACATTTAAATCTTTAACTAATAATTTTATTGTATCGTAAACATATTTTAAGTCACTCTCTACATTAAAACTTTTTAATCTATTAAGATCGGAGATATTTCTGATAGGGTTTGATATAGTAGGAGCTGGGCTAAACTCTAAATTTACACCAAGCGGTTCAACAGCTGTCAAAATATCAGAGAACAATATAGCTGCATCAAGACAGAAAGCTTTAATAGGTTGCATAGTTACTTGATATGCTGCATCAGGAGTTTTACATAGTTCAAGAAAAGAGTATTTAGATCTAAGATCTCTATATTCACTCATATATCTTCCAGCTTGACGCATTAACCATATAGGAGATCTTTCTGTTTTTTCTTTATTTATAGCACGCATAATTAGATCATTCATCATTTTAACTCCATCTTTAACAACTTACTTTATTTGTATCTTTAGCCTATAACTTATAGATAATAATAATAATTAAACGTTATGATAACTTTTAAAATATTAAAATTCAAGTTTTTAATTTTATAATTATAGGTATGATTAAATATTGTGTACTGTTTTATAGTATATAAAACTTGCTAAAATTATATTAATTTGCTAACATTACCCTTTAAATTATCATTAAGAACAGGAGTTTTATGATTATGTATAAGGTTCTCATAACTGACCATATAGCGGCAGAAGGGATAGAGTTTTTAGAGAAAGATCCGAATATCTCATACGATGTAATCCCTGGTATAAGTAACGATGAGATAAAGAAAATATTACATGGTTATGATGCGATAATAACTCGTTCAGGAACGAACGTTGATGCTGATCTTCTTGAGAATATAGGTAAATTAAAAATAATAGCAAGAGCTGGTGTTGGACTAGATAATGTTGATATAGAAACAGCAAGTAAAAAAGGCTTAATAGTAATGAACGCTCCAACAGGTAACACGTTAGCTGCAGCTGAATTAACTATGGGTATGATTATGGCAGCTGCTCGTAAAATTCCTGCTGCAAGTGAATCAACCAAGAAAGGTGAGTGGGATAGAAAACGTTTTATGGGTATCCAGCTTTATAATAAAAATTTAGGAATAGTCGGAATAGGCAGAATTGGTGGCAATGTTATCTCTCGTTGTAAAGCGTTTGGTATGAAAGTTTTCGCATACGATCCATATGTTAAAGAATCAAGAGCTGAAAAATTAGGTGTTACATTATGTAAAACATTAGATGAGGTTTTAGCAGTAGCAGATGTTTTAACCTTTCATACCCCTTTAACAGATGAGACACGCAACCTTATATCTGATAAAGAAATCAACAAAATGAAAGATGGTGCTATTCTTGTAAACTGTGCAAGAGGTGGGATAGTTTCTGAAGATGCTATATATAATGGCGTAAAATCAGGTAAACTCTTCGCAGCAGCGGTAGATGTTTTCGATCAAGAGCCACCAGTTGGTAGCAAACTATTAGAGTTAGAGAATATTTTTATCACTCCTCATATCGGTGCAAATACCGATGAAGGACAAAAAGGTGTTGCAGTTATTATATGTGAACAAGTCGCTCATGCGTTAAATGGTAGACAGTATCTGAACGCTGTGAATATACCATATATGAAATCACAACTTCCAGCAGAGATGAAAATATATTTTGAACTTGCAATAAGTATGGGAAGACTTGCAGCACAGATGATAGATATTAGTCCAGATGAATTAATGTTATCTATGATCGGTAAAAGATTTGAAGAAGATTTTGGAGAACGTACATTTGACTCTCCATATAACTATCAACCTTTTACAGTTGCAGCGCTTAAAGGATTTTTAGAAGTTAGTTTAAATGATAATATAACATTTGTATCAGCACCTTACTCTGCTAAAGATCATAATATTACTGTGATGGAACAGAAACTTGAACATTATCATCAATATAACGATCTACTTGTTTTAAAGGCAAGAAGTAAAGATAGAGAGTTAACTATTACAGGAGCTGTATATCCTGATCAAAGAGCATATATAACATCTATAGATGGATTTAATTTAGATCTGCTAGCTTCTGGCAATTATCTATATTTTAGAAATAATGATACTCCAGGTATAATAGGTAAGATAGGCACTCATCTTGGTAATAACAATATCAATATTGCTAATTTTGAGCTATCAAGAGTTCATAAAGATAATTTTGCTCATGAAGCGGTTGCATTTGTGCTTGTAGATGATCATATTAACCATTCTGTTATAGATTCTATATCAAAGGTTGAGGGTATCATTGCAGTTAAACAGATTAAACTATAGACAATATAATAATAGTTTCAATCATTTAAAGGTTTAAAATAGTTCTGAACTTAGATAGTGTTAAACTGTAATATAGGATAGAGATAATTCAAAACATATTATATTAATAGGATAGAAGAGTTGTAATGAATAAAATATTGATAAGTTTTTTAAGTATACTTTTTATTTGTTCGTGTGCAGGCTATGATTTTAGAGGTTTTGCGTCGTCTACCGATAGTAATAAATCAGTAAAACCTAAGTACGAAGGAGATTATAATATACAAGCTGGTGCATTTAAGAGTGTTGATCTAGCAACAGCGTTCACTGATGAATTAGACCGTAAGAATCTAGATGCATTTCTATTCAAGGAGAATGGATTATTTAAAGTTCGGTTTGGAAAGTATAAATCATTTAATGAGGCATCAGCTGTAGCTAAATCACTTATTAGCAGTAAAGTTATAACAGATTACTATATAGTGTCTCCCGAAGATTTATCATACTATAGATCGGAAAAATTAAGCGATAACGATTATCTTCGTAATCAACTTGTTAAGGCTGCACACTCATATAAAGGAGTTCCATATAAATGGGGTGGAAACTCGGTAAAGTCTGGTTTTGATTGTAGCGGTTTAACTAGAGCTGTTTATAGATTAAATGGACTAGACCTTCCAAGAGTATCAAGAGATCAATATAGATCTGGAAAAGCAGTTAAGATTAGTAAACTACAGAAAGGTGATCTAGTATTTTTTATCACATCAGGTAGTAGAATAAATCATGTAGGTGTATACGTAGGTAATGGACAATTTATTCATGCACCAAGTGCTGGCAAAACAGTTCGTGTTGCCAATCTTCATTCATCTTATTGGAAAAAAGTGTATCAAGGTGCAAGAACTTACTTATAATGTAAGTATGTAAATCAATGTGGAGAATATATTTTTCTAATAGAATATATTTGTAGATTATTAAGTCAAGTAATATAACAAGTGACATAATAAATATCTTAAATTGATAATATATATTTATATCATAATTATATTAAATCAATATGTAAAATGTTATGCAGAGAGTATATATTTATAGTCTAGCATATTAAATTATAGTTGACATAAGGTTGTTTTTATATTATTAATAATGATTACTATTATTAATACATGGAATGTTATTGATAATTAAGTTTATTAAGGATAAGTAGATTTTATCGTGGAAAGAGTAAGATATTCATTACAGCGTGAAATAGTTTTTGATACTATTATGAGTGAGAGAAAACATTTTACAGCTGATGACATTTATGCAAGGTTAAAAGTCAGTCACCTAAAATTAAGTCTAGGTACAGTCTATCGAAATCTACAATATTTATCAGATACAGGTAGGGTAAGAAAAATAACTTTACCGAATGATATTGATAGATATGACGGAAATATAGATGAACATTATCATCTAATTTGTACTGTATGCGAGTCGATTACTGATCTTGAAATTGATTATTTTAATTTTATTGATGAAGTAGTATCATCTAAATATGGTCTAAATATTGATAATCATAACTTGGTTTTCTATCACAAATGTCCTAATTGCAAGGGCAATAAATCATAAATTTGTGTTAATTTAAAATTATATATTACAATTATAGTTATCATTTTTGTATAGCAATTAATATACATTATTATATATGTATTTAACTAATGGAGGAATATGAATATGTCTAGAGATTTAAAAGGAACGAAAACGGAGAAGAATTTGCAAGATGCTTTTGCAGGAGAGTCAATGGCTCGTAACAAGTATACTTACTACGCATCTAAAGCTAAAGCAGAGGGTTACAATCAAATTGCAGCTTTATTTGAAGAAACTGCTAACAATGAGAAAGAGCATGCAAAAATGTGGTTCAAACTTCTTCATGCAGGTGAAGTGCCTACAACAGCTCAGAACTTATCAGATGCAGCAGAAGGCGAACATTATGAAAATACAGTAATGTACCCTAGTATGAAGGCAGATGCAGAAGAAGAAGGATTTACTCATATAGCAGCACTTTTTGGTGCAGTGGCTAAAATTGAACAACAACATGAATTAAGATATTTAGCTCTTCTTGACAATGTTAAGAACAATAGAGTATTTCAAAAAACTGAAGAAGTTACATGGGAATGTGCTAATTGTGGACATATTCATATCGGTACATCAGCGTTAAATGCTTGTCCAGTATGTGCACATCCACAAGCTTACTATCAACTTGCAACAAAAAACTATTAATTAATTATTTTAAAATATCTTAGATTTATGAGGTGAAGATTATGAAGAAGATTTTAGTACCAGTAGTATTGACAGTTTTAGTAGTAGTTGCAATTAGTTGTACAAAGAAAGATGGTAGCAAAGGCGTTATAACGGGTGGTATGGAGCCTCTTTTACAATCTGCATTAGATGCAGGAATGCTTCCGATACCGTATGAGCTTAAAGTGATGGAAGGCAATCCATCATCTCCTGAAAAGATTGAATTAGGTAAACTTTTATATTTTGATCCAAGGTTATCTAAGAGTCAGTTATTAAGTTGTAACACTTGCCATAATGTCGGTTTTGGTGGAGATGATTATCAAGAGACATCATTAGGACATGGTTGGGCAAAAGGTCCAAGAAACTCTCCAACGGTTTTCAACTCTGTTTATAACACCTCTCAATTTTGGGATGGTAGAGCAGCAGATTTAAAAGAGCAAGCAAAAGGTCCTATTCAAGCATCAGTTGAGATGGCTGCAACACCTGAGTATGTTGTTGAAGTATTAAAATCAATACCTGAATATGTTGAAGAATTTAAATTAGCATTTCCTGGCGAAGCTGATCCAGTAACATTTGATAATGTTGCAGCAACGATTGCTTTATTTGAAGCTACATTAACAACTCCAAACGCACCGATAGATAAATATTTAAGAGGTGACTTAGCTGCATTAAATTCAGAGCAGAAAGCAGGTTTAGCTGTTTATATTGATCAAGGTTGTGTTTCATGTCATACAGGCGTGAACTTAGGCGGAGACGGATATTTTGAGTTTGGTGTTTTTGAATCTCCAGATGCAGATGTAGTAGCAGGCGATAAAGGAAGATTTGCATTAACGCAGGCTGAAGGTGATGAATTTGCATTTAAAGCTCCTACCTTAAGAAATATAGAGTACACAGCACCATATTTTCATACAGGTAAAGTATGGTCATTAGCTGAAGCAACTCAACTTATGTCATCATCACAATTAGGTATTGAATTAAGCGAAGAGAATATAAAACAACTTTTAGCTTTAATGGATGCTTTCACTGGTGAACAACCACAGATTATGTATCCTACTCTACCTCCTTCAACAGATAACACTCCTAAACCAGTTTGGAAGTAGTTTTAGAATTAATAGTATAATTTAATTATACGGTGTTGATATTAATATTGATACCACATAATAGAAAATAGTTTTTGACACCTTATAGTAATTTAATTACTGTAGGGTGTTTTTTATAGTTGATAATTTGATTAAAGAAAGATGTAACGTATTATAACTTAGTACTTTATCGTAGATGATTAGTAATGATAAATTAGATAGTTATTTATTAATTATATAAATGGTATGATATAGTAGTTATAAGTTGATGCTTTATTATAGATAATTAATAGTAGCTAGTTAAGTTATTGCATTTAAATTATCACTTGATTTTTTATATTAAGTATCTATATTATGTACAAGTTGCATGTATGATATATCTGTATTATATAGATATGTATTGCAATATTATTAAAAATATCATAGAGTATTTAGCTACGCTACAGTTGGTAGCCTTACGGTTGGTAACCGTTAATTTTTTTTGGAGATAAGTAATGAGAGAGAATATTCATCCTGAATACAATGATGTTGTATTTAAATGTGCTTGTGGAGCAGAACATAAAAGTAGATCAACAACAGAGAAAACATCTATTGCGATCTGTTCAAACTGTCATCCGTTTTATACTGGTAAGCAAAAATTTGTCGATACTGCAGGTAGAATTGAGAAATTCATGAGAAAATACGACAAACATAAACCAGAAGCAGAAAAAACAGCAAAAACTAAGTAATATTAACTTAGCAACATAAACAGATAGATATTATAATTATTTGCTGTTAAAGTAAGTGTTGTTACTATATATGTGCTATGAAGTAATATACACGACTTTAATACTTCATAGAGTTTTATAAGTTACTATGTTGATACATTAAGTTATCAGCGTGGTAAGTTGTATTGATTTTTAAAATGTAAGTATACAGTTACTTGCAATGTAGATAATATTTATATTTATTGAATAATGGTTAATTTATAGTTTATAATAAGAATTTAGAAAAAATTTAAAGTTAATATAATTACAAATATAAAACTCTCTTACCAGTTGGTGAGGGAGTTTTTTTATGTGTCAATATTCTATTTGTAATTATATATGTAATTATATCTAATTTATATAAATAAATTGCAATTATATAGTGATTAATGTATTGTAGTTAGTTAGACTATTTACTATATTATAAAGATGTTGATATAGCATATTTTCTATTATAATATATATAAAGATTATCTATGCAAATGTTATGATATAAAGATTATGTATACGAGATTATATATATGATATTATCTATACAAAAAGGTTAAAGGGATTATATATGAATAAGTTTTTAGTAACACTATCTATAGTGTGGGTAGCTAGTTTATGTCGTTAAATGTTGAACTATTATCATATCCATCTGATGCAGAGCTAAAGGTTGCTATGGCTGCAAAACTTTGTTACTCTCCATCAGATATTACTTCTCTAAAAAATAAGATAGAGAGTAATGATCAGCAAGATTTTATAAAAGGTATCGTTGATATGGGTCATCTGTCTGTACTTGAACATGTATCTTTTACATTTTCTATTGAGGGTGTTTCAAGGGTATTAACACATCAGCTTGTTAGACACAGATTAGCATCGTATTCACAACAATCACAACGCTATGTCAAGTCAGATGGCGGGTTTGAATATATCACACCTGATAGTATAAAATCAGATAACCAATCACATGCTAAGTTTGATAGTTTGATGAACGATATAGCTAAACTATATGATGAGTTACTATCTCTTAATGTTCCAGCAGAAGATGCAAGGTATATATTACCAAATGCTACAGAGACAAAAATTATAGTTACTATGAATGCGAGGGAGTTACTACATTTCTTCTCATTAAGATCGTGTAATAGAGCTCAATGGGAGATCCGTAATCTATCAGATAAGATGTTATCTTTAGCTTATAAGGTTGCACCAGTGATATTTAAATCAGCAGGTCCTTCTTGTGTTAGAGGTAGATGTAGCGAAGGCAAGTTTAATTGTGGACTTGCTAAAGAGGTTAAAATCCACATAGCATTAATTAAGGAGAAGAATTAAATGGATAAAGCTGATTGTAGCTTGACTATAAAGAAGAAACCGAATATCGGTGGACAGGCGTTAATTGAAGGCGTTATGATGCGTGCACCTAACAAGTTTGTAATAGCTGTTAGAAAGCCAGATGGACAGATTGTTGTTAAGAGAGAAAATATCTCAATAGATAAAAAACCGATTTTCAAGAAACCGATTTTGAGAGGTTTGATCGGACTATACGATTCTCTAGTTCTTGGTATAAAAGCGCTTAATATTTCAGCAGAGTATGCTATGCCAGATGAGAAAGAGTCTACTCCATTTAAGAAGAAGCTAGAAACATATCTATCAATCATAGGTGGATTACTAATAGGTGTAGGGTTATTTGTATATTTACCGTTACTGTTAACAGATCTTTCAAAAGCGATTATTCCAGCTATTGCTAAGTCTTATTTATTATTTAATTTAGTTGATGGTATTATACGGGTAATATTTTTTGTTCTGTACATATTTATTATATCTAGGTTAAAGGATATTAAGCGAGTATTTGCATATCATGGTGCAGAGCATAAGGCTATATATGCATATGAGCAGAATTTAGATTTAACTATTGATAATGCAAGAAGTATGAGTAGCCTACATCCAAGATGTGGTACAAGTTTTCTACTTATTGTTATGATAGTTGCGATATTTGTATTTTCATTAGTTCCAGGTGATTCTCATTTTTTAATTAAGTTCGGTTCACGAATAGTTTTTATTCCGCTTATTGCTGGTATATCGTATGAGATATTAAAGTTGTCGGATAAATATTCTAAAAATATGATTGTGAGATTGTTAATTTTACCAGGTTTATGGTTACAGAGACTTACAACGAATGAACCAGATGATAGTATGTTAGAGGTTGCATTACTATCTATAAAAGAGGCTATAACTCCTGATGATGTATATGTTAAACAGGAAGGTATAGAGTATGTATGATAAGTTAGATGAGATCGTTGAACGTTATAATAAATTGAATGATCTGTTATCTGATCCAGAAGTGATTAAGGATCAAGATCAGTATAGGAAATTATCTAAGGAGCATTCAGATAAGAGAGAGATAGTAGATACTTATTTAAAATTAAAATCATTAGCAACATCAATGAGTGATGCAGAAGAGTTACTTATATCTGGTGATAAAGAGATGAAAGATTTAGCAGAGCAAGAGATTTCTGATTTAAAGGTAGAGATACATAAGTATGAAGATGATCTAAGATTACTACTTCTTCCAAAAGATCCATACGATGATAAGAATATATATTTAGAGATAAGGGCAGGTACAGGTGGTGATGAGGCATCATTATTTGTAGCGGATCTTTATAGAATGTATACAAGATATGCAGAGTTAAAGCGTTATAAGGTAGAGATTGTTGATATGAGTGAAACAGGTCTTGGTGGATATAAAGATATCGTTTTACTTATTAAGGGGCAAGGTGCATTTAGTAGATTAAAGTTTGAAGCAGGTGGACATAGAGTTCAACGTATCCCAGATACCGAGAGTTCAGGAAGAGTCCATACATCAGCTTGTACGGTAGCTGTTTTACCAGAGGCAGATGATATAGATGTTGCTATAGAACAGAAAGATTTACGTATAGATGTATATCGTGCAGGTGGTGCAGGTGGACAGCATGTTAATACTACAGATTCTGCTGTAAGGATCACACATATCCCAACGAATATAGTTGTAACTTGTCAAGATGAGAGAAGTCAGATTAAAAATAAAGAGAAAGCTATGAAACATCTAAGATCAAAAATCTTAGAGGAAGAGATGAGTAAAGCTGCAAAAGAGCAAGCAGACTCAAGAAAGTTACAGGTAGGGTCGGGAGATAGATCAGAGCGAATTAGAACGTATAACTTTCCTCAAAACAGATTAACCGATCATCGTATCAATTTAACAATCTACAGTTTAGATAGAGTTATGGAAGGGGTATTAGATGATGTTCTAGATCTATTAGCTAACTTTCATCAAGCAGAGAGATTAAAGACGGCAGGATTATAAAATTTTACTATGAGAATAGATGATTTTCATAGAGAGGTTAAGTTACAAGTTTTAAACCTATCAGATCGACTAGATTTAATATCATTTATGTTAGATGTCCCGTATAGTGATGTGACATCATTAGATGGTGGTACAGTTATTTCTTCGCCGTTACTTGATGTTGTATTATCGAAAATTAGTAAAAAAATCCCCGTTGCTTATATAACAGGTAGACGTGAGTTTTATGGCTATGAGTTTTATGTTGACAGTGGAGTTTTAATTCCAAGAGTTGAAACAGAGATACTTATATCAGAAGCTATACGACTTATAAAAAATCAAAAACTATTAGATAATGATTTAGCTGAATTGAAGGTAGTGGATCTATTTACAGGTTCAGGTGTAATAGGTATAACGTTAGTAAATGAGATAGAAGAATTAAAGGTAAAGGTTGTAGATATTTCAGATGAGGCGTTAAAAGTAGTTAAAGTTAATGTAGATAAGTTTGATGTTAGCGATAGGGTAGATGTAGTTAAATTAGATTTATCAGTTGAGAGTAATGTTGAGAGTATACTCATAGATAACGATATTATATTAGCAAATCCACCTTATGTTTCAGAAGAGTATTATGTTGAGATGGTGGAAAGTTTAAAGTATGAGCCTAAGATTGCACTAGTTTCAAAAGATAATGGATTATTTTATTATAATATGTTAATATATATCCTTATGCAGTGTACGGATAAGAAGATTTTGATAGCAGAGTTAGGTTTTGATCAATCGGATTATATGTTAGAATTATGTTCTAAATATGGATTAGCTCATTATTTTTTAAAAGATTATTTAGGAATTAATCGAGTATTAGTTTGTAGCAAGGGGTAGACAATTGGAGAAGCTGGTAGTTTTTGGAAAAAATAGGCTTTACGGAGATATTCATATTTCTGGAGCAAAGAATGCTGCACTTCCTATATTAGCAGCAACTATCTTATCAGAGGGTAGTTATCAAATCTCAAATATTCCATTATTGAACGATATTAAAACAATGAGTAAGTTATTGTTTACGCTTGGTATTACTCATATATTTGAGGGTGATGTATTACACCTTATGAATAATGGAGAAGATAAATTAATTGAAGTTCCGTATGATTTAGTTAAAACTATGCGAGCATCTATTCTTCTTTTAGGTCCAATACTTGCAAAACGAGGCGAGGCTAGGGTATCACTTCCTGGTGGTTGTGCTATAGGTGAGCGTCCAGTTGATCTTCATATTAGTGCGTTAGAAAAGATGGGTGCAACTATTTCTGTTGAAGATGGTTATATCCATGCTATTTGTAAAAAACTAAAAGGTTGTGTAATAGATTTTGAAAAGGTAACGGTTACTGGTACTGAAAATATTTTAATGGCTGCAACATTAGCAGAAGGTAGAACTATTCTTAATAATGCAGCAACAGAGCCAGAGGTAGAGGATTTAGCTAATATTTTAATTAAGATGGGTGCACAAATAGATGGTGCAGGAACGCCTTGTATAATAATTGATGGAGTTTCATCTCTTAAATCGGTTGATTATAAAGTTATGCCAGATAGGATAGAGTGTGGTACATTTTTAGCAGCGGTTACTGCAACAGGCGGTAAGATAAGATTACATAACGCACCTATATTATCAATGACAGCGATATTAAATTCTTTAGAAGTAGCAGGCTTAGAGTTAGATATAGAGGATGATAATACATTAACGGTTGAATCATCAGGTTATGTAAAATCAGTTGATATAGAGACATCTATATATCCAGGTTTTCCAACCGATATGCAAGCTCAATTTATGGCAGCGATGTTAAAAGCTGATGGAGTATCATTAGTTACTGAAAATATTTTTGAGAATAGATTTATGCATGTTGCAGAGTATAAGCGAATGGGTGCTGATATAAATGTTGATGGAGATACAGCAACTGTCAAGGGTGTAAAACATTTTACAGGTGCACAGATAATGGCATCAGATCTTAGAGCATCAGCAGGATTAGTTATTGCAGCACTTATTGCAGATTGTGAGAGTGAGATAAGTCGTATATATCACCTAGATAGAGGATATGAAACATTTGAGAAGAAGTTATCTAATATCGGTGCAGATATAAAAAGAGTGAAGAGTGGAGATGGTAAAGCATGAGTATCTCTATAGCACTACCTAAGGGAAGACTTGCTGAAGAAAGTTTAGATCTTTTTGTATCGCGTGGTATTTGTAGTAGAGATGTAATAGATTTTAATTCACGTAAATTAATTTTTACAACAGTAGATAGATCTATCAGATTTTTACTTATCCGTAATATGGATATTCCAAGCTACGTTGAAAACGGTGCTGCGGATTTTGGAGTTATAGGTAAAGATATATTAGAGGAGTTAAATCCCAATCTTTTTGAGATGATGGATTTAGGTTTTGGACATTGTAGGTTATCTGTTGCAGGCATTAAAGATAGTAATATAGGTTATCATCATAATATGAAAGTAGCTACGAAATATCCAAGTATTACTAAATCATTTTTTATGAAGAAAGGGTTTGAAGTAGAGACGATAAAACTTTACGGTTCAATAGAGATCGCACCTATTGTTGGGTTATCTGATTTTATAGTAGATCTTGTGTCAACAGGTGAAACGATTAAGAAGAACGGTATGATAGAGTTAGAGACGATAATGCAGTCAACCGCAAGGCTTGTTGCAAATAGATATACAATTAGGACAAAACATTCAGTTATTAAGCCATTTTTGTCGAAGCTAGGTATTTAGATGTTGAGGTTTTTCTTTAAAACGGTTCTTTTATTAAATTTTACTATTCTTTCATTTCATTTATTGTCAGCTGAATCAATAGCTGCTGTTATTGATGAGGTTATTGTGGAAGGATATCGTCGTGTACCTTTATCAAATATTGAACAGTACACATTAAAAGCAGGAGATGAATATAGTATTGAGTTGATTGATGAAACGGTTAAAACATTATATTCAACGGGGTTGTTTTTAGATATCGGTGTAGATTTTGAAGTTGTTGATGGTAAAGTTATTCTAAAATATATAATTGATGAGATGCCACTTATATCAAGTATTAGGTTTGAAGGAAATAAAACTGAAAAATCTTCTAAGTTAAAGGACGAGATATCATTGAAGAGGGGAGATAAATTAAGTTTTATCGCTGTTGAAAAAGCTATGATGGATCTACTTGCTTTCTATGAAGATGAAAATAGATTCGGCACAAAGATAGATTTTAGTATAGAAGAGAGAACTGTAAATAGTGTAGATGTTATTTTCACAATTGAGGAAGCCTCTAAATCAAAGATATATAATATTATATTAATAGGTAACAAAAATATATCTGATGATAAAATTAAAAGTGCTATACCAACTCAAGAGCGTCATTTTTGGACGATCATATCATCGAGTGGTAAAATTCAGAAAGATATGATGGTAGCAACAAGAGAGATTATTAGATTTTTATATCTTACAGAAGGTTACGCTAAAGTTTCTGTTTCAGAACCTGAATTAAGTATAGATGGTGATGATCCTCATAAGATTAATATGACTATCAAAATAGAAGAGAATTCCCAGTATAAAGTTAGATCAATAGCTTATACAGAAAATTCAGTTGTCTCTCTTGAAGATCTAGAAAAAGCTACATTATTAGAAGAAGGTGGCATATTTAATATTCAAAATTATCAACAAGATATTCTTAATTTAACAGGTAAGTTTTCATCAATAGGTTATGCGTATGCAAACATTGAACCTATTATTAATTTAGATGATGAAACGAAAGAAGTTGATATCACCTATAAGATTGATACAGGTAATTTAGTTAGAGTTAACAGGATTGAGATTGAGGGAAATAGAACAACTCGTGATAATGTAATAAGACGTCAGATAGATCAGATGGAAGGTGAGATATATAATAGTTCATATCTCAATCAAGCACGTGCTAATATTATGTCTACTGGGTATTTTTCTAATGTTGAGATAAGAGAGGTACAGGTAACTCCAGATACAGTTGATGTAGTAATCACTGTAGAAGAGGAATCAACAGGTTCATTCACATTTGGTGTAGCATACTCAACACTTGATGGTTTATTAGGTTCAGTTCAGTTACAGCGTAACAACTTCTTAGGTTTAGGACATACAGTATCTTTACAAGCAGAAGTTTCTAAAATTCGTACAGATTTCTCATTTAGTTATACAGAGCCGTGGTTATTTGATTGGCAGGTATCGGCAGGGCTTGATGCATTTAGTATGACATATGTGTGGGATGAATATACAAGAACATCAACAGGTGGATCTATCCGTGTAGGTCATGCGATTGTTAAGCGTCGTTTATTTATGAACTACAGATTTTCTATATATAATGTTGATATAGATGATATACCAGCAGATGCTTCAGAGATTATAAAAAGTCAAGCTGGAGATATATGGACACATAGTTTCTCACCATCAATCATATGGAATAATTTAGATAACTATATAGATCCTAAAAAGGGTAATAAGAGTGAGCTTTATGTAGATCTTGCTGGAACAATTTTCGGTGGAGATGCTGATTTTGTAAAAGTAGGAGCAGAGAGTGTTCAGTTCATACCTTTATTTGCAAATATAGTTTTATTTTTAAGAGTTAAAATAGGATTTATTTTTCCAACAAGTGATGCCCCTATTCCTATAGATGAGAGATTTAGATTAGGTGGAATAAATAGTATTAGGGGTTTTGGATACGGTGATATATCTCCAGTTGATAGTGCAGGCTATAGATATGGTGGGGATAAGTTTGCGCAAGGAAATATAGAGTTAATTTTTCCATTAAAAGAGGATATTAAACTTAGAGGATTAATATTTTTTGATATCGGACAAGTAAATGATGTTGGTGAGAATTTATTTGAAAATGGTACAAGAGAGTCTATTGGAGCAGGTATACGCTGGTCAACTCCTATGGGTGTATTTAGATTAGAGTTCGGATATAAGTTAGATAAGAAACCAGATGAAGATCCATACAGATTTGAATTTTCAATAGGTGGAACGTTCTAGTTATGATATGTAATTATTATTTTAATACGAATTTTTAATATTTGAGTATTCTAATTATAATATGTAATTGCTGTTTTGGTTAAAATTTCTTATAATACTATAAAGTGGAGATTATATTTATGAAAAAAGTTTTGTATTTTACATTGATTACGTTGTTTTTTGCATTAGGCACAGCATCAGCACAGGTATCTATTGCGATAATAGATCTTGAAAGAGCGATGAATGAATCAGAAGCAGGTAAAAAAGCTAATACTGCATTACAGAAAGAGTTAGAAGCAGCACAAGCAAGAGGTGTAAGGATTGCTAAAGAGGTTGAAACAATATCTAAAGAGATAGAAACACAAAGAGGTGTTTTAACTCAAGCTGCTTTACAGAAAAAAGTTGCTGATGTTCAAAAGAAGAAAGTAGAGCTTGAAAGATTAGAGAAAGATACAGGCGATGAATTGCAACGTAAGCAGATGCAACTTGTTAGTGGTATAGTTGTGGAGATGAAAGAAATTATTGACGCATATGCAAAAGAGAAGAAGATAGATCTTATTCTTGAAGCAAAAGAAGCAGGTGCGGCGTATGTAAATCCTAAATTAGATATCACTGCAGAGATTGTTAAAAGATATAATGCAGTATGGAAAAAGAAGTAAATGAAAGATAGTAAATTATCTTTACCATATTATAAGTTATCATTTCTTGCAGAGTTAATCGGTGCAGAGTTGATAGGTGATGATATTGAAGTGAATGGTATCTCATCTATTGATTTTCAGGTTATTAATACAATTTCTATATTGTCATTAACCTCAAAATTAAAGCTTTATGATGGCGATGCAACTGCTTTAATTATTTCAGATGATATATATAAGAGGAAACAGGATTTTGGTAAGCCTATACTTAAAGTTAGTGACAGCAGACTTTCTGTTGTTAAGTTACTGAATTTATTTTTTCCAGAAGAAGCCGTTAAACATAGTATTTCATCTCACTCTATAATAAGTGAGTCGGCAGATATTTCATCTCCTGTAGAGATAGGGCATTTTGTAGTACTTGGTGATAATACAGTTATAGGTTCTAATACGATTATTAGGCATAATGTGGTTATAGGTAATTCTGTAACTATTGGTTCTAACTGTATAATTTATCCTAATGTAACTATTTATGACGATGTAGTAATCGGAGATAATGTTATTATCCATTCAGGTGCTGTGATAGGTGGAGATGGTTTTGGGTTTATACCAACAGCAGATCTACCTATAAGAATTCAGCAGAAGGGTAATGTTATACTTGATGATTATGTTGAAATAGGTGCGAATGCCTGTGTAGATAGAGCTACATTAGGTTCAACCATAATATCTAAAGGAACAAAACTTGCAGCTCTTGTTATGGTTGGACACAACACAATATTAGGTAACTCATGTTTAGTTGCATCACAAGCAGGGTTTTCAGGATCAATGATAGTTGGAGATCATGTTTTAGTTGCAGGTCAAGCTGGTTTCTCTGATCATGTAAATATAGTATCTAATACTACATTTGGTGGACAAGCAGGAATTAGTAATGATATTAAGGAACCGGGTTTATATATGGGTTCACCATGTATGCCACTAGTAAAATATGCAAAATCTGTTGCAATTTTTTCTAAATTACCAGAATTACAAAGGAGGATCAAAGATCTTGAAGACAAGAGTAATTAATATAGATGAGATAAGGGAAGTGTATCTACCACATAGATACCCATTTTTATTTTTAGATAAAATTCTTTCATTCACAGAGGATAGTATTGTAGGTGTGAAGAATGTAACAATAAACGAGAATTTTTTCCAAGGACATTTTCCAACATATCCGATCCTTCCAGGAGTTGTTATTCTTGAGTCTTTAGCACAAGTATCAGGTGTATTAGCTAAGTTGATATTTGATGATAGAGGCAGTGATATAAATTTAATAAAAGATTGTTTTTTCACATCGTTAGATAATAGTAAATTTAAGGCACAAGTAAGACCGGGCGATGTCCTTACATTAGAGTCTAAGTATATAAAAGATAAGATGAATTTGTGGTATTTTGAGTGTAAAGCTACAGTTGATGGAAAGCTTGCATGTTCAACATCGATGTCATTATATATGTCTAGCTAATTTACGGAGATTGTTATGTCAATTCATAAAACAGCAGAAATTGATAGTTCTTCTGAGATCTCTGATACAGCAATCATTGAAGCTGGAGTTTATATCGGCAAAGGATGTAAAATAGGTGACAATGTTTGGATAGGTCGTAATAGTTACATTGATAAATATACAGAGATAGGCGAAGGAACAAAGATATATCCTTTTAGTCATTTAGGTGCTGATCCTCAAGACTATAGTTATAAAGGTGAAGATACTAGATTAAAGATAGGTAAGAACTGTATTATAAGAGAGAGTGCTCCAATTCATAGAGGTACGACTAAAGAGAATTGGGAAACAGTTTTAGGAGATAATGTTTTTGTTATGACTTTAACTCATGTAAGTCATGATTGTATATTAGGAGATAATGTTATTATTTCAACAGGCACTATGATAGGTGGTCATAGTCATATAGGTGAGGGTGCTATTCTTGGTGGCTGTTGTGCATTGCATCAGTTTATTTCTATAGGATCACATGCTATGTTAGGTGGAGCATCATCTGTTCGCATGGATATAGCTCCATATATTTTAGCTGCTGGATCTGATATTAAAATTCAAGGTCTAAATGTTGTTGGGCTGAAAAGAAGTGGAGTTAAGCCAGAGGTAAGGTTGGAGATTAAGACAGCTTTATCAATATTGATGGATATGTCTCTTTCAAAGAATAATGTTATAGATAGTTTAAGTAATCTTGTTCAATATGACGAGATAATAAAATTTAGAGATTTTTTAATTAGCTCAAAGAAACCATTACTTAGAAAATAATATAAGGGTGGATTAATATTATGGTAAGAACAGGAATTATAGGTATAGGAAAGATGGGTAAGTATCATCTAAACCTTACTCCTGAAATAAAAGGTATGGAACTTGTAGGTATTTCTGATGTAGATGAAAATAATTTGTCATTATTGTCATCACAAGCAGGAGTTAAAGGATATAAGGATTACCGAGATATGTTAGATACTGTTGATGCAGTAACGATTGCAGCTCCGACAAGATATCATTATGAGATAGCGAAAGAGTGTTTATTATTAGGTAAGCATTTATTAGTAGAGAAACCGATAACAACAGATTACGATCAAGCCAATGAGCTTTTTGAAATAGCACAAAGCAAAAATCTTGTTTTACATATAGGACACGTTGAAAGATTTAACGGAGCTATATCAGAGTTCAAAAAGATATCCAATAATCCCATATTGATTGATTCAAAACGTGTAGGTCCATTTAATCATAACTTTATATCAGATAGTATTGTTTTAGATTTAATGATTCATGATATAGATATAATTATCAATATTGTTGGATCAACAGTTAAAGTTATTCAAGTTATGGGGGCACCTATAAAATCTAGTATAGCTGATTTTGCATCAGTTAATCTTTTATTTGAGAACGGTACAGTAGCACATATTCATGTGAGTAGGGTATCACAGATGAAAGAGAGATTGATGACTATATATGAAGAGGATTCATTAATTGTTTTAGATTTTACATCACAAGATATAAATATATTTAGATCAGGACAGACAGAGCAGTCATTTGGAGATAATGAAGTACGCTATAAAAATGAGTTTACTCAAGAGCGTCTTTTTGTGTATAAGGATAATCCGTTAAAATTAGAGATCACGCATTTTATAGATTGTATTTCAGGTAAGAAGAGTAGAGAAGTTACAGTAGAGCACGATTTACGTTCGTTACAAGTGGCTCTCATTATAGATAATTTGATAAAGAAAAATCTTTATGGAGAGGAGGTAGTTTTATAATGAAGGTTGCATTAATATCGGGTGATGGAAATTTACCGATACTAGCTGCAGAGGCGTTAAAAGAGAAAGGTATTGATACGATATCTATTGTTTTTAATGATAATGATGTTAAGGCTAGGTTAGAGAAGATTGTTAGTAGAGTATATTTGACGGGTATCGCTAAAGTTGGCAAGGTATTAAGTATTTTTAAGAAAGAAGGTATTACTCATCTACTTATGATAGGTAAGATGGATAAAACGGTTTTAGATGATGGAAATTTAAAACCAGATTTACGAGCTTTATGGATATTATTTAGATTGAAAAATAGGAACAATGATACTATACATTATGCATTAGTTAAAGAATTTGAAAGTAGAGGTATAACAATTATGTCACAGTCAGAAGTATTGGCGAAGATAGTTCCAGAGATAGGTGTGTATTCAAAATCTAAGCCTACAAAAGCGATGATGAGAGATATTGAATTTGGCTACACGGTTGCGTGTGAGCTTGGTAGATTAGATGTTGGACAAACAGTAGTTGTCAAAAAACTTAATGTTATGGCTGTGGAATCAGCAGAAGGGACAGATAAGACAATTGCAAGAGGTTGTCAATTAGCTGTAGAGGATGCGGTTGTTGTTAAAGCAGCTAAACCTCAACAAGATGATAGGTTTGATCTACCAGTAGTAGGCATGGCTTCATTTAAAGCTGTTGTTGAAAATAAAGGTAAAGTTTTAGCAGTTGAAGCTGGAAAAACATTAGTTGTTGGTTTGCAGGAGTGTATAGAGTTTGCAAACAATAACGATATGATTTTTCTTGTTTTTGATCCAAAAGATTTATATAAACCTACTTTATTTGAGGCGTAATATTTATCTATGGTAAGCGTTATAATTATTTTACTTGGTTTAATTCTTGGAAGTTTTGCATCTGTGTTGGTTTATAGAATTCCATACGGTGGATCTATATTAACACCAGTTAGATCAGAGTGTCCAAAATGTAGAAGTAAGATAAGTTTTTACGATAATATCCCAGTTATAAGTTATATAATGTTAAAGGGTAGATGTCGTAAATGTAACGTTAAGATACCGATTATATATTTAGTATTGGAGTTAATTACTCCAATACTATTTCTTTTCGTATACAATTTTTCATCAGCAACGATTGGGGATATAGTTTTTAAAATATCTGTTGTTTATATTTTAATATTGATATCGTTTACAGATATTGTAACATCATTAGATGATAAATTTACCTCAGGTATGATCCCAGAGATTTATCTAATAATATTGATATTATTACCGTTGATAGATGCAGGTTTTTTAAGAGTTGGTGATCTATATTTTAGTAATAGATTGATGGGATTTGCAGCAGGTTTTTTACTGTTATATCTTTTATCTGCAACGATGAGAGTGATTTTTAAAAGAGATTCAATGGGTGATGGCGATATAATATTGTTTGGTGCAATTATTATGTGCATTCCATATTATAATGCAACAGAGCTTGTGTTACATATATCGTTTATTTTGATTGTGTCATCTATGGTTGGAATTATTACATGGTTAATGATGAGATATAATTTTAAGAAACGAGGATTTAGCATTAATGATATTCGTATCCCGTTTGCACCAGCGTTATCAGTTTGTTATTTAGTGTTATTAATTTTTTAGATTAGTGTGTTGGTTTAAAAACTTTAGGTATGATAAATTAATTATTGTTTGGAGATATTGTGATAGATATAGATCAGTCCTTAGAGCTTATAAAACGTGGTACAGAGGAGATTATTTCATTAGATGATTTAATCTCTAAGTTGAAAGAGGGTAGACCGTTAACGGTTAAAGCTGGGTTTGATCCAACAGCTCCAGATCTTCACTTAGGGCATACGGTTGTGTTGCAGAAGCTTAAACATTTCCAAGATTTAGGACATAACGTAAAATTTTTAATCGGTGATTTCACAGGTATGATAGGTGATCCATCAGGTAAATCAGAAACTCGTAAAGCGTTGACTAAGGAAGAAGTTTTATCTAATGCAGAGACGTATAAAGAACAGGTTTATAAAATTTTAGATCCAGATAAAACAGATATAATGTTTAACTCTGTATGGTTAGATAAGTTAGGTACGCGTGGTGTTTTAGAGTTGATGTCGAAATATACTGTTGCAAGAATTTTAGAGCGTGATGATTTTGCAAAACGATATAAAGATCATCAACCGATAGGAGTTCACGAATTTTTATATCCGTTGATGCAAGGTTATGATTCTGTTGCTATGAAAGCTGATATTGAACTAGGTGGCACAGATCAAAAATTTAATTTATTAGTTGGTAGAGAGTTGTTAAGAGATTATGGACTTAAGCCACAGATTGCTATTACTATGCCTATTATTGAAGGTTTAGATGGCGTGATGAAGATGAGTAAATCATTAGGCAACTACGTTGGAATATCAGAATCATCAGATGATATGTTCGGTAAGTTGATGTCAATTTCAGATGATTTAATGATGAAATACTATACACTGTTATCAGATAAAAGTATAAAAGAGATAGAGCAGATGAAGATAGATATTGCGAGTGGAACACTTCATCCTATGGAAGCTAAGAAACTTTTTGCGATGGAGATTATAGAACGTTATCATTCATCAGAAAAGGCGATTGAAGCTAGAGAGAAGTTTGAGAAGATTTTTGCAAAGAAAGAGATTCCAGATGATATTGTAGAGTATAGGTTAAAGGGCGAAACTCTTCTTGATATAGTAATGAGTTTAAACTTTACAGATAGTCGTTCAAATGCTAGACGTTTAGCAGAGCAAGGTGGTATCACTTTAAATAATGAAAGAATAACAGATCTTAGTGTAGTAGTAGATAGTGAGTGTATTTTAAAAGTTGGTAAGCGTAAGTTTGCTAAGTTGATTAAGTAGTTTTTTAAAAGTTGGTAAGCGTAAGTTTGCTAAGTTGATTATATAGTTTTAAAAGTCAGCAAACTATGTTTGTTAAGTTGGCATTATTTTAAATATAAGTAGTTATAGTTTTATATCTATTTAGGAGTTTTGTTTTATGGCTAAAGTTAGAGCGTTTCAAGGTGTTCGATATAACTTAGAAAAGGTATTACTTAAACAGGTGATTACTCCTCCTTACGATGTTATTTCTGATGAAATGAGGGAAGTTTTTGTTTCAAGGTCTGATCATAATGTAGTAAAGATTGATCTACCAGTTGGTGGAGAAGATCGTTATGTAGATGCAGCTGCGTTGTATGGTAAATGGATAGAAGATAATTATTTATT
This sequence comes from uncultured Deferribacteraceae bacterium, assembly GCA_947039395.1. Lineage (GTDB taxonomy): Bacteria > Chrysiogenota > Deferribacteres > Deferribacterales > Mucispirillaceae > CAMQYB01. The sequence continues at coordinate 90,063 of CAMQYS010000001.1, read as the reverse complement.
AGAAGATGATGAGCCTTCATATTATCTTTATGAGCAGATATATAGTTATGATGGTAATACATATACAAGAACAGGTTTTTTCGGTTTATTAAAACTATCTGAGTTTGGTAAAGGGATCGTATATCCACATGAAAAAACACATGCAGGGCCTAAGATAGATAGATATGAACTTATGAAAGCAAGTAAGACTAATATGTCATCTATTTTTGGATTATATTCAGATAATGGTAAAGAGTTGAAACCTACATTTGATAGTGTTAAAAATAATACACATGAAGCGTGTGCTATTGATGATGATGGAGTTAAGCATCGTTTATGGAAAGTTTCTGATAAGGCTATAATTGAAGATATAAGTAATTTTATGCAAGACAAATCTATTTATATAGCAGATGGTCATCACCGTTATGAAACTGCAGTAACATATAGAGATGATATGCGTAAAGCAGAGGGTATCGGCACAGATGTTGAATGTGATTACGATTATGTTTTAATGATGTTCATCAATTTTTGTGATGATGGATTAAAACTATTTTCAACTCATAGAGTAGTAGATGTTGATGCTGATTACGATGAAGAGAAACTACTTAAAAATCTATCATCAGATTTTAATATTGAAAAGTTAAATGATATAGATGCGATGAATAAAGTATTAGAAGCTAACGACGGTATCGCTGGACGTTGGTGTTTTATAGGTTTAACTGGAGTATACTCTATGTTCATAAAAGATGAAATCTACAATGATGAGCAAGAGATATATCGTGAAATTTATACATATCTTTTAGAGAATAAGATTTTGAAGAAAGAGTTAGGTTTTACAGATGAGAAGTTATCGCATAAAGAGGGTATACATTTTATACAAGGCGTTGATGGTGTATCGAAATATTTATCAGAGCATAGATCAATTGCATTTGTATTAAATTCAGAGAGTTTAGATGTTATAAAAAAGGTTTCAGAAGCAGGTTTAGTTATGCCTCAGAAATCGACATATTTTTATCCGAAGATAGCTACAGGGTTTGTAATCAACAATTTATAGTTTTAATTTTGATTATAAGTGTTCACAGTGATTATATTAAATAGTAATAAGAGTAAGCAGAAAGAGATTATAACAAAATAATATATAGAGGATATACGATATGGCAGGACATAGTAAATGGGCAAATATTAAGCATAGAAAAGCAGCTCAAGATGCAAAGCGAGGCAAGGTTTTTACAAAGATTGGTAGAGAGTTGACTGTTGCAGCAAAGATAGGTGGATCAGATCCTGATTCTAATTCAAGATTGCGTTTAGCATTAGATAAAGCAAGATCGGCTAACATGCCTAAAGATAATGTTGATAGAGCTGTTAAGAAAGGAACTGGCGAAGGTGGCAATCAGATATATGAAGATATCATGTATGAAGGTTATACAACTGGTGGTATAGGTATATTAATTAAAGCGCTTACTGAAAATCGCAATAGAACGATAATGGAAGTTAAAAACGTTGTTGTTAAGCGTGGTGGTAGCATGGCAGAACCTGGAGCTGTATCTTGGCAGTTTGAACATAAAGGTATAATTGTTGTCCCAGCAGACTCAATTTTAGAAGATGCATTAATGGATCTTGCGCTTGAAGCAGGAGCCGATGATGTTGTTTTAGAAGATGATATGTTTACAGTTTCAACATCGTTATCAGAGTATGAAAAGGTTAAGAATTTTCTACTTGAAAATCATGTTAAGATCGAGTTTTCAGAGTTAACTATGAAATCAAAAACAACTGTTGAAGTAGCAGGAGAAGATGCTGAAAAACTTATCGCATTAATAGATGCGCTTGAAGATCTTGATGATGTTCAAGAAGTTTACGGTGCATTTGATATTGATGATTCAACATTTGAAGAGGCGTAAGTGTTATTTATCGGTATTGATCCTGGTTTAAATCGTACAGGTATAGGACTTATATCATCAGAGAATAATGTCGTAAAATATGTAGCACATAAACTTGTGAAGACTGATAGTAAGGCTGAACTTGTAGATAGATTAAAACAGATAGTAGAAGGTGTAACAGAATTTGTGGATATACATAAACCTGAGTACGCAGCGATAGAAGATATATTTTTTTCAACGAACGCTAGGAGTGCGTTACTTCTTGGTCAAACAAGGGGTGCTATAATTGCAGCGTTAGTGTTGAAGAATGTGCGAGTAAAAGAGTATACTGCATTGCAGATAAAGAAATCCATATCTGGTTATGGTAGGGCAGATAAGGAGCAGGTAAGAAAGATGGTAGAGTTGCATTTGAATTTAATTTCAATTAATAAAAAAATTCCGTTAGATATAACAGATGCGTTAGCGTGTGCGTTATGTCTATCATATCATGCAACGTCGTATATGATATCGAAGAAGCTGATATGATATTTAGATTAGCTGGTAAAATAATAATTAAAGATCACGCATCAGTTGTTGTGGATGTAAACGGTGTTGGTTATGAGGCGTTAATATCTCTACATACTTATTCTAAAATAGGATCAGTTGGTGATGATGTTATAATATACACTCATTATGTAAGTAGAGACGATGGCGTATATTTATTTGGTTTCGAGGGTCTTGATGAGAAGAAGTTGTTTCTACAATTAATCACTGTATCAGGCATAGGACCTAAAGTTGCTGTTAAAATTTTAGGTGGTGTTGGTGGTGATAATTTAAAGAAAGCGATAGCGTCAGAAGACTCTGTAATGCTTACTACAATTCCGGGGATAGGTAAGAAATCTGCTGAAAGAATTATTGTTGAGTTAAAGGATAAATTTTCTAAAGATGAAATTTTAGAGGATATATCATCTGGAGATATGAGAAGTGATGTTTTAAGTGCATTAATTAATCTAGGTTATAGGCAACAAGAATCACGTAAGGCATTAGAGGGTATAGGGTCAGGAGATGATTTTGAGTTTGTACTTCGCCAAGCATTAATAAAATTAGCGGGTAAACAATAATTTATGTGGAAGATTAAAGTATGATGGATGATGATCTATTTAGGGAAATTTCTGAAAGTGAAGATAAGTCTAATAATGATATTCGTCCAAAATGTTTTGAAGACTATACAGGTCAACAGAATACAATAGGCAACCTAAAGGTTTTTGTTCAAGCAGCAAAGGATAGAGATGAGAGTTTAGATCACTGTTTATTTTATGGGCCTCCAGGACTTGGTAAAACTACTCTTGCATATATAATTGCAAATGAGTTAGGTGTTAATATAAAAACTACATCAGGGCCAACTATAGAAAGATCAGGAGATCTTGCAGCGCTATTAACTAACTTATCTAAAAATGAAGTTTTATTTATAGATGAAATTCATCGCATTCACTCATCAATAGAAGAGATATTATACCCAGCGATGGAAGATTATAAGTTAGATTTATTAATAGGACAAGGGCCAGCTGCTAGATCAATGCGTTTAGATCTTCCACGATTTACATTGATAGGTGCTACAACTAGAGCAGGGTTATTAACATCTCCACTGCGTGATAGATTTGGAATGTTAATAAGATTAGAGTTCTATACAGATGAAGAGTTAGCAACAATTATTCTTCGTGGCTCAACATTAATTAATACTACATTACATAAAGATGCAGCCTTAGAGATCGCAAAAAGGTCAAGAGGTACACCACGTATAGCACATAGAATTCTAAGAAGAATGAGAGATTTTGCAGATATATTTAATGATGGTTTAATCTCATTACAAGTTACAAAAGATGGGTTAGATAGATTAGAGATAGATAGTGAAGGCTTAGATAGTTCAGATAGAAGGCTTCTATATGCGATAATAGATAAATATCAAGGTGGTCCAGTTGGTGTTGATACATTGGCTGCTGCAACTAGTGAAGAGAAAGATACGATAGAAGATGTGATAGAGCCGTTTCTGATATATAAAGGTTTTATCAAAAAAACACCACGAGGTAGAGTTGCAACAAAGATGGCGTATGAGCATTTAGGTAGAAATTATTGCGAAGAGTTAACTATAGAAAAATTATTGGATACGGATTAGAAGTTGGCTAGACAGAAAACAACATATATATGTCAAACTTGTGGATCGGTTTCATCAAAATGGTTAGGGAAATGCCCTGAATGTAATGAATGGAACTCATTCGTTGAAGAGGTTGTTGAGAAAAAAGGTAGTAGTTCGTTATCTGTTACATCTAACTATAAACCAACATCAGAGGCTGTACGACTTGACTCTGTTGAATCTATAGAGAGTGATAGAGTAAAACTTGGTGTGAAAGAGTTCGATCAAGTTCTAGGTGGTGGAATAGTTGCAGGATCGGTTATATTAATCGGTGGTGAACCAGGTATAGGTAAATCTACTATTATACTGCAAATAGCAGGAATACTTTCTGGTAAAGATATGAGTGTTGTATATCTTACAGGAGAGGAATCTTTAACACAGATTAAGATGCGTTCAGATAGATTAGGAGCAGATACATCTAAGATCAGTCTACTATCAACAACATCGTTTGAAGATCTTTTATATGCTATTGAAAAGCAGAAGTTTGATTATATAATAGTTGATTCAATACAGACAGTAAATTCTAAAGAGCTTATGTCTGTTGCAGGTACAGTAGGTCAGATCAGATATATAACATATAGACTTGTTGAGATCGCTAAACAGAATAATATAACTGTTTTTATAGTAGGACAGGTAACAAAAGATGGTTCATTAGGTGGTCCTAAAACATTAGAACATTTAGTTGATACGGTACTATATTTTGAAGGTGATTTTAATCGTGGACTTAGAATATTACGAACTGTTAAAAATAGATTTGGCTCAACCGATGAGGTTGGAATATTTGAGATGACTGTAGCAGGTTTAGTTGAGTCATCATCAGATGTTTTATTTATGGATAGTGGAAGTGAGAAGGTCTCTGGTAGAGTTTTAACAACGGTACTTGAAGGTTCACGTCCGTTTATAGTTGAGATTCAAGCGTTAGTAGTTCCTACATTTTTTCAATATCCAAAACGTAACTCAACAGGTTTCGATCAAAACAGATTAACTATGTTGATAGCGATTGTTGAGAAGAAGTTAGGTATAAATTTATCAGCAGCAGATGTTTATTTAAATATTGCAGGTGGTTTGAAGATTAAAGAACCATCAGCTGATCTTGCTGTGATTGTTGCTATACTATCATCGTTTAAAGATATAATTGTTGATGATGATACGGTTTTTATAGGCGAGGTTGGTTTAACATCTCAAGTTAGACAAGCATCTAATATGTTAAGCAGGATGAATGAGTCTAAAAAGTTTGGTATAAAGAAGATGGTTACATCTTATAATAAAGATACAGAAGTGGGTGTAAAGATTATAGATATCAAAGAGATAAAAGATTTGATAGATATTTTGAATTTAAATTAAAAAGTATATGGAGGATATATTATGTCATTAATGAAAGGGAAAAATGTACTTATTTTCGGTGTTGCAAACGATAAAAGTATCGCTTACGGTATCGCTAAGCAGATGTTTGAGGAGGGAGCTAATGTAGGATTTTCTTATGCTAATCAAGCGTTTGAAAAACATGTAAAACCGATCGCAGATAAGTTTGAATCAAAATTTTGTGAAGAGTGTGATTTAGCAGATGATAATGCAATAGATGAACTTGTAAAGAAAGCTGAACAAGTTTATGGTAAGATAGATACTATAATTCACTCTGTAGCGTTTGCACCTAAAGAGGCGTTAGCAGGAAGGTTTTTAGATACAAAAAGAGAAGACTTTATTACTGCATTAAATATTTCTGCATATACATTAGTTGCATTAGCACAGAGATTTGAAAGAATATTATCAGCGGATGCATCGTTCTTAACATTAACATATTACGCAGCGGTAAAAACTTTTCCAAACTATAATGTAATGGGTATAGCAAAATCAGCACTGGAGTCAGTAGTTAGGTTTTTAGCAGTAGATTTAGGAAATAAAGGTATGAGAATAAATGCAATTTCTGCAGGTCCAATTAGAACGTTATCTGCAAGAGGGGTATCAAGATTAAGTGATATGCTTGATGCCGTAGTAGGAAGAGCACCACTTCATAGAAATATTGATATTGAAGATTGTGGAAATTTAGCAGCTTTTTTATGTAGCGATAAGGCAAAAAACATTACTGGTGAAGTAGTATATTTAGATGCAGGATTCAATGTCACAGCATTATAGTAATCTAGAAATAGTAAAAAATATTTTCTCTATTCCGTTTGAATATAATGAAGTAGCAGATGATCTAGACTCTCTAGGCAAATTGAAATCGGATAAATATAAGAAGATATTATCAAACGATTATTTTGTTTGTTACGATGTTTATCCGAGTAATCCACTTAAGTCGTTATTTGGTTACTCTATCGCTAATTGTTGTGATACTGATGAAGTTGAAGAGTATATGTTAGGTTTTCTTACACCGATTATGACTGATGATTTTACAGTTGATTCTCTTAACTATGTTATCATTGATGGCATGCGTGGATTAGAAGTATATGCTCCAACAATGATAGGTGAAGAGGAGAAATATCTTTACACAGTTTATATAACTGATGAAGAGAATGCATTTTTTATATTTGCAATATCAGATACAGATGTAGAGGATTCATTAGATGAGTTTTCATTTGCTGCAAGATCTTTTCATAGGTTAAATCGCACTTTAGTGATAGAGAATTTATCAGACGTTTCAACAGAACATAACGACGAACATAATCACGAACATTACCATGAGCATAGTGATGAATGCGGTGATGAGTGTGATCATGATTTAGAGAATAATGTAGAAAATTATTTTGCACAAAAAAAGATTAAAAGTATTATGGATGATTTCGCATCAGATATAGGTACAGCAGATCAAGAACTTGAAGCTATGGTAATCATTAATGATTTAAAGTTTGATAATGATGGATATGAATTTTTACTAAGAAACATCTATGTTGATGATTATATAGATGTAGATTTTGTAAAATATTTTCCAGATATTGATATTAATGATGTGTTTTTAAAGATCAAATCGGAGTTAACAGATTTGAAAGATATTGACACTATTTCTATAACTATTATAGATAGGACATTGACATCATTAACCTTATATCCAGAGGATCAAGACTCAGAGTAGGGATTTAAATAAAATATATACATGCTAAATTTAGGAGAGTATAAAGATGAAATATAAAATAGTGTTAAACTTAGGAGAGTATAAAGATGAAATATAAAATAGTGTTAAACTTTTTTTACTGTATTTTTATTTTTACTCTCTTAAATTTATCGGTATATGGTAACACCTTTTCTCCTTCACAAGATAAACAGATAATCGAGATGCTTAATCATTTTTATAAAAGTTATATTAGTGAGATAAGTAAAGATAAGATTAATTTTTCCGTAATAAATTCGCTAAAAAATAAATACCTTACATCAAGCTTACAAGATAAAATCAACTCATTAGAACTTAGTTACGACCCTATTATTGACGCACAAGATAGTTCTTTTGATTGGTTAGATACACTTAAAATTGAAAAAAACAAACAGAAAGATGATGAATTTTTAATTTCATATATGGATACATACTCAAAAAAAACTATAGTAATTGCTGTCTCTATAATAGAAGAGAATAAACAATATAAAATAAATAATTTTCTGAATATGGATAGTGTTACAAAAAATTCTACTAATGCAATTGATAGTAATAATAGATCAAACAAGTTTTGGTACGGTAAATATAATGTTACGACTGTCTTTAATGATACAGGCGATGTAGGATCGGCTTCAGTTGATTATGAGATATTGATAGATAAAGACGGTTGTACTTTTTCAGGATATGGATATAGAACAGGTTTTGAGTATAAGTGTGCAATTGTTAAGAGTAATGATAAAGAGATTTCATTAAAGTATGTGAATACAATAGATGGAGATAGTTTAGATAAAGCAACGTTAGCGTTAAAAACTCCATTGCTCACAATTTCATTTAATAATAATCAATACTATACAAAAAGTTTTCTAATCTACGATAACAATTTTAATACTGATGTTGATGTTAAGGTGAATACTGTTAAATTGAATACAAAATAATTATGGGTAACTATGATAATATATTGCAGATAATTAATATACTCAGTATAATGTATATGTTGATGGTAAATAACATTAATTTTAAGTATGCTTACTAAGAAATGAGGGGGTTTAAAAATAGTTATGAACAGAACACAAATAATTTCAGAACTTGTTACAATTTTAGGTTACGATAAGAAGTCTTTTTTTCAGGAAAAATTTGATAATATGTTATCTACTAATGTTTTTTGGGGAACATCGGTACTGTATGATATCTCTCCGTATGAGCTTGAAAGAAAAGGATTAGAAAGAGGCAAAAAGATTGATTCTCCACTAGTAGATAAGGGCAATAAGTTTTGTCACTATTTAGATGAAAATGAAAATATATCTGCTATCTATGGATACCTACCAAAAAATGATGAGCCAAACCAATATATTTTTATTGAAATTAATGATGATATTGAGTATGTTTTTTCTTTTAATAATGAAAAGAAATTGGATTATGTACAGATAAGTGTGTTAGAGAATGGACAGAAAAAAATATCAATTAATATGGACGCTGTAGGCAATTATATAGAGGAAGAATATAAGTACGATGATTTAAATAATTTAGTTAGCATAAGTAGAAATCATAAAAATGAGAGTATATTTAAAAATACAACAAACTTTCCTCACAATATTTGTGTAAGTACATTTGTTTTTGAATATGCAGGAGATGATCCCATTTTACGTAATATTAAGTGGGATGCAAATACTCTTAAAGAGATGAGAGTGATATACACGCATAGAGGTAAGTAAGTTTTAAATGTTAGTATGCAAATATTTTATTAGTTATATGAAATAATTTAGATTTAATTACGGAGAGTAGTTATAGATATCAAATGTTCTAAATGCGAGAAATCATTCACATTGGATAAATAGCAAGAACAGTTTATAGTTGAGTCTAAATCTAAGGGTATGACTTTTATGATATTAGAGTGTTCTGTATATATGCAATATTTTGATTATAATCCTAAGTTCAAACTCTAAGTTATGAAGTGAGAAAGCGGTATACACAATTATCTGGAGTAGAGGGGTTTGTCAGTTATGTTGAAGATGGATAAAACTCATTTTATAGATGTGGAGAGACAGGGGTTACATGGCATTCAAAAAAACATTTTTATAAAGATATAGAAAAATTATTAAATAGTACTCACATCGGATAGAATTTTATAATAATGGTAACTGGGATTGGTTGCCGAGTGAGATCAATATTAATAAAGCAAGTTTGTTGATAGGAACAGAGATAGAAGATGAGTGGGATGATAATTTTGAATATGAGAGAACGTAATCTTAAATAGATCAACTGATTTATTGTTTAAATTTTGTATAGTTAAAAGGGAAAAGGTAGTAAATGGATAGTTTTAAGATTGAGTTATTAGAGAAAGATGGTAAAGAGTTCCCATTTTTTCTGCACCTAACAGATGAGGATGATCTCTTTAATATACAGCAGATACTTCTTGAAAACTTCAATCATTTAACGATTGATGAGTTGATGGAAAAGTTATATACAGAAAATATTGTTTCAGATTTTAATGCAAGTAATGAGACAGAATTTAGGTTATTTGAGCTATTTAAATTTTTAGATATAGCTCCAGTAAACGTATTTATAAATTGGGGTAAGTTTGAGAATATTGATGAGATTTCTTTCAATGATTTTGGTCAATATTTTTATGACTTATGGTTTCCATCGTCTGACGATATAGATATTTTTGATGACACATATAGATGGATTGTATCGATTCGTCATGATGGTATTATTAACTGTACAGTTGTTGTGTAGTTAATATAATTAGCAGTAAACTTTATAATATTTAAAAGATGGTATATAAATAATTTTCTAATGCAGGAGAAAAACATGAAAAATATAAAAGATTGGAACACGGCTCCTCCTTGCTCATTAAAAGAAATAAAAAAGATAGTAAATGAACTAGGTATAGAGTTTGATAGTGGATATAAAGAGTTTTTATTATGGAGTGATGGTGGTGAAGGTTATATCGGATACAACTATATTTCATTGTGGAGCTTAAGTAGTTTAGTTCAGTTAAATAAAGATTATCAAATTAAAAAATATCTTGGTGATAAGTATTTTGTATTTGGAACAAATGGTAATAATATTTGTTATGGGTTTGATTTTTTAAATTCGGGTTCAATATTCACTTTATCACTTGAAGATTTAGATCAGAATGAGATTATTATATTAGCAAAAGATTTTGATGATTTTATAAATAGAGCAAAGAAAGAGAAATTGAATTGATATAATATTTTTTTAAAACTATGATCAGTTAGAATATTTGTAATATATTATATAAGACAGTATGAAAAAGGAGTCTATTATAGCTACCTCTGAGGAGTATATAGAGTTTGTGTGCGAACAGATTAATGATGTTGGTATTATACGGTTTAAAAAATGTTCGGCGAATATATGATATATGTAAACGATAAGCCTATGCTTTTAGTTTGTGATAGTACGGTGTATGTTAAAAAGTTAGATTGTATTGATGAGTTGATGCGTGAGGCAGATAGAGGTTTTCCGTATAAAGGTGCGAAAGAGCATTATATTTTAGATATTGAAGATACAGATTTTTGCAAAGAGATTGTAGAGATTTTAGAAAAAGTTACACCTATTCCAAAACCAAAGAAGAAACCAGTTAAATAAATCCTAGTGAGAGCAATATGTTTAAAACCATTCCATTTATTTCTAAAGTAGTGTTTATTCATTTTATAAGCTATATTTTTTGCGGTCTTATTTTCTTTAATTTACTTAATTACAATGAGTTATTCAAAATGGATAACGTTCAGTATTTTATGCGTGAAACTAATAGTATTCAAGTTTTAGTAGGACCAATTTTTCAGATCATACGAGGTTTTATTTTAGCACTTATATTACTGATAATAAAAGATAGTATTTTTGAAAAACGTTTTGCATGGTTATGGTTATGGGCAGTTATTGCAGGCATCGGCATAATATGTACATCTGGACCTGCTCCTGCATCTATTGAGGGGATAATTTACTCTCAACTTCCACTAGAATTTCATTTAAAATCATTGCCAGAGCTACTTACTCAAACACTTCTTTTCTCAATATTAGTTACAAGTAAGTTTCATCTAAAGATATCTGAAAATATAAAACAACCGTTTATAGTTACTATTATTTCAGCTATTTTATTTTCATTTTGTGGGATTTTCTTAGCTATGATTTTAAAAGCAGACTTTATGAAAGGAGCAACAGATATCGGAGCTTATGTTGTAATGTTATGTTTGCTTATTTGCATATTTTTATTGACTAAACTTTTTTGTGAGAATAAAATAAAATCTATCATGTATTATATCTCTTGTTATATTGCACTTGCGGTATTTCCGACAGTTTATAATTATATGAGTGGCTCTATACTAAAATCTCCGCTTTCTTTTATTATAAGTGGATTACCACTTATTGGTATTTGGTTATATATGAAATTTATATATTCTAAAAACCTGTAAAATTATTATCAAGGTAAGTAGTGGAGATTATGTGACGATTAAATATCTATGAGTAACTTAAAATATTTGAGGTGATTAACAAATTATGAGCATAGAACGAGATGGATGTGAGGATATACGATTTACAGGACGAGCTGGTATAATTTATACTGATCCATCAAACGTAAAATATTCTATTAACTCCGAAATGCTTGGTTGCAGAAAAAAACATGACATGGTAATTTTTTCATCAGATATTCAATATTATGAGGATCATGAAAAGATGATGTCACATTTAGACTTTGTCTGGGATTGTAATAATGAGAGTGGTGATGAGATCGGATATGTCAAGGGAATGGATAAAAAGTTCTATCGTGTTTCAGAAGCCGATAAAGAAAAAATTATTAAAAGAGTTGTAGAGTTATGTAATAGTAGAGGGATTAGAGTTGATCTAGTATAATTCTTGAAATGTGTTGTCAGATATGTGCTTTATGTAAATGATTAATGTGAGTATAGAAGTAGATAAGTATGAGGATATTATTTTTACAGATCGAGCAGATATAATTTATACTGATTTATCGAATATGAAAATTCTGGAGAATATAAAATGAAAAAATTATTATTTACAGCAACATTGTTTTTGATGTTTAGTATGAATGTTTATGCAGAGTATAAAAAAGAAGATTTGGATAAAATGTATGCTGATAGAACAAAAATAATTAAAGCAAATAATCTTGTTGGGTATAAAGGTAAAACAAAAATAAAAGTGAGTCATTATCATGCAGGTTATGCGTACCATCCAAATGCAGAAGCAGGAGATGATAATATCGGTAAAACTTACGACACATATATAGATAGTAGTAACGAAGATAATATAAGTGTTATTATTTCTAAATCAAAACATAATAAAGAGCTTAAAATTAATATAAAACCCAACGAAATGATTTTGACATATGAAGGAAAGACGATACTTGTTAATGATAATAAAACAGCAGAACAAGCTGCAAAAGAGATCCCACTATATAAATATCCTAAAAGTATAGTTGTAAATCTTTACAGTCATTTTATATATTTTGAGTACTATAAAAATTTAGGTTATGATGATCGTAAAGCTACTGATATTATTACAGGTATTCTAGATATGAAATCTGTTGCAGAATATTATGTAAATGAAATAGAGAAAAGAATTACAGAGAAAAATTATGAGATAGATGACGAAGGATATAATATTTATCTTAATAATAAATATGAGATTACAGCAATACAGATGGGAGAGGATAGCTTTGATGGATATGCTTGGAAAAATAATAGTTTAGCAACCATATCTATAAATAATATCGGTGAAGCTATAGATATAGAGTTTCTTGATCCAAAAGGCTGGATTAGAAAATAATTATTAGGCGTAATAATTATGAAAAAGAGTTATAGAATTATGTAGTAGTTGAAGGATCTGAAATGTACTAGATTAATTTTAAAAGACAATTATGTAGCTTAGTGATTTTATGGCTTAGTGATTGCATGGCTTAGTGGTTTTGTAACTTAGTGATTATATGACTTAATTATTTTGCAAATTATTTCAATTTTTAATAAATTTAATATAATATCACACCGTCCAATATGTTGGTAACTGTTCCAGTTTTTTTTAACATTTTTTCTTCAACGTCTTTATAATCTTCTTTAATTTTTATTGATAGTAAAATCTCTTTAGCACGTTTTTTATCTTCTGTTGCAGAGTGTAGAAACGCTGATGAAAGTGTGAACGGTAGCCAAGCTATGAATCTATAGTAACCGTTTTCAAGTTTAGAGTTTATCTCTGTAATTAGGTTTTGTACAGACTCTGTATATGTAAAAAATTTTTAATCTCAGAAAGAATATGGTTAAATATATTTCGATACTCTTCTGTCATAATATTTAAACCTTCCATAATTTACTCCCTCAAATTTATACAAGTTTATAAAGTCTGATCGTATGGTTATTAGTATAATATTAGGATTTAATAATAATTGAAAGATATTCACTATCAATAGATTTACCAAAACCATTCTTCTCTTCAATAATCATGGAGCTGATTTTATCGATATCAGGAAGAGAGATATCATGCGATAATAATAATTGTTGTAAGTTATATAAAAGTGTCAATGTTGGTTCATCTGCATTTTTAAAATACATGCCATCACATAGATTATTGAACTCTATAGGTAGCATTAATACTTGATTTATTTCATCTTGAGAATTCCCATCTGTTATACCAGTAAACAAATTTATTAACGTATGATAGTCATCCTTAGATAGATTTCCTTCAAATGATTTTAGATTAGTTTCATCGTAATTATCAAATTCAAAAAGATATTCAGGAACGACTTGTGAATAGATATGAACACCTTCATCCCAGTAAATACTTGTCCATTGCCAAAATCTTTTTGCTACAATATTCCACTCTCTATCTGGATAAGTTGCAGTAAGATATTTTTCAATACACATAAATAGATAACATAGTCTACCAGTCAATGATGTGTTTTTTAATTTATTAGATATTTTTTACGCCTTCGTTTTATTTAGGTTTCTTATCCAAAATACAATTTAATTAATCGTATAAATAAATCTTTCAAGTGATTACGACTTAATTATACGATTGTGAAATTTTATATTAAATAACGGGTATTCTTTTTAAATCACAGACATCAACAGCGTTCTCTTCAAAAACCTTTTCTAGTGCGTCGCTTCCATGTTGCGTACGAAATTTAAATTCACTTTCTGATATAGGGATAGCCATTAACCATGTTACAACCATATCATCAAACTCTATTGACTCAATATTTTTCCATAAAAATGGATCAACAAGCATTATATGTTTCATAGTTATATCATCGTCGTTATAATATTGTTCAATAATATCTGTGAACACAGTACCTTGTTTGCAGGTAGCTTTATCGTTTATAATATTAAATGCAGCGCTACTTACAATGTTAGAAAATAAATTATATTCATTATTACATGCACCGATAAATTCAACTCTCAACTCTTTTTTACGAGTAGTGGTTATACCTATTGAGTAGTCTGATAATCCGATTGTGCTATAGGTTGTGATATTATTATACGGACGATCACGCCCTATAAAAATATCTACTCCAAATCTTGGATCGTTACTATTGAAGCGTATTATTTTAGGCTCACCACCGATTAATTTTAAGAGTGTTTTTGCAATATAAATATTTCTGTTATGTTTTTGACTTGCCATTTTAAATTCTCCTATATTATACAATTATTAAATTTAAAAATTTAAAATTATTTTATGTTGATAATTTGTAATGTTGAGTTACCTATTATGTAATTATAAGGTAAATTATTTTATAGAGAGTGTATCAAAATTATCTATAATTTTTAGTGCAATTTTTTTAGCATCAGCTCCAGCGGTATTTTTATCATTTAAGAAGATTGCAAAATATATAAACTTATTTTCTTTCTCAACAAACCCAACAAACCAACCGTTTCCGTTTCCACCACTTCCTGTTTTTCCGAAAATATTATTTTCACTACTACTATCTACTCTCATAATATTTTTAAGTATTGTGATATGTTTTTGATTATAGATATTTTTGTTCTCTAAAATTTTCTGAAGCACTTTCACCTGTTCAACTGGAGATATTTTAAGTGATGAGTTTAACCAGAAACCATTTAAGTCTGCAAGTTTATTACTACCGTTACCGTACCATTCAGATGTATCAGCGTTACCATATTTTAATTTTACTAACTCATTTTTAACAGTACCATGATCAATTTTATTAATCATTTGATGATAGTACCATACGCACGATACTTTAAAAGCTTCCTCTAAGTTGATATCTTTGTTCCATAGATCAAGCCAATATTTCGTACCATTATATTTCATCTTACTACTTTCATTTTTAAGGATATTATTATTTAATCCGATCAGTGTTGATACGATTTTGAAAGTTGAAAACGGAGAAAACCTACTACTCGCCATCTCTTTATTATAGATAAAGTAATTTTGATGAGGTATATAGAAAACAGCAGTACCGTTTTTGCCATCAAAATATTTGCTTAAATCTATATCTTTTTCAGGAGTAATATTATTGTTATTATTTTCTAGTTGAGTATTATCATTTTGTGTGGTTTTGATAGATGTAAGTTCAGTTGGTTTATCTTTTTTTTTACATCCGATTATAAAGCAAGATACAATTACGAAGATTAAAATTATAGGTTTAGTTTTTTTAAATTTTATCATTTTTTCTATGTATAGTATATTATTCACTTCATTCTCTCAAATTTTAAATTGTGAAGTTAATCAGCAATATACAATATTAATCAATTAACATCAATACAAAATAAAAAAGAGGCATCAAGTTAATGATACCTCTTTAATTAAGTAACTATATAAAATTTTATGTATCAGTAGGTGCACCTAGTACTGATTTTTTACCTAGACCTAAAAATGCTCCTAAAGAAACAACAGCAGCTATAATACCAACGATATTAGATATATCCATCGGCAGATTAAATCCTATTTTTTGTGATAGGATAAAAGTTACTGTTACGGCAGTCATAAATGTTGCAGGGATTGATGCGATAAAGTGTAGTTTACCTTTACGATAAAGATATGCAGCACTTGCCCAAAGTACAACTGTTGCTAATGTTTGGTTTGCCCAACCGAAGTAACGCCATATAATATTGAAATCTATCTGTGATAGTAAAGCACCGATCAAGAATAGAGGAACAGCAATAAATAGACGGTTTAGATTAGGTTTTTGTGAATAACTAAATGATTCAGCGATAGTTAAACGAGCAGCACGAAACGCAGTATCTCCAGACGTGATAGGTAGAATAATAACACCAAGCACAGCAAGAAATCCACCAATACTACCCATAAGTACGATAGCGGTTTCATTTACGACATTTGCAGGCCCACCGTTAGCTAAAGCAGCTTGTAACATTTCAGGTGATTGATAGAACGTCATACCAACAGTTGCCCAGATAAGAGCGATAACTCCTTCACCTATCATAGATCCGTAAAATATAGATTTACCTTGTCCTTCATGTTCCACACATCTAGCCATAATAGGAGATTGTGTAGCATGAAATCCAGATAATGCACCACATGCGATAGTGATAAATAGAAGTGGCCAAATAGGTAATCCATTAGGTTCTTGATTTACCATTTCAGCAGCAGGATAGAAATTGTAACCTTTAACGAAAAGCATTATAACCATACCAGCAGCCATGATTAAAAGTATAGCTCCAAAGACTGGATATAATTTTCCAACAATTTTATCAATAGGCAGTATTGTTGCAGCGAAGTAATAAATAAATATTACAACTAGCCATATAACTTTATCAATTTCAGTAAGATTTTGTAGAAGCATTGCAGGAGCTGTAACGAACACTACTCCAACAAGTAGAAGTAAAACTATAGAGAATACTTGCATGATACGCTTAAATATAGCTCCTAGATTATATCCAACGATAGTCGGTACATTTGCACCTTTATAACGAATAGATAGCATTCCAGAGAAATAATCGTGAACACCACCTGCGAAGATTGAACCTAAGACAATCCAAAAAAGAGCGGCAGGACCGTAGAGTGCACCAAGAATAGGTCCGAAGATAGGCCCTATACCTGCGATATTCAGCAGTTGTATTAACCAAACTCTAGCTCTTCCCATAGGAACATAATCGACTCCGTCTGGTTGAGTTATAGCAGGCGTTTTACGTTCTGGATCTGCCCCAAAAATTTTCTCAACAATTGTACCGTAAACTTTGTACCCCACAAGTAATGTGGCTAATGCAATAAGGAAATAAATATAATTAGGCATAAAACTCCCCCTCTCCTAATGTTTTGTTTAAACTATATAATCGTAGCCTACCAACAATTTTTTAAGATGATAGGGCTACTATTATAACCTTGAATTTGTGAGTAACAGTAACTTTAAAATGATGATATTAAAATTCTATGAATTTGAGTAGCTTTTAAATAATACAAAAAGTTTTTTATTAACATTAGAAACGATATTAATAATATTTAGGTACAGCGGTACATGGTGAGTTTATATTTTAATTTCTGCTCCAAGAAGTTTAATAAACGCGCTAATAAGTGCAGGATGAGCAGGCCAAGCAGCAGCAGTTACAAGATTTCCATCAACAGTAGCATCAGTTAATGTAGCGTTAGATTCAGTCCAAGTACCACAAGCACTTTTTACATCAGGCATAACAGCAGGATAAGCTGTACATTTTTTACCTTTAATAACATCAGCTGTTGCAAGTAATTGAGGTCCATGACAGATTGATGAGATCGGTTTTTTTGCATCATTAAACTCTTTAACTATAGCGATAACACGAGCATTAAGACGAAGATATTCAGGAGATCTACCACCTGGAACATATAGCCCTACATAATCTGCTGTATTTACCTTATCAAAATCATAATTTATTAGAAAATTATGTCCACGTTTTTCACTATAAGTTTGATCTCCTTCAAAATCATGAATTGCTGTTTTGATTGTATCACCAGCTTTTTTATCAGGACACACAACATCTACTTCATAACCTAACATAACAAGCATTTGAAACGGTACCATTATTTCATAATCTTCAACATAATCTCCTGCAAGAACTAATATTCTTTTTGACATGAGAGTCTCCTTTTGTAATTATACTAGAAAACCAAAATTAGATTATACTCTATTTTAGTAATATATATATATTAATGTTACTGTAAATATTCACTTACTACTTGAATATTTTTTAATCGTTATCTGAAAACATCTACGGTTTAACGTTTTTATTTTCATCTCTATCAGTATTACTTTAAGTGCTGTAGCTTGCTCCATCTGAACTTGATCTTGCAATAGCATTAGAAAAAGTAAGTAATGTTAGAATAGTTATAAAAATTAGTTTTTCCCCCATTACTACACCTTTACTATTATTTTTATATAAATATACACCTGTATTCTATATTTATTTTTATTATAAATCAATTATATAATTTATAATGCGATTATTATAGATTGTAATTAATGGTATATTACTTTTCGGTTTAATATTTAATATTCGATACTTTTATCTGTTTAGGATAATGGAATATATTCTGTATATATTACAAATAGAGAGTATTATTTTGCAATATCTATATTTTCTAAAGATTATTTTATCTAAAATCATCACTTGACAATTGTTGCAAGAGATATTAAATTATTTTTAGCACTCTCATATAGTGAGTGCTAACAGATTTTTATGTAGTAGTTTATGATAATTTAAAAATCATCAAATAATATAAATAAGTAAATTAGGGGTATTTTTTTTATGGCAAAGAGCATGCAGTTTAAAACAGAGGTATCTAAATTATTAGATATTGTTATTCATTCTTTATATTCTAACAAGGATATTTTTTTAAGGGAGTTAATATCAAACTCTTCAGATGCTATTGATAAATTACGTTATGAGTCTTTAACTGATTCTAGTAAATGTGAGAATGATTCAGATTTTAAAATTAAGATAATAGTAGATAAAGATAAGAAGACTTTAACTATTTCAGATAATGGAATAGGCATGACATATGATGAAGTGATAAACACTTTAGGAACGATTGCAGCATCAGGTACTAAAGAATTTATGAAGATGATAGAAGATAAGAATAAAGATGATACTGCGAAGATGATAGGACAGTTTGGAGTAGGTTTTTATTCAGCGTTTATGGTATCTAGCAATGTTGAAGTTTTAACACGTAAAGCTTTAGAGAAAGAGGGTGTTAAGTGGTCTTCAAAAGCTGATGGTAAGTTTAATATTGATAAGGCTGAAAAAGAGTGTCGTGGAACAGATGTTATCTTATCATTAAAAGATGAGGATATGAAGTATCTTGAAGAGTGGACATTAAAAGAGCTTGTTACTAAATACTCTGATTATATTGAACATAAAATTGTAATGGATGTTGAACGTAAGAAGATGGATACTGAAGGTAAGATGACAGAAGAGGTTGAAATCGTTGAAGAGGTTTTAAATTCTCAGAAAGCTATTTGGTTAAAAGATAAAAATTCTATTACTGATGAAGAGTATAACGATTTTTATAAACATATAACGCATGATTATTCAACACCTATATCAAGAGTGCATTATAAAGCAGAAGGAAATTACGAATTTTCAGTATTATTATATATCCCAGAGAAAAGCCCTATGGATATTATATATAAAGAGTATAAATCAGGACCTATGTTATATGTTAAGCGAGTTCAGATTATGGAGCATTGTGAAGATCTTATTCCTCCATATTTAAGATTTGTTAAAGGTGTTGTAGAGTCAGATGATCTACCTCTTAATATTTCACGAGAGATATTACAGAACAATAAGCAGATTGAAGTTATAAGAAAGAATATAACAAAGAAAGTTTTAGATGATTTAAAAAGTATTAAAGAGAGTGAGTACGATACAAAATATCTAAAATTTTATAAAGAATTTTCAAGAGTTTTAAAAGAGGGGCTTCATTACGATATAGAAAGAAGAGAGCAGATAACAGATCTATTACTATTTGCATCAACTAATATGGAAAGCGGTGCATATACGACAGTTCAAGATTATCTAATGAGAATGAAAGCAGAGCAAGAGGATATATACTATATCGTTGCAAAAAGTTACAATGAAGCTATATCATCACCGTATTTAGAGGGTTTTAGAGATAAAGATATTGAAGTTCTTATAATGACAGATGATATAGATGATATTGTAATCTCTTCAATGGGTGAGTATAAAGGTAAGAAGTTTAAATCGGTTGTTAAAGGTGATATTGAGCTTGATGATAATAAGGAAGATAAAGAAGAGAAGAAGAAAGAGTTTTCAGCTTTAACAGATTTTATTAAGGAAGAGCTTAAAGATAATATCGCTGATGTGAGATTATCGAGTAGATTAAAAGATTCTGCTGTATGTTTAGTTACAGGCGAACAGGCTATGGATCCATATTTAGAGCAGATGATGAAAGCTATGGGAGAGAAAATTCCTGTTAGTAAGCGAGTTATGGAGATCAATCCTAATCACGATCTATTTATATTGATGAAAGCTATTTTTGAGAAAGACAAAACATCACAGATTTTAAAAGAGTATACATTATTACTGTATGATCAAGCGTTAATCCTTGAGGGAGATAAACCTATTGATCCTTCTAATTTTACAAAATATATGTCAAAATTAATGGCTGGAAATTTAGAATAGTCTATAATGGTTTTACGTGCTATTATGCTACGGTTAAGTATTTGTAGGTGTGCTAGTTTAAAAGTATAAATGTTCTAGTTAAGAATTTAGAGGAATATATTATGGAAAATATTCATGCAACTACCGTTGTCGCAGTAAATATTAGAGGCGGTATAGTGTTAGCGTCAGATGGACAGGTAACATTAGGCAGTATGGTGATGAAAGATAATGCACGTAAGGTGCGTAAGTTGGGCGATGGAACAGTATTATGTGGATTTGCAGGATCAGCTGCGGACGCATTTACTTTAATGGAACGTTTTGAAGGAAAGTTAAAATCTCATTCTAATCAATTAGCACGTGCAGCAGTAGAACTTGCTAAAGATTGGAGATCTGATAGATATTTAAGAAGATTAGAGGCGATGATGGTTGTAGCAGATAAGAAAGATATGTATCTTTTATCTGGTACAGGCGATGTGATAGAGTCAACAGATGGTATAACTGCAATAGGATCAGGTGGTGCGTATGCATTAGCAGCAGCTAGAGCGCTTGCACAAAACACTGAACTATCTGCTAAAGAGATTGCTGTAAAATCTTTAGAGATAGCAGGAGCAATCTGTATATACACAAATCAGAATATAACTGTTGAAGAGCTGTAATATTTAATAGTTGTATAAACTATTAAAGTTTACAGCTTTATAGAGATTTAAAACGGTTGAAGCGTTGTAATGTTTAATTAATGAGAGAAAAGGTTGGTAGTTTAATGAATTATGATTTAACACCCAAAGAGATAGTAAAAGAGTTAGATAAGTATATAGTAGGTCAAGGATCGGCTAAGAAGGCGGTAGCTGTTGCGTTGCGTAATAGATGGCGTCGTCTTCAACTACCCTTAGAGCTTCAAGATGAGATAACTCCTAAAAATATAATAATGATAGGTGCAACAGGGGTTGGTAAAACAGAGATCGCAAGAAGGTTAGCAAAATTAACCGGATCACCGTTTATAAAAATAGAGGCATCAAAATTTACAGAGGTAGGATATGTTGGTAGAGATGTGGAATCTATGATTCGTGATCTTGTAGAGATATCTGTAAATATGGTAAGAGCAGAAGTTAAAGAGTTACATCTTGAGAAAGCTAAATTGTTAGTTGTTGAGAGATTATTAGATATTCTTATTCCTCCTATCAATCAAGCAGGGAACACAGCTACTGATAGTAACGCTTCATCAGATACAGAAACACGTGAAAAATTTCGTAAAATGCTTGCTGATGGCAAACTAGAAGATAGAATGATAGAGATAGATGTTGATGATCCAACCCCTCATGTTGAAGTTTTAACAAATGTTGGAATGCAAGATATGGGTATGGATTTACAAGATATGATGAAGAATATCTTTCCATCTAAGAAGAAGAAAAGAAAGATGAAATTATCTGAAGCGAGATTAATTTTAGAATCTCAAGAGGTTGCAAGGTTGATAGATATGGACGATGTTAAACTTGCTGCATTAAAGCGTGTTGAACAGTCTGGTATAGTTTTTCTTGATGAGATAGATAAAATTTGTACAAGAGACTCATCATCAGGTAGAGGAACAGATGTATCAAGAGAGGGCGTACAGCGTGATCTTTTACCGATAGTTGAAGGGTCAACGGTTATGACAAAATACGGTATGGTTAAAACAGATCATATTCTATTTATCGCAGCAGGAGCATTTTCAATGGCTAAACCATCTGATCTTATCCCTGAATTGCAAGGTAGATTTCCTATACGAGTTGAACTTGAATCTTTAACAAGAGAAGATTTTGTACGTATATTAAGTGAGCCTCAAAATGCGTTGACTAAACAGTACACTGCATTATTGAAAGCAGATAATGTGAATATAAACTATACTAAAGATGGTATAGAGTCGATAGCAGAATTTGCATTTAATGTTAATTCAACGAATGAAAATATCGGCGCAAGAAGACTTCATACTATAATGGAGAAGCTTTTAGAGGATATAGCATTTGATGCTCCTGAGGAGATTAAAGGAGAGGTAGATATAAACGACGAATATGTTAAATCACATCTAAGTTCTATTGTTGCAAACCAAGACTTAGCTAAATATATTCTTTAATTTACATTAGATATCAGGTTAATATATTAAAAGTTGGTTAATACATGAGATTATTACTTAGTTGGTTTGTGGTGTTATTTTTATCTTTATACTCAAGTTTTGCAGTTGCAGATAGCAGAGAGTTAATGAATAAAGTTACCAAGTGGGCATTAGATTATAAGTTTGATATACTTTCAACTACTAATAATAATATAAAAGTATCTTCCAATCAGAAGATCTATACTGGAATGATGTTTAATGTTTTTCGTTACGGCGAAGATATTATGCACCCTATAACGGGTAAATTTGTTAGTAAGCAGAAAACAAGCATAGGATCAGCTACAGCCACTAAATCAGATATGCTTAAGGCTAATAACAGCAATGTTAAATTAGGTGATAGTATTGAGATTTCAAAACCTATTAAAGTATCATTTCTATTTGATAATATTTCAACTATAGATGCAACAGAGATCAAGTCCGAGTTTATTATCAATCCATTATATAATGTAGTTGAAAACTCTGACTATAAAATATCTTGTAATGGAAGTGGTAATGATAGCACTGATAATCTAGCTAACTGTATTTTTTCATTTAAAGATAATCAGATACTTAATTCATCAATAGAGGTTATTTCAATGTCTATTGGAGAGTTGCTTGATAATAGATCGGTATCTTTTAACGTTGATGGCGAAGTTGAATCAGGTGCAGTAGGTATCATCGGATACGAAAATAATAGAGTAATTATTGCATTAGCAAGTAGAGACTCAATTAGATTATATTCAGCAACAGATAACTATACATTTGTTAAGTTTCAAGATATCACATCTCAACTTGATGATATTTTAAACGTTGAGTTAGTCGATATAGATAACGATTCTGTATATGAGTTGATAGTAACAAACATTACTGGTATTAAGAATGAAGAAGTTTCTATTGCATCGCAGATATATAAGTATGACGGAGAAAAATATCATAGAGTTCAATCACGTTTACCGTATCTTTTTAGAACATTTTATTCAAATAATCAAAAAGTTCTTATTGCACAGCAGTATAGTGCGTTAGAGTTTGTAGGCGAAGCGTATACGTTTACTATAATTGATGGTTTATACACAATAGATAGAAAAATTGATGGTTCAGTTGGTTTACCAGTTTTTGGTTTTGGGGTATCTAATTATGGTGAGGAGTATCAGAAGTTGATATCAATAGATAAAGCAGGAATGATAACTACTCGTGATGATACAGGCTTATTACAAGCTACAACAACTGATTTTTTTGGAGATAATAATAGGTATATCTACTATAGTAAAGAGATCGTAACAGGTAGCAATAGGAATGAAGCTGGACACGAAGAGTATATAGTAGACAGAAGAAAAATTGCAGTTCCGATATATCAACGTATTATTGAGGTGTATCCAACAAGGTTTCTACTGTTAAAAAATATTACTGTTGGTAGCGATATCAAAGGCTTAAATATATTTGCAAAATCTAGTTTAGGACTTTACTCAATAACAGGTAGTTCGGTTAATGAATTTGTTAGAGTTGATATAGATCAACCAGTTATCACCGAGCTAGATATAGTCAATATTAATTCAGAACGATATATTTTATCTATCAACAATATAAGTGCTGAAAGATATAAAACAGGTAATACGACTATTGTTGACTTATTTAAGTTAAGGTAATAATATCAAGTATCAAGTATCAAGTATCAAGTATCAAGTATCAAGTATCAAGTATCAAACTAGAATATAGTTTTATATTATTTAATAAAAAACGATTATCATAATTAATACTTAAAATATAGTGATTTATAGATCGTCACAAAGTTATTTTTCAAATATCACATATCATTAATTTATAATCTATTTTACAATAAACTCAACTTTAACATAGTGATACATTTTAATAGTAACTAATCTAGATACAGATGTGATTGATTACCATTATATCGGTTATCAGTTCGATAATAGTTTAAAAGGTTATGTTGGTTGTACAAACCCAGCTACTTATAACTATCAGTTTTCAACAGGTATATTATCAAACCTTTACTCTGTTTTTATAACACTTATATATTCTATAAATCATATTTGATATTAAATTGTAACTCTTTCTACTATACAGATTTATAGTACGAGTTAAGATAAATTTACTGTTTATATAGAGTGAGTTAATATTATATTGTTAAGAATTCTGTAATTAATAGTAGTAAAATTTAAATTATTATTCAATTTTTAAAATATACTCTTTTCAAATTAGTAGAAATGTTGTATTGTATTTACATATTTAACACTAATGTTTAATGTAAGTATAACATTATTTTGATACTGTAGTTTGAAATCTTAGAATTTACACCTCCAGAAAATATTAATCGAATGTTTATGTTCTGTGTTTATTCTAGATACTGTAAGGAAGTAGTTTGTTAAGTTTCTAAATGTTAATTATATGATGGTTCTATATTGTATAATTAGCGTGTTTTATATTTTTTTGAGGAGAATAATATGAAGAAAATTTTTGCAATTCTGTTCGTTCTTGCTTTTACAGTACCATCATATTCAGCGGTTACTTTAGTTGATGATGGAAATAAGAAGTTTAGTCTTTACGGTTCTGTTCGTTTACTTGGTTTATACCAAAATGTTAACACTAATGGATCTACGCAATCTCCTGGATCTAATGATCTTGTATATAATATGCAAGGTAATTCAAGATTAGGTTTAGATTTTTCTATTGGTAATTTTTTCAGTAAAGCAGAATTTAGGTTTACTGCTGATGATAATGCAGATGCTGGTGTATTTCGTCAATTATATGTAGGTTACAAATTTAATAACGGTTTAGAAGTTTTAGTTGGACGTACTAACTCAACTTCTGAAACGTATTTATGGTACGATAATGTATTTGATTCTGATGATGGTATGAAAGGATACGGTACAATGGGTGTTGGTCGTCAGAATATGCTTAGGTTATCTATGAAGAATGTTCATCTATCTTTTATAGCACTTAAAGATGCTGATAAAAATAAGTTTGCTCTTAGTGGTGATGGTTTTGCAGTCGAAGATGAAGTTATGCCTGCTATTGAATTATCATATAGTTTAGATTTTGGTAAACTTACTGGTAATATTTTTGCTTTCTACTCAGGTATAACTGTTGGGACTGAAAGAGGACAAAATGCTTTGGAAAGAGAGTGGATACAATCTGCATCAGCAGGGTTTGTTTTAAGTTATGAAGTTGTTGGTGTTACAACTGTTCTTTCAGCTTTTTATGCATTAAACGGTGACTTTATTGGTGCAATTAGATGGGGTAGCGCTTCTCTTCCTAATAAAAATTCACCACAGTATGATAAAGATGGTAAATGGGATGGATATAATGATATAAATACTTGGGGTGCAGCTTTATCTATTGGGTATAAAATTATGGATAGTTTAGATGTTACTATTGGTGGTGGTTATCAATCTACATTTGCTAAAGACAGTGCAGCATTTGACTCGACTGGTTCATTGAACTCTTACTCTGCTTATTTAGCTTTTAGATATAACATAAATGAATACTTTATGTTAATTCCAACAGTTGGTTACTATGTTATTGATAGTGCTAATGAGGAAAATCCATTTACTGAAGCTACTTTTATAGCTGGTACACAGTTGAGAATTAATTTCTAATTTAAAAATATTTAAAATTATTAAATATAATATAAAGGCAGGCTTATTAATTTGAGCCTGTCTTTTTAATGTTATGAATAAGATTTTATTGAGATATATTACAATATTTTTTTAAACTGATAGCATCTGTTTAACTAACTTTATTGTATAATAGTGCAAGCTCATCAACTCAACTCTATAATCTTAAAATATTTTTAGTCTATAGTACTTTTATGATATTTTAATTTTATGATTGATATTAATATTTACTATTATTTTAAGTAGAGTTTGAGATAATAACTTATATGCACATATATTTTACTTTTAGTTGTACTATTACGATCAATGAATTATAGTATACTATATTTAACTTTACGATTTTAATGATAATATTAAGCATTATATATATATTTTATACAATCATATCTAAAATACTTAAGTTGTTGATTAATTATCCGATTTTATATAAACAGAACATGTTATTAGTGTTACCTTTAGGTAAGCTGACTACTTTTATTGATTATGCTTTTGTTTTGTATTCAATACCTAATTGTTATCGAGGAGATACAATGAGAAGAATTATTATAACTTTCATTATTCTAGTTATATCTAGTAATGCATTTGCATTTAATGTTCCTATCGAAAATAGGAATGTCCAGTTTGATATTTATGGTTCTGTTAAAGCGAATATCACTGGTGGATTGTATTTAAACGATCCTGGTAAAACTCAGATTAACTATACGATGAACCCTGACTCATTTATCGGATTTAATTTAGGATATAGACCATTATTTTTAAAGGCTGAGTTTGGGTTTACGGATTCTGAAACATTACAGATAGGTGTAAGACAGCTTTATGCTGGGTTATTTTTAGGATCATTAGGTAGATTAAAAATCGGACAACAATTTACGATTGCTTCAGTAGCGGATATGTATAACGATGTATTTATGTATGATCAGCGATTAGTTGGTTACGGTAATACAGTATTTAATTCTTCAGCAACGATCCTCTATGAGATTTTTGGTTTACAGGTTGCATTAGTAGATTTATTTTCAGATTACAATATACCTAATACAGTTGGAGTTACAGGTAACTTTTTACTACCACGATTAGAGCTTGCGTATTCTATGAAAGTAAATGATCTTTTTTCGTTTAAAGTATTTGGAAGTTATGCAAATATAAATACTAAGTTAACTCCATATACAGATGAGGCAGGAGATGTAGTTGATGGTAACAATCTTTCAGTAGCAACAAATGCATTTCATGTAGGTTTTTTAACAAAGCTTGATTTTAATATGCACGCTGCATTACAACTTTCAGGTTTTTTCTCAATGAATGGAGAACTTTATGATGGAGTTAGAATAGGTGGTTATGAGCGTACAATATTTACTGGTTTAACACCTCAAAACCATAATCCTAATTTTCAGCCTATAATATTTACAGCAGGTAGCATGATTAATGCAGAAGGTGATTATACTGGTTTAGGCGGAATAACTTCATTTGGTGGAGCGATAGCGTTGCTAGGTAATATTACAGAGACTATCAGATATGAATTTGGTGGTGGTGGTCAATTGATATCAGGAGAAGGTATTCCTATAGATCCTGTCGGTAATGCAGGAGCAATTGACTTAAATGCTGCTAGTTTGTTAAATGTTGGTGTTTATGTAAACTTTATATTTGATATTCATCCTAACTTTAATATAGCTCCTCAAATGGGTGGATATTTAAGATTAGGTTCAACAGCTGTACAGTACCCTGATATGATGGCATTAATATTTGGTATCAGAGCAAACGCTACTTTTTAATATAACAATAACAAATTTAATAATAACGTAAAAACCATGATATTCTAATGCTTTTAAAAAGCCTAAAGTGTTATGGTTTTTTTATTACTAAATTTAGGAGAAGATAGAAAATTTATAACGATCTATTTAAGAGAAGTAATATTTTAAAATTTAGATTAACGAACTATATTAAATATATTCATTAGATACGCTATCAGATACCTACTTATGTTTGATAGTTAATAACTTAATTTTAATTATTGGTTTATAGAAGTTTTTTGAATATCTTGAAAACTTTTATCATCATCTAATAATATATTTGAACAGCTTCTAAATCTTTCTTTTAAGAAGATAGAAAAATCTCTTTCCTTAAATATATTTATAGCTTGAACTCTACTATCGCCAGATGAGTATATAATTTTATCTTGATAATCTTTAGGTATAAATCCTAATGTAATCATTGAATCAATTAAACCTTCAAAATGTTCTGTAGTTAAGAAAACGATATTAGATAGTTTTAATATATTTAAACCTGTCCATTCAATTACAGATAATATATGCGACCTTATTTCATAAACTTGATCTAATTGAGCTTGTGTTAATATTATTTCAGCACTACGTTCTCTATGAATGTAAAATCCTGTTGGTATATCTGATCCGATCAATTTTAATGCTGTTGTGAGATCAATTTTATTATTTAGTAATTCAGCACGATTATTAAGTTTAAATTTATTATTGATAATATTCATACGTTTCATTATAGATATAAGTTCTAACATAGATGCTAAAGTAAGTGAGTCTGGTGAAAACTCTTGCTTAAGTACCGATTTTATAGATAAGTCTGCATTAAAGCCTAATATAGGGTTTTTACCTACAGTGAAAATTGAGCTTATATTTATTGTAGATAATTTATTTGATGCTAATTCAGTAATATTTTTTGCGTTTAAGAAGTATATTTTATCAAGCATATCAAGAGATAGAATAAGCTTATTATTGGAGTCAGATGAAAGTAATCTAAAAAACCTAATAATATCATGATTTTCTTTAAAAGGCATTACTACTTCACATAACATTGTACCTATTTCAAATCTAGTGTAACTTATGATATCCATAAATATCTCGGTATTATCTACATGGAATTTTTCAGTAACGATTAATATTCTATCTATATTTTTAACATTTAAAACATCGTGAATAAAATCAGGCACTAGATTATTTTGTATAAGTGAGGTAAGTTTTTCATCAGTTTTAGTTGATCCTTCCATAAAGATAGTATCAAGTGCTGCAGAGTAACAGTAGTAACGTATAGACTTTCTCTGTTGAATAAGAATAATACAATCAGACACTCCTTCATATTTTGTATCATCAGGTCTTTCCTTAGTGCTACCGATATGTTTACCATCTGTATTGATATTTTTAGTTGAATTATCTATAAGTGGTTCAGGTATTTCATCTGTATAATGAGTAGGATAATCATCAATTAAAGAAAGATCATGATTATCTGATATATTAATCGTTGAACTGCTATTAGTTAATAAACTATCATCAGCAGGCACTACATTTTCAGCCAAACTCATATCAAGCAGATCAATTACGATATCTGACTTAATTGAATGTTGACACGCAAGACGGTAGTCGTTACTAATATTTATATCAGCTAAAATAAGCTTATCCTTATAAGAAGGAGAAGGCACGTTTTTGCCGATAAATAGTATTTTACATTTACCGCACTGTCCAGAACCTTTACAAAGTGTATGATTAACAATTTTTTCATCTATAAGAAATTGATATAAGTTTCTTCTAGATAAAGTTTTAATTACTTTGTTTATATTATTTATGGTAACTGATACTTCTTTTTTAGTGAAAAACATAATACTACTCACTTAATTGATACATATTTATTATAAAACAGAATGCTATGTGATATGATATTTTATAATCAGATAAAAATCAAATATTTATTTTAAAATTAATATAATAGTGTAGATTTAATCAATCAAGTAAATAGTTTATAGTTTATATTTTGGAAAATAGAGTTTTTATTCTCTAATTTTTCTAGATAGTTATAATCTAAATGATTGTCAGAAACCATCGTATATAATCTTAAAAAGTTATTTATATGTTCTTTAGTTCTTGCAGTTGAATACTCATTAGCCGTCCCAGTAGTTACAAGAAACGCCCAATCAGAAGCTTGACAAAGCATTAACTCTCTTGCCATCTGATTAAGAAATCTTGTTTTCAATGAATCAGTACCACCTTTATACTCTTCAGCGATTTTTACCATGCTGTTGGACATGAAATGTAAATGTCTATAGATCCATTCATTTCCAGAGTTAAGCCATACTTTATAATATCCCTCATCTCCCCAAGAAGATGGATTAAGATCAACGATCTGATTTGTAGGAAATTTATTTAAATACTCAATAGGAGTAATCGGTTTAACTATATTAGATTTATTCATCTCTCTAAAAACATTTAATAGAAAATCTGGCCCTTCAAACCACCAATGTCCGTAAAGTTCAGCATCGTAAGGAGATACGATAAGTGGACTTCTATCAATAATTTCAGCGATTTCTTCAACTTGTTTCTCTCTTTCAACAACAAAATGTGCAGCGTGTTCTACTGTTTTCTGATATGCGATATCAGGTTGATATACCTCTTTAAAATCCATTTCACCAGTGATCCGATGATATTTTAGTCCAGTAAATACACGTACTCCGTCAGGAGATATATACGGTTTTATATATTCATAATCTAAATCGTATCCTATATCTCTATAGAAGTCTCTATAATACACATCTCCAGGGTATCCTTCCTTAGAGCTCCATACCTGTTTAGATGAGTAATAGTCTCTTGCGAATGCTGCAACGCCTGCTGATGTATATACAGGTGCATATGAGCCATATTTTGGTCTAGGAGAAGAGAAGAGTACACCATGCGTATCTATAAAGAAATATTTTATTCCAGAGTCATTTAATATATCTTCTAATCCAGAATGATATGCACACTCTGGTAACCATATACCTTCAGGTCTTCTGCCGAAATGTTTCTCATGTGTTTGTGCTGCAAGTTCAACTTGTGCACGAACCGCTTTATAGTTATTCATTAGCGGTAGATATCCATGAGTTGAACCACAAGTAATAATCTCTAAATTACCTTTATCTTGAAAATATCTATATCCATTTAGAACAGATGATGATAGATCTTTGAGATAGTAAGATCTAATTTTTTCAAGTCTCTCTCTATACATCATAGCAACGGGTTGATAGATGGTATCTTCTTTAGTTCTAATTAACTCTTTATCAGCAAGCTCAATTGATCTATCTAAATATTTAAGATACTTCTGTTGTAGTGATGGATCAGAAAGCATTTCAGCAAGTGGAGGTGTTACAGAAGATGTTAAACGAAAGTATACACCTTCATTTTCTAATGTTTTCATATTCATTAGTATAGGTATATATGTTTCTGTTATAGCTTCAAATAACCATTGTTCTTCAAGAAAGAAATCGTAATCGGGATGTTTTACAAATGGTAAATGAGCATGTAGAACAAGCATCCAATATCCGTTCATAACTATTTATCCTTCATAAAACTTGATGATGAAACTGTATTAACTGTTGTTAATTGTCTCAAAATAGTTTTATGCATTGTTTGACTTGCGCCTAAATCACTTTTATGTAGCCCTGATAATCCATATAATTTGTCTATATTATGTCCGATAGTCATCCATGTTTCATCATCTATAACAGCTGATACTTTATCTGATGGCATTCTGATACTATTTGATTTTAATACAGAGTAGAACACTCCATTTTCATCAATAAAACCAAGTTCAGCCCATAGAACATTTGAGGGAGCGTATATATCAAAAAACCAGTTACCAAACCTTGATACTTCAACAGAAGATATTTCATTAGTTGATAAATCATCTGCTTGTTTATATAATTTTAATATTATCGGAGCATTTCCAAGTTTATATTGTTGTCTAACTTTAAAGATTGTATGATCGCTTAATTCCCAGTAGACATATTCTTTTGATGGATCAACAGGCAGTATTACTAAGGTATCCATATTATAATATTCAGGAATAGGGTATTCATCTTTTTTGATTTGAAAAATAGTAACAGGTTTCTTATTTTCATATCCTAAGTTAGATGATGGAGATATAACAGCTTTTTTCGATTTACTAGTTTTAGATGTTGTTTTCTCTTTAGCTGGTATTTTTTTAGTTTTATCACTAAAATAAGGTTCAAGTGCTTTAATCAGCTCATTTTTTAGAAGTTTTGTTCTATTTGGAATAGCTTTTTCTGCAGCGAGTTTTAATAACTCTATTTTAGTAAGCTTATTTAATTCCATTATGCGTTCCCCCTTACTAGCACTTTATTATATAGTTCTTCGTACGATTTTGTAGGTTTATCCCAAGAGTTATCAATACTCATGATTTTTTTAACAGCAGCTTCATAATTTTTAGATTTAACTAATGTAATAGCTTTGTTTAAAGCTTCAAGTAATGCTGTTTTTGAAAATTCTTCAAACACAAAAGCTAACCCTTGACTATACGCTTCTTTTACAGAGTCAATTGCAGCACCCGTCGTTCTAACAACAGGTATAACTCCGTAAACTTGAGCGATAGATATTATTAATGCTGATGGTTCATAAAGCGATGTAGATATTGCTATATCTGACCCTGCAATTAAATTATGTGCATCATCGCGAAAATATCCTTTTGTAAACTTAACATTTTTTGTTTTTGCAGAGATCTCTTTAAAAGTAGCATGATAATCGGAACTATTATTTGCTACAATTAGAAAGTTACATTCCAATTTTTCAAGATCGGGTATAGCATCAATAATTAGCTCAACACCTTTAGCTGGAGTAAGTTTAGAAATAAAAGAGATAACTGGATAATCACTATTAAATCCGAACTCTTTACAGAGCTGTTCTTTACATTTTCTTTTACCTGATATATCTTTTGATGAATAATTTGCAGCGATAAATTTATCTTTTAAAGGATTCCACCTATTATGATCTATCCCTGATGATATTCCATCTAACTTATCAGAGTGAGGAGTAAAAAGAGCACTAAGCCCTAGATCTAAATTATTGCTCACAAGTTCTTTTGCAAAAGTAGGTGATACAGTTATCAGATGGTCTGCTGATACAAGCCCGCCTTTAACAAAACTTATACTATCATAATACTCCATGAAATCTATATTATAAATATCCCATGGTAGGTTTAATGTTTCTAACGAAAACTTGCTAAATACTCCTAGCGAATCTACAGAGTGAAGAGTTAAAATAGTTTTACATTTTAAATCAGAGTAATGTATATTTTTATAAACAGGGATTAATGAACATTGCCAATCATGGCTATGTAGAATATCGACATCTATATCATGATATTTTATATAGTTTAATACAGCCTGACAGAATGTACCGAAACGGATATCGTTATCAGAGTAATCAAAACTTCCAGTCGCATATAAACCTATACGATTAAATAGCTCATCATTTTTAAAGAATAGATATGTTACTGATGATTGTACGGCTGTATATATTTCATACTCATAAACCTTGTAACCAGCATCAACCCATGTTTTTAATCCAGTTGATTTGATATCATGTTTCTCTATATTAATCGCTGAATATAAAGGAGATATAACAGTTATGTTATGTTTTTTAGCAGCAAGATTCATCGGAAGAGATGCAACGCATTCCGATATACTTGATGTTGATGAATATGGTTGTACTTCAGGTGTTACGTGTATTATTTTCATATGTTTACAACCTCCCTTAAATGCTTAGAACTATCTTACTCTATTTTATGATGTGTTCTTATTTAGTATGATAAAAATAGATATAATTAAAAAATGATAATCTATCTATAAAATTTTTAATGCATTACTACTTATAAACTTTTCAAATGACAACCTATCTACAAAACTACTAAGGTAAAATATGTATACAACCTATTAAAATAATAATCTAAGTACAGATATCTTAATTATTTATTTTATCACAGAGAATACTTTTTATCAAGATGTTCTACTTGATATTAACTTTTGGTTTAGTAACCCTTATATTAGAATCTATATTTTATTTAGTAGTTAATCTATTTTTAATCTTTAAATATTATATTATAATTACAATAAGTAAGTGTAATTAGTAGAAATTATCTACCCTATAGTAAATAGGTATATAAAGTTATTGTACAGCAAAATTTTACTTATTGTATAGCTATATGATAACAACTTCTTTCAAATATCTACAACTCTCTTCAGGTGCTACAGGATTGATTTCGACACCAGTTACTTTTTCAAATACAGAGTAATGTGTAATAATCGGTTTAAGTTCAATGCTCCAATGATAAGATTTATCTATATTCTTAAATGTGATGTTATCTGACTCTCTATTAGCTGTTGGTGGTGATGTACGTATAGCCATAGATATAGATGGTGTATCAAGTAATATATCGTATCTGATAAAAATATCTCTAACAAGTTCAGCTAGTTGAGGGATAGCATTATCAGAGATATGTTCATAACTAGCAGAGTGATATTTCGGATAAATATTAACTTCAAACGCTGATGAAGAGTATGGTACAAGTGCGATAAAATCGTGATTTTCATTTACTACTCTATCTCCTGTTCTATACTCTTGTTCTAATATATCACAAGTTAAACATCTACATTTTTTACTGTAATGTTCTGATGCAATAGCGATAATATCTTGTATTTTTTGAGGTACGATAGGCATTGCAATAAGTTGAGAATGAGGATGATTAATTAATGCTCCAGCTCTTATACCTATATTTTTTATACCAATAAAATATTTTAAACGTGTATCGTTTATCAGATCAAGAATTCTGTATTTATATGCTATAAATAGATTTGTAATCTCTTTTTGTGTATATCCAGATAAGATATCTCCATGTCTATTACTATCAATAATAATTTCATGAGCACCTATACCGTTAATACAATCGTAATATCCTTTACCAGCTCTATCAACATTACCTTTAATTCCAAATAGAGGATACTTATTTGGAACAACTTTTGTTGTCCAGTTAGATGTATTTTCTTCATTCATTCTATATATTTCATATAGTTTAGCAGCATCATCTCCACAGAATGGACAAAATGATGCGTCATCATGTATATCGTTATTATTTTGTAGAGTGAAATCTTCTAACCTTCGTCTACGTTCACTCGCCACTACTGAGTAACTATTTTTTAGTGGGTCATACCTTATCTCTGACATCTAAACTCCTTACTATCTAAAATCTTCTATATAGAATTTACCTTTAAATGATAATAACGTATTAAAGTCTATTTTCACCAATATTGCAATACCTTGAATAGTTAACTCTACACCAAGTTCTGATTGCGATACTGTATGAACAAGAAAGCTTCCAAGCTCAACTTCGTTAGCATATTCTAATATTATATTTTTTCTAGTATAATCATCTTGAATTATAAACTTCTTTCCAGAGAGAATTGTATGTCCATCAATTTTTTTATTATTAATTGTAACAGCTTCACAGTTCGCAAAATGAAAATTCATCTCACTTACATATTGACACTCAAAAGGTGAGCTAGATTTAATATCAAACTGAAATTCTATTATATCATCATTACATATATACTGTTTTGACATCGTAACAGGTGT
This sequence comes from uncultured Deferribacteraceae bacterium, assembly GCA_947039395.1. Taxonomy (GTDB): domain Bacteria; phylum Chrysiogenota; class Deferribacteres; order Deferribacterales; family Mucispirillaceae; genus CAMQYB01. Next base: position 54,175 of record CAMQYS010000001.1, on the reverse strand, counting down.
AATACCGTAAGATGTGTTAAAGCTACCATCTCTTGTAAAAGTTATTTTATCGTTATTAAGCTCTAACTTACCACATTGATTAACAAAATCACCTATCTCTACAAACGTAACTCTTTTAAAATTTTCAACAGAGAAATCATATGTGAAATGATCTATAAATGATGATCTATCATACCAATCATATTCAAGAAAATCTTTAACACATGAGTCTATCTCTAGGCTACTATCGTGTATATTTTTTACTTCATCAATTTTGCATTCGTTACTATTTTCAGTATCAACAAATGTGATATGTGCATGATATCCCTCTTTCCTACGAGTGAGAGTGTTTAATATATTAAAGTGTCTATCTTTAAGTTCTAAAGATATTAACTGTCCGTTATTTTTAGATGAAAATAATGCATTATATTTTATACCTATATAGTAAGCCTCATCGTACCCATCATGGTCTATATCACTTATCTCAATCGTATTAGGTTTAACTCTCTCTAACTCTTCAAATCTTTTTTGTGTTAATATAATCGACTCCCAAAGATTATTTCTAAGATTAGGTAGATATAATCCTCCGAAAAGTCCGTGCCATAAAGCATCGTTACATTGTGATTGATATAGATGCTCTTTAAATACATTATCGTTTTTATGTTTTTTGCCTTTTATAGAAAGGTTAAGCGATTTTTTATGTATTCTATTAGCTTCACTATATTTAACAAGAAAGTTTTTCCATACCCCTCCTCGAACGTAACTATCGATATCTGTATCATTTATATGTAGGTTAGATGAATTATGTTTTAAGCTATCTTTTATCCTACTAAATTTATTAAAATTATTAGCACTTAGTGACCATTCACCCATCTCAACATAACTAGTTATCGGCATATATGTTAACCCTTCAGGTTTAACAGTTTTTATAATATCTCTATAATGAGCAAACTCTATATCTTCACTTGATACGATAGTTTCAATAAATCTATCTAGCCAACCTTTCTCATAGACCCATTCATAAGTTGATGGCCACAGTCCGAATTTTTCACCATCATCAAAATATGTTACAAGTTTAAAGTCAGAGTTTTTAAGTTCTTTTAAATAATCTAAAATCTCTCCTTCAGGTTTAAAAGGTGTATTGTATCTCATTGTTTTGTCAACAGGTAAAATATTTATAGGACAACCATCTTGTTCGGTTTTAAAATATCCTTTGATATCTTTCTCATCAACACCTGCTGTAAGTAGGTGATAATCATCTACTACAACTGTTTCAACGCCACATTCATAAAGATCAGGTATAATCATCGGATCCCAAACTCTTTCTGTTAACCATAAACCTTTAGGGCGTTCACCGAAATAGTTTGCTATATAATCTGATAATTTATTAATCTGTCCACGTCTATCATCTGATGGAATAGTTGTTAATATCGGCTCATAATATCCACCAGTAAAAAATTCTATCTGTCCATTATCGTAACATTTTTTCATCTTATTAAAGAGATCAGAATGATTAACTCTTATAAAATCTAAAAGCCATCCAGAGTAGTGAACAGCAAATTTAAGTGATTTATTTTTTAAGGCTGCTTCAATAAAAGGAGCGTATGAAACTTTTACTGCATAATCTACAACGTGATGAAAATTCTCATAAGGTTGATGACAGTGAATACCCATTATGAGAGGTAATTTATTCCCCATTTTTGTTCTCCTGATTTATAATATCTAAACCATCCAATCAGATTGAAAGTTCTCTATAATATCAACTTCTATTTTATTATATAATGGTGCTTGATCTATAATTTTATTATCTGCTTTTAATACAAACTGGATATATATTTTATCTTTATATAACTCTCGTATCTCTTTTATCGGTATAGATATTTTTGTAACTTTATCAAACAATGCTTTTACGCCATTATCTAAATTAATAATTTTATCTCGTACATTAAGAGCATAGCTACTTGTTTCTTCTTTTGAGAATACATTGATCTGTAAAACTATTTTCTCACCTTGAATATCATTAAATGGTGTATCAAACCTAAGATATAGGTTGTCACTATCAAACCCGTATATTAGTTTTTTAAATATATCTCCACCTGCGTGCATTGAACCAGCATCAGCTTTTAGATCGTATTCACCTGATGATGACCAATCAAAAAATGATGTATTTATACTATCTATTTTAGGAGTGATATAGTAAGACGGTTTACGAATACCACCAGTTTTAGATGATTTCTTAATAGGGTTATAAAGATATGCAGGCACATTAAGTTTTAATAATTTATATATGTTGACTAAATGCGTTCTAAATAGTTTATCAAACACTTCTGCTTGAGCAGAGAAATGATCATCACCAAACCACCAGAACCAATCTGATCCTTCTGATATGTATAGTTCTTTATAGATCTGTTTAGCTGTATTTTCATCAACTTTAGCTATATTTTTCTCTATTGCATTTCTAGTTAAAGAGATATATTCCCATGCAGTATTTTTTTCACTATGTCCTATCCATATTTTGAAGTTACCCATTATCCAAGATCCAGCTTGGATAGATTGTACGGCTTCTTCAGGGATAGCGGTATTATCTAATACATCTTTAAATGTATCGCATGATATGAAGTCTTCTGAACCTAACCTTTTATATAGTAGTGTAAAGAATTCATAAGCGTTATTATTATAATACTCCCATGCGTTTTCTCCATCTAATATTACTGATACATTTGGAGAAAAATTGACTGAATTATATATGTTTCTTAAATGTTTGATAAAATCTTCAACAGCGTCTTCTGTTTTCCAGCTAGAGTATGTGAACCCTATTAGATCTGATAGAAATTTATCTCTAAAGAATATATTAATTTTTTTATTGTTATGAACTTGGTAACGACGATAGTATAGTTTATATCTATTTTTCGGATCTTTTAGATTACATTTTAAACTATTAGCCAAAACCTCTTCATCAGATGCTATCCATCTAATATCGTTTTCGCACCATAGCTCAACTGCTTTTTGACTAATAGAACCTTCCGCAGGCCATAAACCTATCGGTTTAAATCCGAAATAATCTTGAAACTTATCTAAACCCTCTTTAAGATGAACAACTGCATCTTGAGATAGGTTATTATCAACATTAGGGATAGTTACATCTTTAAAAGATTCATAAGCAGAGTTTATATCTATAAGTAGTGGTGTAATAGGGTGGTAGAATGGAGTTGTAGTAAGTTCTATTTTCCCTTCACTTTCTAATTTTTTATGAATGTATATAACTTTTTCTACCCATTTAGCAAGGTTAGTTAATAGTTTAAGTTTTTCACTTTCATAATAATCTCTACCTTTAAGCAGTAGATCTTTTATAAGTGGATCTTCTTGACGAATAAAAACACCAGTCCACGATAGAAGGTATAAAACTTCTAAATCAAGTATATCATCATTTGTAAAGTTAGATACACCGCCAGACTTAATAGACTTTATTTCGTATAATTTATTATACCTATCAAGAGGTTTAATCATTGTATACTGATTTGCCATAAAACATTGATTAACGATAAACTCTTTTTCATCAAATGTTAATGAATCGACAGGTTTTTTAAGTAACTGAATAAATTTATCAGGAACATCAAGCGAAGTATAATCTTCAAGTTGTAAAAGTAGCGATGGAACATAGTTAAAAGTTGCCTTAACATTACTATTCTCAATATGCCTAGCCATTTCATAATAATCTTTAATAGCGTGCATATATACCCATGGCATATGGTATATATTTTCAGAATCATCCTTATAATAAGGTTGATGTTGGTGCCATAACATAGTCAGATGCAACTTTCTATCCATACAATATACTCACTTTAAATAAATTAGATATATTAGAACGAAAAACTATAATAAAATTTTTACTAGCTAACTAGTAAATAAACGAACATAATTAATTAGTAAATTACAAACTTACATATAAAAGCAAATACTTGTATAAACTAAACGCTTACGTATAAAACTCAAATACGTCCATAAGTTATAAATCTACTCATAACTCAAACTTACATACAAGAGCAAATACCTGTATATAAAGCTTAAATAGTTGCGTATAAAACTTAAATACTTGCGACAAGCTACTCACCAACTTACTATAAACTTTCCCAACAACAAGCCACAAAAATAATCTCACGGAACTATCAATAACAACTCATTAATTATTACACTCATCAATCCAGTCATTTATTTTTTTAATAAATTCACTATGCAATTTATTTCCTGAAGAGTCTTTTACTCCCTCAACATATAAATGTACGTTAGGAGAGTATTGATCAGGCAACATCAGAACCCATGCATCATCATATAGAATTTTAATGCCATCAATAAATGACACCTCTCTATCTCTTGCTTCTTCACTCATTTTACGCATAAGATATCCTTTAGCTTCAATAGGGCAGTTTATAACAGAATGGAGAAATGAGTATGTAGGGATATCTTTTGCAATTTCAGATAAAGGTTTACCTATCTTTTTGAGCATCTCAACAATTTTTAAGCATGAAAATATAGAATCAGGAAAAGGCATATGTTCAATAAATCTAAGCAGTGATCTAAGATCAGATGAGAAGTAGTAATCTTTAAGTATATTACTTTTAACTCCTGTATATTTACCTCTTACTATTTGAATGTTTTTAAGTTTACTATCTATTAATGTTGGTGCAAAAGCTGGTAAAAACACTTTTACTTTTTGATCTATACTTCCATCAATTAGTAGAAGAATAAGCATAATAAGTTTATGTCCAGAATATATTTCACCTTTATCATCAACTAAACCGATTCTTTCACCAGATGGATGAATAATAAATCCAGCATCAGCACTAAGAGCTTTAACAATACGAGATACTTGATTAAATGTTTTCTCTAGTTGGTGTTCTGAACGAGATAACTTCATTTCATCATGATTAGCATTAAGAATAACGGCTTCAATACCAGTACTTTTTAATAGTTCTGGTAATATCTGATCAGTAGCACCATTAAGCAGATCAACAACAATAGAAGTATTACTAGATTGTAAAAAGAGTTGGTTTATAGTTTTAAGTACGCTTTCACGATAATACTCCTTAACCATATGTTTCTCTGTAATATTTCCTATATCTTTATGAGTTACTCTTCTAAAATTTTCTCTAAAGAATATTCTTTCAAGATCTTTCTCTATACCAGTATCAATATTATCTCCATTTTCATCAAAGAACAATATTTCTGTATGTGTTGGATCAGTAGGGGATTGCCTAAAATGAACACCACCAACTTCTCCAAAAGTTATTAATTTATATCTAAGAGCGGGTAAGGCTTCCATACGTAGATCTATAACACTTACTCCAGCAGATAGCAATCCGCCAAGAAAAGATCTTTTAAGCATTCTTGATGCTCTATGATAATCTCTTGCAATAAGTATTCTTGAACCCTCAGGAAGAAGAGATCCAAATGCTGCTCCTAATTTTGCAGCCATTTCAGATGATAATTCAACATTTGTTCTAGCAGATACTTTACCGCCTTCAAATATTGAGTTTTTCCATCTATCTCCCCATATTAGGTTAGATGAAATGATTGATCCTTCATCAATTAACTTATTAGGCCATACCATTATATCTCTTTCAAAAATAACATTGTTACCTATTTTTGTGTCTTGAGCTATAATTGAGCCTTTACTCATTTTAACTGATGAACCAATAAGTATATTATCACATAATACGGCGTTAGATATATCTGAGTTATCACCTATTTTAACACCGTCCCACACGATTGATCTATCAATAGATGTAGATTTATCAACAGTACAGTTACTGCCTAAGCAACAATCAGTTAATACTACATTATCTTCAATAGTACAGTTATCGCCTATAACAACAAGCCCTTTGATGGCAACCGACTCCGCTATATTACTTTTTTGTCCGTGATACAGTATTCCAGATGGATAATCTTTTTTAGTACCAGTAAACTCTAATTTAATTTTTCCTTCAGCTATTTCAAGCAGAGATGTACGATAAGAATCAGGATTACCTATATCTCTCCAATATCCTTTAGCGTTATAGCCATAAATATCTATTCCTCTTGCCATCATACTAGGGAAAAGATCTTTAGAGAAATCAAAATTTTTACTTTCTGGTATGTATGATAATACTTCTGGTTCAAAAACATATATTCCAGTATTGATGGTATCGGAGAAAACCTCTCCCCATCCTGGTTTTTCAAGAAATCTTAATATTTTACCGTTTTCATCAGTTATAACAACTCCGAACTGTAACGGATCAGGAACAGATGTTAATGTTATAGTTGCTTTAGATTGTTTTGCTTCATGGTAACCGATTATTTCTGGTAAATTGAAATCAGTCAATAGATCTCCTGATACGACAATAAATCGTTCATTTAAAAACTCTTCAGCTTTTTTCACAGCACCAGCTGTACCGTAATCACTATCTGGAAGTACGTAATGAATATTTATACCAAATTTTGATCCATCGCCGAAATAGTCTTGAACTACTTCTGGTTTAAAGTAGAGTAGAATAGCTATATCTTTTATCCCTGCATCACGAAGAGATAAAATGATATATTTCATCATCGGTTCATTATAAACTGGAATCATCGGTTTAGGAACATTGGCAGTTAGTGGTTGGATACGAGTACCAAATCCACCTGCCATAACGACTGCTTTCATAAACATCACCTTCAAAAAGATTTAATACCATATATTAAGGCTAAATTTATAGATAGTGCAAATAGAGCCTTAAAATCATTAATACAACGAATATAAAACAACTACTTAAAATGAATACAATAACAAGATACTTTTGAATGTTACAAATTATTATGGATATGCTTTACTTTTATTTAACATACTAGAAAAATAAAACAATAAATGGTGTTACTTTTTACTTAAAACTTTTTTAATTTCTTCAATCAATGGTTCAATATTTTGAGATTTAACCCAGCAACCATCTGCTGCCCAAGTTGAGTGATCATCTTGATAAGATGCATACGCTGTTGCAACAATTGTTTTGATATTTTTATAATCTTTAGAAATACGTTGTAAAATATCTATTCCAGATTCGCCTTTCAATTTAATATCAAGAATACATAAATCTATACTTTCTTTATCTAAAATTGCAAAACACTCTGCTGAATTAGATGCTTCAAATGTTGTGTAGCCAGCGTCTTTTATTTCTGATGAGAATAAAAAGCGAATTTCTGCTTCGTCATCTACAATAAGGATTTTTTCATTCATAGTAGTACCTCTATTATTTATTTTAACAACAATACATTGACTTTACTGTAACATAGATAATATTAAAATAAAAGTATAAAAGATAAAATATATATAAATTGTATTAGCTTAGAGTTATATATTTATCATTTTGATACTTTTTATTTTTATCTACTGCATATTGATTACAACAAAAATACTCTTTAAATTTAGTCAGAACTAGTAAGCTTAATCTAATATGTTTTAAGTTGATCTATCGCTGTTTTATAATTTTCTGCTTTAAAAATATAGTTTCCAGATACTAATGCATTTGCTCCAGCAGATATTAAATCTTTATATGTTTGTGAATTAACTCCACCATCAACTTCAAGATATATCTCTCTTCCAGTTGACTTAATCATATCTCTAACTTTAGAAACTTTTGTATAAGATGTTGGAACGATATTTTGTGCAGGAAATCCGGGGTTAACTGTCATCACAAGAACTAGATCAACATAGTTAATAATCTCTTCTAAAACCGATACAGGAGTTGATGGATTAAGAGATACTCCAGCTTTTACGCCTTTTGATTGAATGTAACTTATTGTACGATGTAGATGAATGTCTGCCTCATAATGTATAGTTATTATATCTGATCCAGCTGCAATAAAATCATCTACATATTGTGATGGATCGGATATCATGAGATGCGTATCAAATATTTTTTTTGTATGATTACGGATAGATTTTACAACACTTGCACCGTAAGTTATATTCGGTACAAAATGCCCGTCCATTATATCAAGATGAATCCAATCGGTGCCTGCTTTATCAACAGCTTGAACTTCTTCCTTTAATTTTGAGAAATCAGATGATAAAATTGATGCAGAAACTATCATAAAAACCTCACTACGAATTTTAATAAAATAATTTATATATATAGAAATCTTTTTTAGAGGTATTGCTATATAAATTAGTTAATCTTTCTAATAATATATTAGCACAATTGGTTATACATATAAAGTCTAAAACATTGTACTACTAAAATATTTAGTTTACAAAGGTATTATTCTATAGTAATACTATCTATATGTTTATTGCTAGAAAAATATTATTATTATTTATACTTACCTTATTTGTGTTTTCTACATCTAATTGTACAAAATACCCTAATAAACCGAAAGAAGAACCGAAAGAGGAGCTAGGAGGAGAGTCTAATCAACTCCTTCAATTTATTGATGAGATGCATAATAAGCATGGATTTGATAAAGAGTACCTAGTAGAAATTTTCTCTAAAGTATCTAAAGAAAGAGTTGAAAAGGCTGGAAATGCATCTATAAGAGCTATTCCTAGAGGAAGATTTAACTGGTACGCTTATAGAGATAATATGATTAATGATAGAAGAACTAACCAAGGAATAGAGCATTTTAAGAAGAATAAAGATGCATTTATAGAAGCTGAAAAAAGATTTGGCGTGCCATCATATATAATTGTTAGTATTTTAGGGATAGAGACAAACTATGGTACCGTCAAAATGAGATATAACGCATTAGAAGCTTTATATGCACTATCATTCATTGAGACTAGAAGAGCATCTTATTTTAAAAAAGAGTTAGAATCATTTTTGGTATTAGCTAAGAAATATAATCAAGATCCAACACTTTTTAGAAGTTCGTACGCAGGTGCATTAGGTATACCTCAATTTATGCCAAGCAACATTGATAGATATGGTATTGATGGTGATGATGATGGATATATTGATATTATTAATAATCATAAAGATGCAATATTTTCAACAGCTAACTATTTATCATCGTATGGTTGGAAGAAAGGACAACCTATTATTGAGAAAGTTAGAATGAATACTGCAAAGAGTAAAAGCTATAGTAAATATATTAGTGGTTCGGCTTGTAGAAGTGGTAAGAAGTATTCTGTTAGACAGCTGAAGAATGCGGGTGTGATTTTTTCTAAAAGTACTCCCATTAATGATAATTTAAGAGGTAAATTACTTAGAGTTGGTATCGGTGGTGATAGATCTGAATATTATGTATCATTTGATAACTTATGTGTTATTATGAGATATAATAATAGTTTAGGTTATTCTATGGCTGTAAATTATCTAGGCGGAAGAATAGCAAATAAAATCAATCCAAATACTCGTGTTTTTACAGGTCATGAAGGAGTTATTAAAAAAAGTAAGAAGTAGGATTAGCAGGATATGTTATCAATAATGATATTTGTTTTAACTTACACACTTTTATAACCTGATCTAACTAATAAGCACTTTATAGTCTAAATTAAGGAAATATTTATAGTCGTTATTCATGTTTAAATTGCATATTTATAAGAATAAATAACTAAAAGAATATAATGTTTTCCACATTTTATACACAATTATTTATCAGAAAAATATTTTCTTTATAACTTAGGGTTGACATATTAACCTATTGATAATTAAAGGTTATTTCAGTTTTTTGAATATAAAATAAAAATAAATATTGAATTTTAATTATTATCAACCATTTTTCAACAATTATTTACTCTTAATTAACAACTCGTTTAGTCATAAGAAAATCTTATTGAATTTATATTGAAATTATTCTCAAAACAATATTCTATTAACAGATATTAATTCTTTTATTAAGCGTTATGTCTCATACTTAACGATAAATGATTATAGTTAACTTACTAATAGTGAGAGGTTTTTGCTTCAATTATATGATATTAACTATTCTTTGTAATACATAGTAAATCTTAGTAGTTGATTTATTTGTAAGAGAGTTATAATTTTATACTGCTGTTATCTTCTCTAACTATATGTATATATTGGTAGGTAAGATGAGTGATATGAAATTATTATTAGGAGTTTATATTTTATAATTACTTATGCTGAAAATGAATATTTTATCAACTGAATTGCCAAAATCCAGCGATAATTTCATTTTCTTTTTTATATAAATATAAAGCACCAAAAGCAAAAGGGGAGTTACCACAAATCATATCATCAGATAGATATCCATCTTCATCTATTTGTCCCCAAAATGAATAACCATCTTTCTCTAAATTGGTATAATAATAATCTTCATCTTGAATTAAATCTGGAGTTGCCCCTATAAATAAAAATGGAGTACCTTCACGAGGCTCAAGAGTAGGATTAACTATCCATCTCTTACTAATAGATGGATGAGAATTTTTGATACAACTTTCTTCTGAAACGTTATGTTTATAAACTTTTATTGAACAATTAGGATAGATATTATTATCTATTAACTCATCAAATTCTTTATTAATAAATATAGATAACATTTGATCTTCATTTGGAAGCATGAATGTAGCATAAAACACAAATTTATTATTATCAATTACATCACTACCATCGAACCATTTAGGAGGATTTCCACCGATCCAGCCACAAGAATTAATTATATCTGCACTTAAATAGTAAAACATTTAAGCCTCCTCTATCATATATATATATATATATAGCCTTAGAAGATTAAACTCTCCAAGCTAAATCACAGTAAATACTTTACTGGATAACATTTATAGAAATAATTTTATGGTATAAAGGTAACAAAGTCAATGAAATATAAGTAACACAGCAATAAAAATTAATTTACTAAGTCATAGCTAATATTATATTTTTTAAGTGGAGACATATCTTGCAAATTTTATACTTACATGTCTTTTAAAGCATTTACCACATACGATTTAATAACTGCTATACTATTACTCACTTCTATAAATCTAGTATATTGTATCAAGTACTTATTATTTATTACTTACGGTCTATTTATTATAGTAGTAAAAGATCTTATTCTCTTCTAAACGTTTATAGCGTGATGTTGCTTCATCTATTACAATCCTTTCTGAAAAAGTACCACAATCGTTGTCATCACAGACAAAATCCCCGTTTTCAATATACAGCTTAGCATTCGGTTTACAGCTTTTAGGTATATTAGATGTAGCTGATTCAATTTTATTCACTACTTTTCTACTTCTGCCTGAAAAATCTTTAAAATATATTGAGTTATTAGGAGTACGACATAGAGTAGGTAATATATAATCGAACTGTACTTTTTTCTGATATGCTTGAATTAATTTATACATTTGAAAATCAGGTGGGTTAAATGTGATGAATACGTCTTTACCAGCGATAAATTTACCCATGTTCGGTACATTTTCATATACTTGTCCATTGTATAGCAATTTTGTGTTACATATTGCAGCAACAGATCCAGATGATATATAACAGTTTTTATCTTCATAATTAGTTGTTTTATCGTTTATTACAGTAAAGAATGAACCATTATTAGTAACTCCATAAAAAGATGAGTTAATATAATTTATATGAGCAAAATTGAGATTAACAGCAGTATCTAGTAGAAATGAGTTTACTTTTTGATCGTAATAAGTAATAAATCCATTTTTATGAATAAGAGATATTTTACCTTCAAATTCACCAGCTGTTGCAATTTCAAGATCGGTTTCAACAGTAGTTATCTGCTTCCCAGTTAATAGTTCTCTTAAGACCACACGACTGCTTTCATACTCAATTAAAACATCATCCACAACTTTAATATCGCCATTTAATGCTCTTGAATATGAAGCAAGCTTACCACATTCTTTTAAAGAATATACTTCAACTGTTGAGTAGTTATATACAATAATCAAAGATTTATACGGATATATCTTATTAAAAATATAGTTGAGGTGAAGTGATTGACATGTTTTAACATTTGATACAATCTGATCTTCAGATAATAGTACGATCACATTATCATCAGTTGCAAAATCAATCAGTCCACTACCGTAATATAATGAGTCGTATCCGTATTCAAATATTGTTAGTGATGATAAAGATATAGTTGATTCAGGTATAGCTCTTTCAAAACTTTCAGGAGTTATATCACTTGTTTTTTTAGATGGAGTGAAAGTATCTTGAACTTCAATACCACCGATCTGATTATCAATATTTTTTTCAGATACTGCTTCGTTTTTCATAGCACATGAATATGTCATAAATGGTATAAAAGATATAAGAAATATTATTCTTAAGTAATTTATCATTACAGCTACACCTTAATAATTATAATTTAAAATTGATCTCAATAACGTGTCTAAAATCCCTAAATTGTCCTACTTCATACCCTAGTTCTTCTGTATAAAAGGCATAGTTAAGACTAAAATATTTAAAGTTTAATCCTGCTCCAAATGTAGGATAGCCTTGATGAATTCCAACTCTTAATGCATAGATATCAATAAACAGTACCTCTGCACCGATATTTATTCTTTTTAATATAGACTGATCGTTTGAGTTTAGAAAAAACAGATCAACGAAGTCGATCATTATATCTGATTTTACTGTATTGTAATAACTAGGAGATATACCTAATGAAACATTCATTGATGGGTTTATTGCATCTACATTACTTTCATTTAATCTAAAAAGATATCCCACGTCGTTAATAGATACCCCAATACGTGGAGCTAGAACTGATTGAAGAAAAGGTAGATCGTAGATTACACCAACAGAAGCGAATGCACCAAATGCTAATCCATTTTCGAAAAGCTCGTCAATGATATCTCCAAATAATGATTTTTGATTTACAATGATATCGGTTAAATCAAATATAGTATATGTTTTATCTATTTGTGCTCTAACTAATGCTTTAAAAGATACTCCAAAAGATAGTGCGTCATCTCTAAGAAAGTTATATCCAAATGTTGTGGTTAAGCCGTTATCAGATCTTCCTACTGCCTGCAATTCAGAGATAGCTGGATTATATGCTGTTGCTTTCACAGTAGTATTTGAAAATAGCCCCACGCTAAGCCCTTTCCTAGTATATGCAGGAAAGTAGGTTATTGGTCCTATTGTAACAAATTTGCCCATGAATACATCTATGATTGAGTTAATAGCACCAGATATAACGTTAGGATCAGCTAAATTACCACCAGCAATGTCTATGATATTATTAACATCACTTAAAGAACTAATAGCATCACTATCAATTCCAAAAGTTAATGGCAAGTATTCAATAGTAGTTTCTTTAACTCTAGCCACACCTGCAGGGTTATAGAAAGCCGCATATTTATCATCACTTTTTGAGTAGTAAGCTCCACCCATTCCTAATGCTTCAACAGATTTAACTATTGATAAAAGTTCATTATCAAGAGTTATTCTTGCTTGTCCAAATGCATTTGAATATGATACATGGGAGCAAGTTAAAAAGAATGTGAAAAGAAAAATATATTTAATTTTTTTCAAAACTATCCCCAAATAAATCGCATTAAAAGTAACTTTTATAAACCAAATATATCAAGCATCATAATAGTTAAAATAGTAGACATATCTGCCCCCGTAGAATTAAGTATCAGATCTGAAACAGTATCTAGCATAAATATAAGAAGGTTTGCTTCTCCACCATTAGAGTTTCCTATTAATGATTCAAGAGTGCTTAAACCTGCTTGAATTGCTTCTGCAGAACGAACTAATCTTGATTCAAAATCAGGATCATCGTTAAACATAGAAGCGTATGTGTCAAGTGCTCTATTTAAGAGATAAACATCAGGACCTATACTATTAGCAGCAGCAAGTGTCTTTAGAATATCAAATAATGCTTTTTGGTCTGCAGGTATATCTGCTCTAGCAAATATATATAAAAATTCCTTCGTTAGTGCTAATGTATTTGATGCTCCCCCAACTAATGTACAAATTATTCTTAAGTTATTATTCGTTCTGCCAACACATTGTTGTAATGCTTTACTGTAGATATCTGTAAGTTCCTTTATTTCATTAAGGCTAAAACTATCTTTATTTATAAATGCGTACATTACATCAAGTGCACCAAATTTCTCTACAGTTGGATCAGTTGACTCTTGATTAGGAGGACCAAGTGCCATATTTAAACTAGCACGAACATCAAAACCGCTACAAGAGAGTAGCGATGATACATACATATATTTTTCATCAACAGAAAGAGGTATGGTAAGGATTTTCTCTTCTAAGTTAATAATAACTTGTTGACAATTATCTTGTATATATGCAAGATCAGTACTCATTTCATCTAGCAATGTTTTATTTGTGAGAGAGTAAAAGTTTTCACCACACCCAGCAAATACAAGCACTGCAACAAAAAAAGACAACCTTTTTATATTATTTAGTATATACATTTTACACCTATACAAACATTATAATGTATCATAAGCAAAATAACAAGGTTTACTATTACTTTGAATAGTTTCTATTGATATAACTATTCAAATCCTATAAATTTAACTTCTGGTTCTAATACTACTGAGAATTTTTTATTTACTTCATCTATGATATAGTTTATAAGATAGTAGAGATCATCAGATTTAATATCTTTTTCGCACCCTATTATAAAATTAGAATGTTTATCAGATACCATAACTGATTTATGTCTATATCCTTTTAATCCAGTACGTTCAATCAAGTCTCCCGCATACCCATCTTTAGGTCTTTTAAATACCGATCCACAAGATGGTTTATCTAACGGTTGTTTCTCTGCTCTAATTTTTAGAATATCACTTCGTTTCTTCGATAGCTCTAATTTATCTGATTTAAGCAGTTGTACTTCTGCTGATACAACTATTTTATCTTCCAAGTTTTTAGCATGTCGATATGTAAAACCAATATCATTATTACTCATATTGATTAATAACCCTTTATTATCAACAACATCTAGCGATACTACAAAATCTTTAAATTCAACTCCATAAGCTCCAGCGTTCATTATTGCAGCACCGCCTACAAGTCCTGGTATACCAGCTAAAACTTCTAATCCAGCAAGAGAGGACTCAATTGAGTAGTTGATTAGATCATTTAATTTTACGCCTGCTCCAACTTTTATAGAGTTATCGTTTTTGAGTATATAATTATTTAATCTGCTCAATAAAATTATTACTCCGTTGTAATCCTTATCAGATACAATAGTGTTTGTCCCTGCAGATATAATATCGTACTTTATTCCACTATTCTTTATATATATTAACAGATCGCTTAATTCTTGATTAGTTGTAGGTACAGCTAGATAACGAGTATTTCCTCCTACTCTGTAGCAGTTGAATTTTTTCAATGGCATATTTTCCATGATTAGTGGGTGTGATAAATTAATTTGCATTTAAGACAGTTCCTTCGATTGAGTTTTCGCATGGACAGGTTTTTTTATACTCTATATATTTATGTAAGTTAAGAGTTATTTTATTTATATTCTCACTTGATTTGAGACTATTTTCTAGTAGCATATCTGCGGTGATCTTATTTTTTTCAATACCAGCAGCGTAGTTAGATATGATAGCTACCGATATATAACAGATACCTCTCTCTCTAGCAAGTGTAAGTTCAGGAAACAGTGTCATGCCTACCGTTGTAGCACCTATTTTCTCAAAGAATTTTATTTCAGCAGGTGTTTCAATTCTGGGGCCTTCAGTACATATTGCGATACCGTTTAGGGTTACTTCAATATTTGCATCTTTAGCTGATTGTAAAAATGTATTTTGAAGGTTTGGACAGAACGGTACAGACATATCTATATGGGCAACAATATCTTTATCAAAGAAAGTATTTGCTCTAGATTTTGTCATATCTATCGCATCAGATGTTAATATTAGCGAGCCGAGTTTATAAGATTTATCAATAGCTCCTGATGCAGCAAATGCGATAACTTTATCTATTCCAAGACTAGAAAACGCCTCTATATTTGCTTTATAATTTATTTTATGTGGTGCGATAGTATGATTCATTCCGTGTCGTTTTAGTAGATATATCTCAAGATCGCCTACTCTATAGCGTTGTATAGATGATGAAGGATTACCGTACTCTGTATTAACTTCTATATGTTCAATACTTTCAATACCGTGTATCTTATTAAACCCACTACCACCGATTATACCTATTTTTTTCATTTATTGCTCATCATTATTTTATTAAGTTCTGCTATTACTTATTTTTAATAACATTTCTTGGTAAGCTCCAATTTTTGTGTAAAGAGAGTAGCCGTAGAACAGTAACTATCACAGATACTAAAAAGATATTGATATCTATAGGTGTGTTAAACATATTTAAGATTAAAAATATTCCTGCACCAAATATTGATGCTGAAGCGTATACTTCTTTTTGTAGAACGAACGGTACTTCTCCTGCTAAGGTATCTCTTATCATTCCGCCAACAGTTGATGTTATAACAGCAGATAAGATAACTCCGTACCATACAATATTTTCATTTAACGCTATTGTAGCACCGATACATGTAAATACTCCAAGTCCGATAGCATCAAATATATTTAATAGTTTAGTTCCTTTTGCGACCTTTCCATGAAAAAAGAAGACTACTAAGACAGCTAGAATAACAGCTATAATATACGCTATATCGTTAAATATAAAAGGTGGAATTCGTCCAAATAACAGATCTCTTAAAGTACCTCCACCAACTCCTGTAACTAATCCTAAGATAAATAATCCGTATATATCCATCTCTTTTTTAGCACCCATTAATGCTCCTGATATAGCGAAGGCGAAAGTTCCTATTAAATCGAAAATATAAAACATGCTCATATTATTTTTTCTCTAACTTTATTATTCTATCTAATTTATTTGCTATTAATTCATCGTGTGTTACAACAATAACTGTAATACTTTTTTCACTTGTAAGAGTTTGAAGTAATTCAATTAAATGATTAGAGTTAGTTCTATCAAGATTTCCTGTAGGTTCATCGGCTAAAATAATATTAGGAGAATTAATAATAGCTCTTGCCACAGCTATACGTTGTTGTTCGCCACCAGATAACTCTTTAGGATAATGATCTTTTCTATCAATTAGTTGAAAATCTTCAAGCAGTTTAAGTGCGTACTGTTTTGCTGTTTTAGTATCATCATTAAATGATAGTTGATACGGCATCATAACATTTTCTAACGCTGTGAAATCATCTAACAGATATGAATTTTGAAACACAAATCCAACTTCGCAACCACGATATATATCTAGTTCGGTATCAGACTTAGATATTATGTTTTCACCGTTATAGATAATATCTCCAGATGTAGGTTTATCTAGTCCGCCTATAATATTCATAAGAGTAGATTTTCCAGCACCTGATGGTCCACAAAGAGCAACTATCTCTCCTTTCTCAAAAGAGATATTTATATCTTCTAACACATTTAGTTTTGTACTACCAACAATAAAATCTTTACAGATATTCTGTATCTCTAAAAAAGCCATTTTGAATCCTTGTTAATTTTTTCTAAGTGCTTCTGTAACGCCTATTTTTGCAGCCATGTGTGAAGGAAAAATAGATGCAACTAACGTGATAAAAAATGCTGCAATAGTAACTATTATATACACAACGAAATCTATCTCAATAGGTATAGTATCAGAGAAGTATACATTTTTAGGTATCTGTATTATGTTGGAATATTTTAATATAACTGATATAGTTAATGCTAAAATATTTCCGATTACTGTTCCAAGAACTCCAACTACTACACCTTGAAATATAAATATTTTTCTTATAAATTTTGTTGATGCACCAAATGATTTTAATATAGCGATATCTTTTCTTTTATCTTTAACGGTTATAGCGATCATTGAAACTATATTAAATGATGCAACTACGATTATTAATGTTAGTACGATAAACATAGCATATTTTTCAAGTTCAAGAGCAGAAAACAGTGATTTATTCATAGATATCCAATCCCTTATCCAGTAAGGGTATCCAAGTCCAGATCCAACTTCAATTGCTAATTTATTAATGTCATATCCTTTTGTTGTTTTGACAGATAAACCAGTAGCTGTATTTTTCATATCATTGAAGTTCATAAGTGAGTTAATATTTGTATATGCAAACCCAGCATTATATTCACCTAAACCTGTGTCAAATACTCCAGCCACAATAAATTTTTTCATTTTAGATGTTAATCCGAAAGGTCCACGTTTTGCAGAGCTAGGAGATATTAAGCTTAGTTCATCACCGATTTCCACATTTAGAGTTTTAGCAAGATCAATACCTAAGATGATCGGTGGTATATTATTTACACTATCACTTAAAACATCTAATGTTGAATTTATCATAAAAGAATCTAGTTTTGATACTTCTGTTTCCCTTGCAGGATCTATACCTTTAACAACTGCACCAGTTACATTGTTGTTTGATGATAGTAATCCTTGCATCATAATAAATGGTGTAACTTTTTCAATACCTTTATAAACTTCAACATCAGTTATTACTTTTTCATAATTATCAATAGGCATACTATCGAACCTAGTTATAAGCATATCAGAGCTTGTGCCTAATAGTTTATCTTTAAGATTATTAGTGAAACCTGTTAAAACTGATATTACTACAATTAATGTTGCCACTCCTAAAACTATGCCTACAATAGATATAATGGATAGAAATGACAGAAGTGAATTTCTATTTCTACTTTTTAGATATCTAGCAGCAATTCTATGCTCTAATTTCAATTGAAGCCTACCTCATATTAATATATGCACAACATTGATTTTATACCATTCGTTAAGCTTTGTCTACCTAATCTAGATAGATAACCTTTACCGCGCCTCATTCATATTGAAACTTACTACTATGTATGGTAGAGTAAACGTCTTTTAAAATACTTAATTAATATGTAGGGGGAGTTATGTTATATTTTCTAATCAGAAGAGCTACTTCAATTGTAATAATTATTTTATTACTTTTTTTATATATGTCTGATAATGCAAATGCGCAGGAGACTAAAACTAATAAAAAAGATATTCTTTTTTACGGAAGTTTAGATGTTTCTGCATTTTATAGTCATAAAAATAGAGCGATCACTAAGCAAGCTCCGATAGATTCATTTGATTTAGGGATAAATACAGATGATACAATTTTTGGTGCTAAATTTAATTATTTGAAATTATCAGCACTTTTAGAGTTACATCCATCAGATAGCTTTGAAGATATATTTAGAAGATATTTTATAAGCTATAATTTTACAGATGATTTATCTCTAACATTAGGTAAAGATTATACACCAAGTAGATATTCAGATCATTTTCCACAATACGCTATGAATGCTAATAAGTTAATGAGTTTTGGAACAATAGCAGAGATTAGAGCTCCATTAGCTAGTGTTACATGGAAAGGTTTGACTTTTGCAGTAATCATGGCAGGAGAACCGAATGTAGATTTTGGTGGTTTTCCAGAAGAGTTATTTCAAGAGACACAGTTTTTACCAAGATTTGAAGTATCGTATTTTCTACAATCACTAAACTATGATTTTAAAGTTTACGGTGGTTACTCAAACTATCAATTTAGATTTTATCCAGCACCAGATTCTGATTATTATAATAGTAGAAATATAGACTCGTATCATTTAGGTATAGGTGGTATGTATGATTTTGGTTTAGTATACGTTGCATTATCATTATTTGCAGGACAAAACATATCTATATGGGGTGGATTATACGATATTAATTTAACCTTTACAGATACAGAACCTGTATATAATAGACGTGAGAAAGAGTTTGATTCTGTGTTTACAATATCTGGTGCATTAGCTGTAGGGTTTGAGTTTAACTCACTACTTAAAGCACATTTAGGTGGAGGATATACAGTATCAACAAGAACATTTTTTAAGAGTGGTAAACCATCAGCTCAATATTCAGCATTTATAAATATGCCGATAACAATAACTAGATATTTTGAGATAATTCCTGAAATATCTATCGTTGAACAACCTCTAAATAAAAGCGGAGCATATGCAGGTGCAGAGTTTTATGGTGGTGTTTATTTTAGAGCTAAAATAAATTAGTATACTAACTTCTTTTGGGAGATATCATGAGATTATTACTTATAATTATTATATATATGTTTACCTTTTTAACTACTGTTTATGCAGAAGGTATCCCTAAACAAAAATTCGATATATCATTTTATGGACAGATAGATATGAGTTTTTTCTATAAACATAATAACGAACCTAATTCAGGGTTTCACAATACTGATAGATTTTCACTTAATCTAGTAGAGACAGAAACTTTATTTGGTGCAGAGTTTAGCTATAATAAACTATCAGGTGTATTAGAGCTACAACCAGTAGCTTCTGCTGATATATTTAAACTTTACTATGCTACATACAATTTTTTAGATGATCTATCATTAACGATCGGTAAAGATTGGACGCTTGCAGGTTTTTCAGAATATTTTACACAGTATTCAGATGGGTATAATGCGTTATGGCGTTACGGAGCATTAATTGAGCAACGTCTTCCACAATTGAGATTAACATGGAAAAATTTTAGTTTTGCAGTAATTTTGGCTAGCGATCCAGAGTTTGATATGGATAGTTACTCTCCAACTATTTTTCAACTAAATAATTATATACCTAGGTTCGAGCTAGCGTATAGATATGAACGTGATAACTTTATATATAAGATATATGCAGGCTATGCTGGATATAATATGAAGGTGAAACAGTCAATTAGTTGGGATATATACGATACTGCTTATCTACAATCATTTTATATCGGTGCTGGTGTGATGTATGATTTTGGTAGAGTGTATATATCTATGAATGTATTTATGGGGACTAATTTAGGTATATGGGGTGGTTTAGCAGATAAGAATTGGGATACAGAAAATTATCTTCCTAGGTATATAGATACAAGCAGTAGTTTTACTTATGTAGGTTCATTAGGTGTAGCAGCATCTATGGGTATTAGGTTGATAGATATAATAGAGTTAACTTTTGGAGGGGGATATACTACATCTAGTCACGATAGTATTACTTTAAACGGTGGTCCTGTACAATTTTCAGCATATATAAACCTTCCTATTTCTATTGCAGAAAACTTTTATCTTATCCCAGAGATCGCGTATTATGAACAGACAGCAGATAAGTATCATAGATATGTTGGTTCAGATTTTTTTGCAGGAGTATATACTGTTATATATTTTTGATAGCATATAACTTTCACAATTCGTTCAAAACGGTAAAACAAATATAGCGACCTCTACTTCATTTAAGATGTAGAGGTTTTTTATTATTTTATTGTTTTTCACAATTAAGATCGTACAAATCAAATTTATTTTATTTTTATAAAAGGTATCGTAATAGTTTTATGGTATTCTAATTGCTTTATATCCTCAAAAATTGAACAAGTTAGGAGAGGCTATGTATAAAAACTTATTTGATACAAAACTATCTATCATTCAATCACCAATGGCAGGTATTCAAGATAACGCTTTAGCGATTGCGGTCTGCAAGTCAGGAGGTTTAGGATCTCTAGCTTGTGGTATGTTGAGTATTGATGACATTGTAAAAGAAATTAAGCTAATTAAAGAAGCGACAGATAACCCGTTTAATCTTAATTTTTTCTGCCATACTCATTTTAATTACGATAAAGAACATCACTTAAAATGGCAAACATTATTAGAACCATATTTTACGGAATTTGGTATCAAGTGTGAAAGTATACCAGATGGTGCTAAACGAGTACCATTCAATCATGATATTGCAGATTCTATTGAACCATTTAAGCCTCAATTTATAAGTTTCCATTACGGACTTCCAGATAAAGAATTGCTTAGTCGTGTCAAAGGCTGGGGATCTAAAATTGTGTCGTCTGCAACAACGGTTGATGAAGCATTATGGCTTGAGTCTAAAGGTATTGATGGGATAATTGCTCAAGGCTTGGAGGCAGGAGGACATAGAGGTATGTTTCTATCAGAAGATATAACTACTCAGATAGGGCTATCGGCTTTACTTCCACAAATTGTAAATAAAGTAAAAGTACCTGTTATTGCAACAGGTGGTATCAGCGATAACTACAGTATTCAAGCAGCTTTATTGCTTGGTGCTGATGCAGTACAGATAGGAACTACTTATATGTTATGTTCTGAAGCGAAAACATCACAACTGCACCGTCTAGCACTGAAAAATATTAAATCACAACATACAGCTATTACTAATTTATTCACAGGTAGACCAGCAAGAGGTATTGTTAATCGTGTTATGAAGGAGCTTGGGTATATACATTCATTAGTACCAAATTTTCCATACGCAGCGATCGAAATAGGACAGTTACGAGCATATTCTGAAAAGCTAGGTAGTGATGATTTTTCACCATTATGGAGTGGGCAAAACACATCTGGTTGTAAAGAGATTTCAGCAGAAGAATTAACGTTACAGCTTACTACTGATTATAGATAGAGAAGTTTTAACGCTTGCTAACTGTTGAGGAGGTGTAACACTTATCGCTTATTGATAAGATAGAGTTAGGATATGTCATTAAATAAGGTGATATTTTCAAGATAAATTAATTGACTTAGATAGCTATATTGATAACTCTATAATAATCTATTTAGAAAATTATAAGAGGTTTAAGAGTTATTTTAAATTATAATATCTAATATAATGATATTTTGGCATGGTAGTTGCTTCATAAGTTGCAAGCAGAATAATTTATGAGGATATTATTATGAAAAGGGCGAATTTTATATTAATATCAGTAATTATGATAGTGCAGTTATTTACAACTGGTTGTACAACATGGAGTGGAGCATTAAATGTTCTAAACCCGTTAAAGTTTGTTCAAACAGGTTTTTATCCGCTACTTATTATTACTGAAATTGAAACAAGTTTTTCATCTTTATTGATCGACAAAACAAAGGCAAAAGTTGGAATAATGTCAATTAATCCATACGAGATATTGCCTGAAGGATCAAAAATTTATGTACTTCCGTCATCTATTACAACTCCAGTAAAAAAAGAGTATGATACTTATTATAGTAATATGATTGAGGGATATTTTAGAATTAACAATTTTGCAGAACCAGTAAAAGATCTAGCAATGGCAGATTATATTTTGAGAACAGATATAAGGGAGTCATTCAACTCTAGTTACGGAAAAAATTACTCTACAATACAGGTTACTATTATGGAAGTTAACGAGCAACCAGTATTCTTTTCCACTATTCAAGTAGTGTCAAAATCTGATAAGAATTTTTATTATTATCCAGCAAAACATGCTAAACCAGTTCAAGAATTAACTATTATAGCTATGGAAGAAACTTTTCAAAAAGCGATACCTGTCGCATTTGGTGAAGTTTCAGGAAGAGGTAGATAATATGCTAAACGGATTATACACAGCAACGAGCGGTATGTTGATGCAACAAACTAGATTAGATGTTATATCAAATAATCTATCAAATGTGAACACTACTGGTTTTAAGAAAGAGCAAGCAGTTTTCTCTGTTTTTAGACCAAATGAAGAAAGGCTTCCACAAACATGGATAAGAAATACTCTTTATAACAGATCAATTAACTCTGCTGTAATACTTGATGATATATATACTAATCATGAAAATGGCGAGCTAAAACAAACGGGTAATGTTTTTGATTTAGCATTAGTAAAGGAGAATGCTTTTTTCTCAATTGATACTCCTTGGGGATTACGTTATACACGATCAGGCGATTTCACAATGAATGAGAATGGAGATCTAGTTACAAGGGAAGGGTTTCCAGTTATGTCAAATCAAGCAGAAGGAGATCCTATAAATATTCCTGATGGAACAAATATATCTACTGATCGGCAGGGGAATATATATTCTGATGGAGTGATTATTAGTACTTTAGGAATATCAGAATTTGATGATCTATCATATCTTCAAAAAGTAGGTAGAAATCTTTTTGCAGCAGTAGATATAGAACCAACACCTGCTGTAAATCCACAGATGTATCAAGGTTTTTTAGAGGATTCAAATGTTAATCCTATAAGTGAAATGGTAAGAATGATTGATGCATCAAGAGGGTATGAGATATATGCGAAGGTAGTTCAAACTCACGATGATATATTATCTGCTTCAGCTAGTAAAATATCTAGCATGGGTTAGTGAATAGTTTAAACAAAACTTAGATACTATCTAAGTCATTTAGTGAAATATCTGACTTAGACTAAAAAGTAAAGCTTGATTGAGGAGATTATTATGGTTCGTTCGATATGGACAGCAGCAACAGGAATGTATGCACAACAATTAAATATAGATAATGTAGCAAATAACTTAGCAAATGTTAATACACACGGTTTTAAAAAAGGTAGAATACTTTTTCAAGATTTATTATACCAAGATTTAAAACCAGCTGGATCGATAACAGCCGCAGGTATTACATCTCCAACAAGTATACAGATAGGTATGGGAGCTGCAGTTGTGGCTATTGAAAAGATACATATGCAAGGTAGCCCTCAGCAAACTTATAACGAACTGGATGTTATGATTGAGGGTGATGGATATTTTCAAGTAATCCTACCAGATGGAGAAACAGCGTACACAAGAGCAGGATCTTTTAAGATAGATGCAAATGGAGATATAACAACTCCAGAAGGATATCTACTATCACCTAACATAAATATCCCTGAGAACGCTTTACGGTTATCTATATCTAAAGATGGTATTTTTTCTGTGAATTTACCAGGAGATATACTTGAAACAGAGTTAGGACAGATAGAGACTGCTCGTTTTATAAATCCAGCTGGGTTAAATTCTTTAGGTGAAAATTTATATTTTCCAACAGGAGCATCTGGCGATCCACAAACATCTGTGCCTGGTGAAGATGGATTTGGTACATTACGTCAAAGCTTCCTTGAGACAAGTAATGTTGTTATGGTAGATGAGATGGTGAATATGATTACTGGGCAACGTGCTTATGAAATGTCTTCTAAAGCGGTACAAACATCTGATGAAATGCTTCAAACTGTTGCAGCATTAAAAAGATAATTAGTTAGAAGGTTTTAGTTAGTAATATGAGTGTTTAGTGGCTTGAGTTAAATATCAAGCTATATAGATGAAGTTACTTATATCATCTGATAAGTGCAAGAGTGTTTGAGTTGTAAGATTGCTCAAGTACAAGGGTGTCATATTGATATTTTTGTAAACTTGTGTATAGGAGGTGTTTTATATGAGATTAATTTGTACGTTACTGATACTTCTTTTTGCTATCAATCTTTATGCAGCAAAAGAGGTTAAAATAAATGAAGAGTGTGTTTATTTAGATGAACTAACAGCTGATTATATTATACATAAAGCGGTTGCTTGTGGTTTTAAAGCTGGTGAAAGTAGATATTACAGTAAAGAAATTATATCATCATATCTTAAAGAGGAAGGAATTAAAGCTACTGTTTTAAATGATGTAAAAGTTACTAGAGCTGGTGAAACTGTATCGTATGAGCAGATATATAACGAAGTGGTTGATAGTTTTTTAGCAGCATATCCAGATATTCGCATTGAGGTAACTAATGTTAATATTCCTAAAGATATTCTAGCTTCATCAACTGGTGATTTTAAAGTAACTGTAGATACTAGTAAATTCGGTTCAACATTTGTAGAGATAGAGAATAACAATAGAAAAGTTTCATCATATGTTCATGTTCGTGCTTTTAAGAAAGGTTATGTAGCCTCTGATAAGATAGCTAAAGATGAGGATATAAAAGGTAAAGTTACATTAGGTGATATCGACATAACAACACTTAGAGGTAGATTGATAACTGATGCATCTGATCTTGTTGCAGTAAGAACTATTCCTAAAGGTAGAGTAATCTCATCTGACTTAGTTGGAGAAAAACCTTCTGCAAAAAAAGGGGAGCAAGTTAAACTTATTTTAGAGAACGGATATATTGTTCTAGAGACAATAGGTATATTACAAGAGAACGCTTATATAGGAAAAGGTATTTTAGTTAAAAGTAGAGATACAGATAAAGTTATATCTGCTGTATATCTTGGTAACGGTGTTGCTAAAGCAAATTACTAATGCTTATAAGTTATGACTTTAAGTCAAGTTTTTTTATAGTTTAAAATATGAGGATATTAAAAATGTATATAAAGATAATTACGTTAATTCTTACAGTAGCTGTAGCTGTAGGCTGTGCAACAAAAGGAGAGTATATTCCAACAACAGTTCCATCAGCTGGGTATAAATCGGAGATAGAGGCATATAAACTACAAGAAGAGGCAAGGTCAAAACCTAATCCTTCTTTATGGTCGGATGTGGGTTCATCAGGAACGATGTTTCTTGATTATAAAGCAAGAAAGATCGGAGATATTGTTATTGTTGATATAGTTGAATCAGCATCAGCATCTAATAGTTCATCAGCATCTAACTCTAAATCATCAGAGTATAATACAGGTATAACAGCAATGTTAGGTTTACCACTTGCTGGAAATGATTTTCTAGGATCAGGTAGTGGTTTTAATCCAAATATAGGAGCTACAACAAACAATACATATTCTGGTGCAGGATCAATTAGTAAATCAGATACTGTTCAAGCTACTTTAGCTGCAAGAATAATAGATATTATGCCTTCAGGAAATTTAGTTATTGAAGGCAATAGAGAGATAATTATTGATAGAGATAAACAAACTATTACTTTAAGAGGTATCATAAGACAGAAAGATATTGATGCGAGAAATACAGTAGCATCTTCAGTAATAGCAGATGCACAGATAACATATTCAGGTGCAGGAACAACAACTCAAGCAACGAAAAAAGGCTGGCTTGGATCGTTTCTTGATATTATAGCACCGTTTTAATTTATAAATTTATTAAGAGTCGATAGATAGAATTTAGATATTCATAATATTGGTATCTAAAGTTCGTCACTGTTCTCCGACAAAGTAACATGACCCTGCTTAACGCCCTAAGCGGGGTCTTTTTATTTATAATTAAATTGTTTGTATGAAAGTTATCTATATCTATCTAAATTATTTTCTGCTTTATCAAGTTTAATAAATTTATCATTTATTATTTTATCAAATAAAATTTTTCTTTCATACTCTAATTGTTTTATCTGTGATTTTGTAGCAGTTGTTAGCCCTTCAGCGTATACTGTTGCGATATATAGGTATACTTGATTTAGAACTGTATTTAGTTCATTTTTACGATCAGCTAATCTTTTACTTGTAGGTATTTTTTTTATCCACTCTTTCATATACTCAAAAGTTAGTTCATTTATTTGTATATCAAACTTATTACAAGTAACAGAATTTTTAGATAAAAATTTAGACTTACTATCACTTAATATCCCAGCTTCAGACTTTAATTGATAGATATTAGTTATCACAGTACATATATCGGATCTATTAAAAGGTTTATTATATCTTAGATATTTTGAGTCAAGTAATGATGATAAATCTCCATCTAATGGAATAGTTGCACGCATATATATCAAAACTTTTTCTAATGTTAAAAAAGTGTTTTTGCTTATTGATTTTAGATCTTGTTTTACTTGATCAGTTATTCCGTTATTTTCAATTTTTGCCATTACTTCATACATTTCTATTATTGTTTTGATCTCTTCATTAATTAAATTAACTTCTGACTGATAGAGAACTTTAAAATAACTTCCTCCTATCTTGAGTATCCATTTATCTTCATCTTCTTCTTTTTCTGCGTATGTTGTTGCTGAAAATATAAATAAGAATAATCCAATAATTAATAATAAACTACGCAGTTTCATCACATATCTCCTATCATCTATGATATAGAGTATATAAATTAACTATAGATATTGCAATTTTTTTTTTGTATAGTTCTAATATGAATATTATTACAGTTTTAGATCATAATGTGTATATGGATAACTATCTTGATATAGCTAGGAAAATTGATGGAAAATGTAGTTATATCTGGTACAGAATTAAAGATATAGATAAAATTGAAATATTTAATAGAGCTAAAATATTAAGAGATCAGATTAAAAAGAGTAGGTTAATCTTATCAGAAAGTGCTACGATCGCTACGATTTTAGAGTTCGATGGAGTACATCTAAATAGTTTGAGTGTTAATGTTGATACAATTAAAAGTGTGTTTAATAATCTAATTGTTGGATATTCAGCACATTCGCTTAATGAGATAGATAGAGTTAATGCTGATTACTTTACTTTAAGTCCGATATACAGATCAAAATATGATACGGTTTATCCTTTAGGAGATATACAGATTGATGTTCATAAAAAAGTTTACGCATTAGGTGGCGTTACGTTAGATAGCTACGATAGATTGATATCAAATGGATTTACAGGGATTGCAGGAATATCCTTAATAGATAAACTACTTTAAAATTTTATATTAATCTCATATAAAGTTTTACTATCTCAAAAATTTTACGATATGATAGTTACTAAAGATAATTATAAAGGTTTTATATGAAAATTAAATATATGTCAATATCGTCGATAAAAGTTACTATACTTTTTCTACTCTTATCACTTTTAATACCTTCATCGCTTTTTGCATTACAGTTGCCAAGACCTAAGGAGTATGGTGATAAAGTGTATGAGGATAATTTTGCTAACTATTCAAGAAATTGTAAAGCAGGATATTCACATCAATGTATGGCTCTAGGTTCGCTATATTATTCTGGAATGGAAGTTGGACAAGATTTTGATAAAGCATTATCGTTATTTAATCTATCTTGTGGAGCAGGTAACTCTAACGGCTGTTATATGGTGGGTAGAATGTATAAGTATGGACAAGGTGTACCGCTTAGTATAACGAATGCGATAAGAATGTTCAACCGTTCTTGTATGCTAGGAAGACAAATTGCTTGTGATGAATATTTACATCTACGAAGCCAATACGCAAGAGATAAAAACGGATTAGTTAAGTAGGTTATATTTGTAATAATTTATATGATACCTAAATCTATATTCAAAAGTTATTATAAATTTCTAGCATGAATAAAATTTTCTTTATTGGAAAGGTATCACAACTTTTAAAATTTATAATATTTTAGTATTATCAAACCCTAAGAGTATATAATTCTCTATTTACTTTCAAACTTTAAAATATCTTGCCAAGTGTATTATATAATTTCTCTATAATTTACTTTCAAACTCTAAAATATCTTGCCAAGTGTATTATATAATTTCTCTATAATTTACTTTCAAACTCTAAAAATATTTTATCAACTACATCATATAACTTCTCAACATCTAAAAATTTAGGTTTTCTTTTCATACTATTTATTTTTAATATCATCTCTAAAATACCAGCGTGTAACTCTTGAATTTGTCCTAATCTTGTTTGATCTAAATAATCATCATCGTAGATAAAACGGTTTATATCAAACTGATGTGCTATAAATAGGTCTTTATTTTTTCCGTATTTAAATTCGATATCGTTATTAAAATATTTCTCTAAAACTTCTTTATTCTCAAAATCAAAAATATCGTAAGATATAAAAATCTCTCTTACTGATTGTCCAAAATCCATATTGTAGATACGGGTATTAAAAAAAATATCTAATTCACTATCATTAAACAAAATAGGTGGATTTCCTTTTTGATCTACACCGATTAATTTATGTTTTGAAAAAGTAACATTAAATGGGTTTGTTATTTTAATAATAATTTCTGAAAGTTCCTTTTTATTCATAAGTATATTGTTGTTTTTAAGATGCGTTTCAAAATCTTGGACAAGTTCGTCTATATTCATATGTTTCGGTATTTTTAAGTTATTTTGCCAATATTTTAAGAGATAAAGGATTGTATTTATCGCAACCTCGTTCTGTTTTTTCTTAGATAAAGCCTTAAAAGTTTTGAAATCAAAATGTATGTTAAGTATTGCTATTTTGGGAATACTTAAAACAGTAGATAGATTTACAACATCTTTCTGTAAAGAAAAATCTGGAGTTTCTTCTAAGTAGAAATAAACGTTGGTAATTATTAACTCACCGTAATCTTTACCTTTTAAAAAATCTAAATAATACTTTTCAGTGTACTCTGCGATATCTGTCCACTCTGTTCTTTTTAAATATGGATTGAAACGAATAGACATTGCGTGAGAATTAGTAACATCATTTTTATCTAAACTAAACATTTTTTTATCCTTTAATTTTTAAATATATTATTTAAATTATTTTTCAACTATCTATAAATTTATTTCAGATTACTTAGCACGCCTATTTTACTTTATACAACTGCTGAAGCTACTCTACTTAGTATGTCTGGTTCAATTACTTTATTTTGTATTACTGTTGTAACTATTCTACTTTTGATCACTATTGCGATGAGCTTCTAACACTTCTGCAAAAATTATATCAAACCGTTTAGTATTTACACCGTCTCTTGTGTGCCATCTGTTTAATGGGTATGAGAAATCATTTGTATGTTCAAATGGGGCACGATCAACTACGTTAATCAATTTATCGGCGTAACAAGGATCTTGTTAAGTTGATAGAATACCTGTAATACCTTAAATATCTAATATTGTTTCTATTTCATCATTGTTAGATTTTATAATTTTTTGTTTAGTAATATAGTTAGCATATTTACCTGCTTTATTATGAGGCTCTAAATCTTTTATGCAGTTTATTTTTTTCTAGTATTTCTATATTTTCTGATGAGGGTATAACTTTAGGTAATAACAAAAATTGAGTTAGATCAAATAACGCATAATGTAGGCGATCATGTCCTATACCTCCCCCATTTATATCGCGTAAAATTGAGAACATTATATCCTTTATTTTACTTATACTCTTTTTTCGAGTTATCTCATTTATACCAGTAACAAAACTTATAACTTGTTGTGTAAGTTTATTTATGTTCAGTAATTGAAATAGCGTACCAGTAGCTTCCAAGTGCAGAGCGATACTCTAATTTACGAGTTGAGAGGCTATATAAAAATGCGTTTGCAACATCAACAAGTTTGATCTTTTCTAAAAATCATGAAGTTGTTTTAATGTTTCATCGTGGCTTATTACCTCTGGATAATCAAACATATATCCAGTTTTTTTGCCTCTAAGAAATCCTAATCAGAAACTACACCATTGGTCCAACCGATACTATTCGAAAATCTGCTAAAAAGTGTTTTCAAGTTTTTATCCATATGTTCATCATTGACATATTGAATGCTAGCATAAATATTGTATCAATATATTATAATAAAAACAAATTTATTTTATAAAATAGATAAGATGATGAATAGGTTATAATGAAGGTTTTTGTTTAGGTGGTTAAAGTGCTACAAAAAATATTAGCACTCTAAATGTGATAGTAACAAAAAAAGGTTATGGTTACGATATTTTTAATAACGATTAAAAACTTATTCAGATGTTAATTTTTCAATTAACTGAATTGTTCTTTTATTTCTCTTATTATATCTATCAAATTTGTTTTTAAACATATTGGTACGAACACTCTTAACTTTCTCTAAATTTTCACTACTAAGCTTAGATATTTCAGTCTTATATGTACTTACTAAAAACGTTATAGAGTTCTCTATAGCTGCTAAATATTCTGTTCTATATTTATCTATATTTTGTTGATCCACTTTAGCACCTGATAAATTAGAGTAGTATAGATCGTAGTTCGTAAATGATGATACTAAATTATCATTTAACAGTTGCAATTCTGCACTATGTTTATTGCTTATCTCTCTCATATGTAGATTAGATATTGAAGCTTTATTAAATATGCTATATAGATCAAACGTTGCTTTATACACAGATAAGCCTATACCATCTCTAACTCTTGTATATCCTCTATGAAAACATCCGTTATGTTGTTTTGAGTTATTATCTTTTGAAGTAGTGATATCTGTTTCAGTATTATTATATCTTGCAGTAGCCTCTCTTAAATTATTATTCATTGCATCTTCTTTTTTTGCGTTATAATTTACTGTGTTTGTATCTGCAATAACAGTACTCTTAGTGTTATCATGTCCGTGTTTATTATTTCTTACTCTATTAGATTTATTTTTATGCTTATTATTTTTATTTCTACAACTCATACATGATGAAGAGTCCTTATTAGAGTACTCATCTCCTATATAAGCATACATAGATTTCCTTGCATCTAGCTTTACATTTACGTATTTTATAATATTTTTAGATAGAGATTTTATTTCGTTATGATTTGATGAACTAAATGAGTCGTTCTCTACTGATGTTGTGATATTGTTAAGTTTATCAAAAATTGATTTAATTTTACCATTTAGTAGGTTGATCTCATTCAGCTTAATAGCTTTTACTTCAGGCAATAACTTATTATCTATACACTTTGAATCTATATATGTCTTACCCTCATCACATACATTAAAATGTTGAGCAAATGCTACTTCAGATATTGAAAACAGTACAGTTATTATAATTAAAATATATCTCATTTTTTATCCATTATATAAAAAACTAAAGAGTTTTGCTCTCTATTTTTTATGTATTATATAAAATTATACAGAAAAATTTCTCTCTATATACATAGTCTACCAATCGTACATTTTGGTTACGAATTTTTTATTATTTATTGAAGTTTAAAGCTAGGGTTTCTAAACCTTCCTGTTAATCTAAACCCTGATTTTAATCCAGATAGATTAACAGTTCCTTTAATATCAATTGATGAGTCTATCAAGGATTTCATATTGAGGGTTATAACTCCTGATCCTTCAAGTTGAGATTTACCAGTTGCTTTAATGCTGTCAATTTTTAATGTATTGCCATTTAAAGAGGCATTGGCTGTTAATGAATCAATATCAAGTGTCATAAACGGCGTTACGACAGTTAAAGCTGATGAGTCGATATTAATATTTCCAGACATATTATCAATTAAGTATTCTATTCCTAAATTAACAGCTCCTGTTGTGCTAAAATCTCCAGCTCCTGTTGCTTTAGCTGGGATTAATTTAGTTAAAGTATCAAGCGATAAACGTATATCTGTTTCAACTGTACTTCCTTTTAATTTTCCAGTTGCAATAAATAGATCGCTTATTATATCAAATCCTATCCGTCTAAAAATTGCTGTGATAGGGTTATATGATAACTCTACTACATCTATATTCAACTTATTATCAATAGATATATCCTCAATTTCTGAACCAAGAGGAGAGATATTAAGGGTTTCATAAGATATTTTAATAGGTAGTTTATCTAAATTTTCATTTATATATTTTGTAGCAACTTCATTATAAGGAAATAAAATAATTAAAACAATTACTGCTGATAACATAAATGTTAAAATTGATAGTAAGGTTTTTTTAAGGTTACCTCTTATATTGTAAATAAATGAGTATACTGATTTTATAATTGAATCTAAAATTTTACTACCTCCATATTTATATCTACTAATTTTTTATCATCGTATCTAGGAGTTAAAGTTACAGCTTTTATCCAAAGATTATTATAGCGTTCAAACTCTGAGATAACGTTAATCACTTCGGTATAATACATAGACTCTAATCTTATATTTACATGTTCAAAATCTTGATCACTTTTAATAGGTCTAAGAGTTACAAGTTTTGTAGATACACCTTTTTTATTAGCAAGTTCTTGAGTAAATCCTAATAATCCTATTGTAACTTCATTTACAATACTATTACTCTGTTCTAAAGTTTGTTTTAAACCTAATGCTTTTCCAAGTTGCGAATATAAAAGATCTGATGATGCTATATATGTTTCTTTTTTACTATTAAAAAATATAAATGTCCAATAAAATAAGAAGAACACACTAGTTACAATTATAAATATGATAAGTATTTTCTGTTTATTTGCTTCATAATATTTTCTCATTTCTCATACCTCAACGAAAATACAACACCATTTTGTGATGTTTTACTATCAGTTATTGTGACTTCTTCTTTTGTTTTAATTTCCATCTCTTTTTCAAATTTTTCTAACACAGTAAAATCTTTTGCGATACCATTAACTCTAAAAGATTTATCTCTATATGAAAAGGATTCTAATTGTATATCTTCTTTCGGTACAGTAGATATTTCATCAAGGATTTTAATTAACCTTTCACCATCAAAACTGATATTTTTTTTATTAGCTCTTGATAGAAGAACACCGTAAGGATCAGCTGTGCCTGCAACCCCTGTTTCTGTATATATGGTACTAAGCATCGTAGAATATTCTGCTTCAATTTTTTTATATTTTGATACTGAAATTATATTTCCAATTACAAAAATAAGATATAAAGAAGCTAGTGATACAGCTGGTAGTAACATAGGAAAGTTATGTAGTCTAGATTTTTTTTTGACAAATGGAAATCGAATATTATTTAGTAATCCATCCATATCTTCTATAAATTGTTCTGAATTAAGTGCTACATCTTCATAAGTTGATTTATTACTGATACTATTATCTTTTATCTCATATATTTTATTACCGTCAAAATATATAAAATCAGAGTATCTTGATATCAACTCAATAAACGGACTTGATACTTTTATCGCATTTGAAAACATTAACATATGAGATGTTATTATCTCTTTAAATCTTTCTGATATGATTGTAATTACTATACTATTACCTAAAACTAGAAAAGCTAAAAGGGAGATATCTTCCCCTGGAAGTTTTGTTGAAACAAAGTTTTTAACAATAGCTGTAAGTTTTTTACCAGTAACATTAACTTTAGGCATACTCATATAGAATAGATATTCATCATCAATAAGTAACGAATATTTTTGAGGAAGAGGGATCTCTGCAACAAGCTCAAACTCTGAGCTTATAGTAGAGTTTAACAATTTTAGTTTATCATCTTTAAGATAATATATTTTTTCAGAAGTATTCAATGCTTCCACCTTCTACATATTTTAATACTGATACGTTAGAACCATTTTTATCAAATAATATATGATAGTAACTTATATCGTCTTGTATAATTATCTCTATTTTAACATAAAAGTATTGTGATTTAACATCAAAAAAGTTAAGCGCTGTATTATATGTCTCTTGACTAGAACCACCCATAAGCTCGTAAATATCTGATACATCTTCTAAATCACTCTCATCTCTAGCTGTTATAATAGCATCAACATAAGGTTCAAGTTCTGGTATTAATGCTACAATTACCTCTCTACTTGCAAAGTTGAGGTTTATTTTACTGTTAGGGTCACCCATAGATGTAAATTCCGCAACCTTATTGAATTCTACACCGATTGCTGGAATATAGAAAGCTTCCGCTAATGTTTCTAACTTACCACCTCTATATCCGTAAGGAGATGAGGATTCATCAACCAGTGCAGCATTAAGGTCTCCTGTGCCTAGATAACTTAATGTGTCATCTACGATATCAATCGGCATTTCTTTCTCTTCTAATAAGGTTCTAAATGCATCTGCATACCTTCCTCTTACTTCTCTATCCTCATTTGCAAGTCCATTTATAGGAAATTTAGCATTAACTGGAGTAATCATAATAGTTAAAAATCCGTCTTGTATAGGGATAGGTGGAACAGCATTCCAAATATCAGTTTGTCCATCATACCTTGTATTATCATATTTAAAAAGAGATTTTAAAGCTTCAACAGCAGTTACGGCATAGATAGCTTTCTGATACTCATACTGTTGTTTAACGACAGAACTGTAAGATGAAGTTGTTCTTTCGTACACAACAATAACTAAGCTAAGTGCTACTGCTATAATTATAATCACAGATATAAGTACAGATCCTTCTTTTAATTTAAACATTAATTAGACCGCCGTATATCACTATTTTATCATCCCAGTGAAAATAGTTATTATCTTTTCCCCTATAGTTATATCTATTTTTAACAATTTTGCTTTATTAACATTATCTTCTTGATACTCTATACCATCATAGAAATTCATTTGCATATCTTCTACATTGGAAATTAATTTCATCTCCATTTCATAGAGTAGTTGAACATTACTCTCTTTTCTAATAAGATATTTATCATTATCAATATAATATAAAACCTCAACAGGTACAGATTTATTAAATCTTAAACTATTAAATGTGTTGAACTTTAATTTACGCTTATCTTCTGATGAGTCAACAGTAAATCCTGTATCTATCATCATTCTTGTATCTCTGTTAATAATTAATGATAACTTTTCTTTTGTCATAATATTGTTACTAGAGTCAACTATCCCTTCTCGTATATCAGATATAGATGATATAACAGAAAATAATCCCATTGCAACAAACGATGAGATAAATAGCGATATTAGTAGTTCTATTATAGTAAATCCGTTTCTCATAATTTACTCTTGCACATAGTAGACAAATATTGTTGAGGCTTCATCAGTTGATACGGTCATAGTCACCTCGATAACAGTAGGTATCGGAGTGCTTTCTCTTTCAAATGTATAGTTTACAGTTTTTCCATCGTGCTCTTCTTTATCGCTATAGACTGCGTTAGGATAAGTGATCTCTCTGATAATCCTCTCATACCCTATTTCAGCTACGAAAGTTTTATTTTGAGCGATCTCTATATTGCCAAGTGAGTTCTGTAAAATAGAGTATACTGCTGTTAAACTAATAGATAATACTACTAGCGAAACTAATACCTCTATAAGAGTGAAACCGTTCCTAGCTTTCATAACTCATCTCTTGTATCATCGTATTTAGTTGTCATTAGTAACGGAACAGACTCGATAATAATATCTTCTGTATCTATAATTTCAAAGTGATCTACAAAACCGTCAGGATACACTCTAACACCGTACTCTAAACCTCTTGTTAGATATCCGTTCACTTTAGCCTCTTGAATAGATTTAACATTTGGTATAGTTACAGCTTTTCCGTCATAGGTTTGTATATTAGCCGAACCTTTAAATCCTGTAAAATATGTAGGTCTACCAAGTTCAATAGCTCTCTGATAATGTTCCTCAATTAAAGTATCAAAGAACATTAATCTATTATCTTCAGCAAGCGATGTTGGTGTCAACAGTTTAGGTGTAAAGCTCATTAATCCAAGTCCGATTATGAGCATAACAACCATTAGCTCAACAATTGTAAAGCCTCTTTTACTTCTTTCTAATATTGTTTTATTACTATTAATATAATGTGTAATTTCTATTTTCCTATCTATTAAAAAGGTAGTGCTATTTTGTTTTTTTAACTATTTTCTTCTCATATTTTTTAACAATACTTTATCGCTATCAGTTACTCGTCTTGATTCTAAACATTTTTGTATAGCTTTATTAAATGTCCAATCACCAAGATCGCATCTTTTAAAATATGCCATACACTCCTTAGGGTGTTTTGCATATATAACAGATAGTAACCACGCTACAGCCATCTTTAGATAGTATTCATCATTTTTAACTGTATCGCAATGTAAAAAGATAGCTTCAATATATTCATCTACGATAAAGTGCGATAGTAGAAGCACAAATGCAGTTCGTAATTCATACTCTTTATCGCTTTTAAGTAGTTGTTTAATATATTCATAAGCTATCGTTCTGTTTTTTCTTATAACTTTCATAGATGTCGATACAGTATCGCATGTAGCCCAATTATCTATTGTTTTGACGTAGTCGCTAAATAGAGGAAGTGTATCCGTAAAGCTCTCTTTCATTCCTGCGATAACTAATCCATGTATCATTTTCTCTTCATAAATATCTGATTTTGATTGTAATAGAAATGATCTATAATTACCCTTTAATATATGCTTAGATATCTCTCTAAGCATAGGTATGCGTATGCCGATAAATGAACTGATATTAGGAACTAGAGATGAGTGAAACTTCTTATATTCTATATCTTCATAAGTTTTTAAAAAGTTTTTAAAATCAGAGTAATCTGATTTAGACCACTCATTCCTAATCAATTCCATGTTTACTGTATTTCAAAACTTTTAATATCAGCACTAACTCCAGTACCGCCTTCTTTACCATCAGCACCGTAAGATATTATCTCGTAATCTCTATCTTCAACATCAGTTGGAGAGCGGTATAAAAATTGATTACCCCATGGATCTATAGGTAGTTCAGTTAAATCCATATAGCCAGAAGAGTTCCAATTTCTAGGAATAGGATCAATAGTTGGTTTCTCAATAAGTGCACCTAAACCTTGTTCAGTTGAAGGATATAGGCTATTATCAACTTTATACATTTTCAATGCAGTTTCAATAGCAGACATATCATTTTTAGTTTTAATAACTCTCGCTTCATCAGGTTTACCTAAAATAGCAGGACCAATAAATGTTGCAAGAAGACCTAAAATAACTAACACTACCATAAGCTCAATTAACGTAAATCCACTTCTCATAAAATACTCCCTCTCAAAATTTTAATAAATAATTTATTTATATTATTTTTATACTTAACTTGAACTTTATTGTGCTATAAACTTTTTGATAATATCTGCTGCATTATCATGATTAAATTTCTCTGCATTGTTTATAGGGTTTTGTCCTAAGTTATCAGTAATTGTTGGATCGGCTCCAGCTTCTAGAAGAAGTTTCACAACTCTTCCATGTCCATTTTCAGCAGCTAACGCTAACGCTGTTTTGCCACCATTATTACGATTGTTTAAAGGGACATTTTGTTCAATTAGTCTTTTTGTTACATCAACATGTCCTCTAGATGATGACTTCATTATAGGAGAGTTACCGTTTTTGTCAATCAATTCAGCATTAGCACCTCTTCTATTTAAAAATGTCAACATAGATGCATCACCGTTATGCGCAGCTATTGATAATGCCGTATCACCATTAAGAGATATCGCATTAATATCTGCACCGTAATTTAACAAATTTTGTATAGCAGATGTGTTACCATATCTTGATGCATGCATCAAAGGTGTATTTTTTAGTATATCTGGTTTATCGATATCAACGTCTCTTGCTATAAGTTGTTGTATCGCATTAACATTATTATCTCTTACAAAGTGATGAAGAAGAGTAAGTCCGTTTTTATCATATATATTTGGGTTACCGATTGTTCTTATTAAGTTTGTGATTTTAGTATCAGAACTTAGATCAAACAAAGATGGATTACCATTACGATCATTATAAAACTCTTGAGTATAAGATTGGTTATTATATCTTGATGATTGTCTATTATCAGCATTATTTTCTATACTACTATCAGTTGATGGTATGTTACCTATAGGTACGTTATTAATCGGCATATTATTAGGTTGTTTTAACATAGATGCAATCGGTTTAGGTAATATATTTAACATTTTTCCACTTTTATCTATTGTTAAAGACACAATTATCCCAGCCAATATTACAAGAACTAATATTGCAAGTAATATCAAAACGAAGATTATACTTGTAGACATATTTGATGTAGACGCAACATCTGCTTTTTTATTAGGTTTAATATTGTTATTAGTACGATAAATACTAGCTCTTGTGTTTTTCTCTTTTTCACTAATTTCATTCATTCTATCAACTAGTTTAGTTGAGACACCACTATACTTATGTTTCTCAATATCATGCTTGATATTAGTATCTAGTTCGTCACTACCTTCAATATTTTTATCTTTACTATTTTTATCTTTACTCAATGTGTGTGTCCCCCTCACTATTAAATAGATATGTCCGCTATATTATTAGAATTTAGAACCAATCCTTCATTACAGCTTCATACCCAGATGATTTAATTGTAGATGTGATTACTTCAACTGATCTATCATCATCTATAGAAAACTGTTCTGCGTTATGATTTTCATTTGAGTACCCACCCGGATCAGTTTTAGATCCTGCACTCATAATTGTTGCACCTAGATAGATTAATCTATCTCTTAATTCTTGAGGTTCTCTAGTAGATATATTAATCCCTGCATCGTTATTAAAAAGTCTATACGCAAAGATAGATTTATAAAGATCTTTATCTTTAATCTCATATTTAGGAGCAAACTGTCCAGCTGAAGATCTAAGTCTTGGAAACGATGCTGATATATGAGTTGTAGGATAATGTTTCATAAAATATCTTGTATGAAGATTTAGATAAAACATCTCTAATCTGTAATCTGTTAACCCTAGTAGCGATCCTAACCCTATATTTCTAATCCCAGCCTTAGCCGCTCTTTCAGGAGCAGACAATCTATATTTATAATCAGATTTAGGTCCAGCTGGATGGAATGTATTATATTCATCTTCAAGATATGTTTCTTGAAACATAGTTAATCCATCAACTCCTGCATTGTTTAAGGCTTTATAAATTTCTTGATCTAAAGCTCTTACCTCTATTGCCACATACGGAAAATATTTTTTAGCTATCTGTACAGCTTCAACTATCATTTCATCGGTGTATATTTTAGGGCTATCTCCAGATACTAGAAGGAGATTTTTGATACCGTAATTAAGTATTATTGCAAGTTCATCTTCTATCTGCTTAGAGGTTAAACTTATTCTATCTATCTTATTTTTGATATTAAACCCACAGTATACACAAGAGTTTATGCACTCATTAGAGAGATACATTGGGGTATATAGTTTTATCGTTTTACCAAATCGTTGTATAGTAATTTTTCTTGATAACTCTCCCATTACATCAAGATATTTATCTGCTTTAGAAGATAGTAGTGCAATTAAATCCATTTCATCTAATTTAGTTTTAGATAATGCTATTTCAACATCTTTCTCTGTTCTACTATCTATTATTTTTAATAACTCATTGTTA
This sequence comes from uncultured Deferribacteraceae bacterium, assembly GCA_947039395.1. Lineage (GTDB taxonomy): Bacteria > Chrysiogenota > Deferribacteres > Deferribacterales > Mucispirillaceae > CAMQYB01. The sequence continues at coordinate 13,618 of CAMQYS010000001.1, read as the reverse complement.
TCGTAACTTGTATTTACTGAACTATAAAAACTCATATTTCTACCTTTACTCTTACATACCTTATATTAATCAGATTATCTTTTACTATTAAAAGTCTACCTTGTTGTTAAATATCTTTAAGAAAACCTGTAAGTGGTGATGAACTTATCGCACTACTGCTTTCATTTGCAAGTCCAGCCTCTCTTCCCATTAAGCCAGCCTCAACAGCTATAGCAAACGCTTCAGCCATTTTTATAGGATCAGTTGCAACTGCAATAGCGGTATTAACTAAAACGGCATCAGCACCTAGTTCTATTGCGTAGGCTGCATGGCTAGGAGTACCTATACCTGCATCTATAACAACAGGGATAGATGATTGTTCAATTATCATAAGCAGTTCATCAGTTGTTCGAACACCTTTATTTGTTCCAATTGGAGCAGCAAGAGGCATAACAGTTGCAGTTCCAAGCTCTTCTAACCTTCTTGCAAGTATCGGATCTGCTTGTATATATGGTAGAACTATAAAACCTTCCTTTACAAGAATTTCTGCAGCTTTTAAAGTCTCAATAGGATCAGGTAGAAGATGATAGGGGTTAGGAGTTACTTCAAGCTTGATCCAAGGTTCTAATCCAGCAGCACGAGATATTCTTGCAAGCCTAACAGCTTCTATATGATCTATTGCTCCAGATGTGTTAGGTAGGAGAGTTATCTTCTTTTTATCAATATATGATAGTATATCATCAGATGGATTATCAAGATCAACTCTTCTAAGTGCTACTGTAACTATTTCAGAATTAGAAGATTTTATTGCATCTGCCATGATAGTATTTGAAGAAAATTTCCCCGTACCTATCATTAATCTACTATTAAATTTTCTATTAGCTATTACTAAGTTACTACTCATATCTTTTTACTCATTTATACTTTCTTCCTTACTTATAAGTATTATATTATCGAAAAATAATTCAAGGTTTAATTCTGCTTGATACCGTAGTTTATTATGGTAGCATGCAGGTTGACATAGATAACACGATACACATTTTGATGGATTAAACTGTAATTCTGTTCTATCTTCATCTATAGATAACGCACCTGTTGGACAAAATTTTGCACATACGCCACAATATACACAATCTCTATCAATCTCTATCATATTAAAATATCTACCAGTTTGAACGGTATTAACAAGTAGATCGCCTAATTTCATAATAGTATCTAAAAATCTTGTTCTACTTTTTGGTTGATATGTTTCAAAACTAACTAACACTCTATCTGGTTCTTCTCTTGGTATAAGATATGTAGCGACACTTTTTGCAGAGTCAACTGTTCTATTTTTATAGAATGAGAACATACCTCTACGATCAACAACTTCTTCAACTTTTTTATCTTCTTTTATTTCTACTATATCAAACTGTTTAGGAAATTGAATAACTATTTCTGATGATGTTCTAGTAATCTCTGTACCAACAAGCGATGAGAACATCTCTATTAATAGTTTAAGATTTTCTATACTTTGAGAGAATATTTTATAACCGTTTTTAATTATACAGTCTTCACAATTGCCATATCTAAAAGTGATTTTTGATGCACCTGATAGGTATAGTATTAATATATCTGTCATCTCTAATATACCATGACAATTTACAAAAACATTATCATCTGATTCAACTCTTTCTGAACAATAGATATGTATTGATCCATTTTTTCTGATATTTTTAATTAAATTTGAGATTATTTCATTATGAGTATTAATTAGAAATCTGTATGAGTCGGTTGGACAAATATTTACACATATACCACAATCAGTACATTTATCTCTATCAATCTTAATAGTCATACCAGGACGTTCAGACATTTTTATAGCATCAGTATCACAGTGCATGTGGCATAAAGTACAGTCAGATGATTTATGCCTAACACGTGTGCATCTTAAGGAGTTGACCTCTAGTGAGCGTGACATATTTTCAAAAATTTTATTTGCAAGCCCTAATCTATTTATCATATATATTTAATTGTTTAGGCACAGTTAACCTAAATTCGGTTCCAACCTCTCTATTTAATACTTCGATACTACCATTATGACTTGTCATAATCTCTTTACTGATAGACAACCCTAAACCTGTTCCATGTGATGAGGTTGTGAAAAAAGGTTCAAATATTGTTTTCATATTTTCTTTTGATATACCTTTACCTGTATCAATTACAGATATAGTATGATTTTCATTATATTCTTTGCTTTTTAAGGTAATTTCACCTTGTTCGTCTATTGCGTTTATAGAGTTTGCGATTAAATTGATTAGCACCTGCCTAAATTGTGCTTTATCGACATGTATTGTTATATCAGTAGACTTATCAACAACTATCTTTATTTTATGTTTTTTATTTCCTTGTTCAAGTAGTAGTTTAATAGCTATTAGTTCGTCATACAGTGAGAATAAACTTTTTTTAGGTTCATTCTTTTTAGAGTACGATAATATATCTGCTGTTAATTGTTGTAATCTTTCCGATTCAGAAGATATAATATTAATCATTTTTTGAAGATCAGGGTCGTTCACAGCTTTTAATAATCTTTTAGCAAACCCACCGATAGATGTTAGAGGGTTACGAATTTCATGTGCAATTGTAAGAACATAACTTCCTATCTCTGCAAGTGGTTTAATGCTTTCAAACTTTTGTCGTGATTCTGTTTCAAGATAGACAGAGTTTTTATATTTATTATACGTCTTAGAGTAGGCTAGAAACGATGATAAAAAGTTTGCAGATAGACTGCTTGAATAGATATGTTTATCTACATATGGTTGAGGAGAGTATGTTATCAGTAAACCAGAAAATTTTTCTTCAACAATAAGTGGTGATAAGATTAAGGTATTCTCTAATTTCATGCTATCAAACATTTCAAATATAGGATAATCATCTATTGATGAGGTTCTATTATCGTTTACAATTTTATTGATGTACACTTCACTAATAGGTATAGATACCATTCTAAAACTTTTAATTACCTCTTTATCGTATGGAGGAATAGATGCTATATCTAATCCTTTTAATTCGCCTTTTTTCTCATTATATAACATAACAGCAGCTTTATCAAAAAGATGAGAACATAGAAGAGTATTTAAAAGTTGAGGTAGTAATATTTCAAGAGGTTTATTTTCAGATGAACTTTTAGTTATATTTGATAACCCTTCATTAAAATTCCATGGTTCGTGAGTTTCAAGAAGACAAGAGATCATCTCTTTTAGAAAAATAATATTATCACTACTAATATCATTACTGCTGTTAGGTATATATTGTAACTCAATATCAATTAAATTTATCTCAAGTTTTAATGTTCGAGATGTTCCAATTACAAGTTGGTATAGATTAATATTACCTTTATAGAGAGTTCTCTCTCCACCACGTAAAGATGCTTTAACAGATAGTATTACACAGTCGTAATGGTTTTCGATAACATTAATTATTCTCATTTTTAAGTCCTATCAAGATTGGCAATAAGTAAGAATAAGTTTTTTAAACTTTTAATTAACCTTAATCTATTTTCACGAACTTCAACATTTTCATCCATAACCATAACGTTATCAAAGAAGTTGTTAATTATCGGTGCAAATTTCAAGAGTTCATCTAAGGCTTTATCAAATTCAGAGTTATTCATATATGCTTGTATTGTAGATTTTTCAATAGCATTCGCAACAGCTCTCTCTTCATCTTTACAAAATATCGCTGATGAGTATATTTTATCATCTATATCATTTTTCTTTAAGATATTGCTAATTCTTTTAAAGCTTGCAACAATGATTTCAAAATCTTCAGTTGTACTAACATTTGAAATCAGTTTTGTTAATTTTTTTATTTTAACAGGATAAGTATCTCCGTTAGATACAACAGAATCAAATATCTCTGCTGTGATACCATCACTATTTATAAGTAACTGTTTATATCTCTCTAAAATAAAGTTAACTATATTTTGTTTAATCTCTGTTGATTTGTTATCATCAACCACGACGATCTCTTTAAAATTACTGTAAGCAACATCTACAATCTCTTTTATACTTATATCAAGGTTAAACTCCACGATGATATTTAATATCGCAATTGATGCTCTTCTTAAAGCGTAAGGATCAAGGTTACCTGTTGGAACTAGATTTATCGCAAAGAAACCAGTTATTGTATCTATCTTATCAGCGATAGATATTATCTGTCCTTCGATAGATTGAGGTAGATTATCATTTGCCGATTTAGGCTCATAATGTTCTTTAATCGCATCAGCTATATTATCAGCGTACCCTTCGTTGCGAGCGTAATATCTACCTATTATCCCTTGTAGATCAGGAAACTCATAAACCATCTCACTCATTAAATCAGCTTTAGAGATTTTACATGCAGTTGTAATATCTAAGGCTTTTGCAGGAGCGATTTTTAACGCTAAATAATTTGCAACACTTGTAAATCTTTCAACTTTAGCGTAACTACTACCAAGCTTTTCATGAAATGTAACATTTTTTAGAAGTTCAGCCATACCAGTCATCTTTTTCGATAGATCGTTTTTATAGAAGAATAAAGCATCGCTTAATCTTGCAGATAGAACTCTCTCATAACCTGATCTTATTATTGCAGGATCATCGACTACCATATTAGAGATACCTATAAAATAATTTACAATCTCTCCTTTAGAGTTAAATAAAGGGAAAAACTTCTGATTTACAGCCATAGTAGTAATAAGTAACTCTTGAGGTAGTTTAAGATATGAGCTATCAAATGATCCAACAACAGGGTACGGATATTCAACAAGGTTTGTTACAGTATCAAGTAGATCGTCGTAATCTTTAAGATTATATGATAGTTTTGTTGTTTCATCTAACATCATCTTTTCTATCATATCTCTTCTGCTTGAATTATCTAGGATAACATGTGCAGATTTTAACTTTTCTATATAATCATCGAAGCTTGTCACAGTTATACTTTCATTTGCTAGAAACCTATGTCCAGTTGTGCTAGAAGAGGCTTTAATATTTGCGATCTCAATATCTAAAATATTTTGATTGTATAGAGATATTATTGAGTGTATCGGTCTTGCGAACTTATAATCTATTGAACCCCATTTCATTGTTTTGTTAAATGGTATATCTTTTATCATAGATGGAATAAACGATGCTAATATCTGATCTGTTTTCATTCCTTCACTTTTTTTAACAGCTTGTAAATATTCTCCTTTAGATGTAGAGGTTTTTGTAATAGAAGATTTATCTAACCCTTTAGACTCAACAAACTTTAATCCAACAGCAGAAATTGAACCATCATCATTGAAAGCTATTTTAGCAGGAGGTCCAGTGACTATTTGATCTACATTTTTTTGCTGATCCTCTAAATTTACAATATGTATAGTAAGCCTTCTAGGTGTCGCCATTGATTTAACACTTTCATAAGTTATATTATTGATGTTTAGCTGTTTTTCAGTTTCACTTTTTAGGTATTTTACAGCTACATCAACGAAGCTTGCAGGAATTTCTTCATGTAATATTTCTAGAAGATAGTTTGACATTATTGAACCCCAATAAAATTATATCTAATAAACCTGCTTACACAGAGTTACTACTAAAATTTATAAACTAGTTATATCTATTTTACAAGTTAAATTTTACTACAATATATATATGATTATACCTCTTTTATATAGAGTGTAGGTAGAATTGTTGATATTAATTGTAAAAGTAAATATAGTATGCTAAAGTATGGTAATTAATATATTTAAAGAAGTGGAGTTATTCATGCCTATTACACCTAATCAATTTAAAAGAGGTTCAAAGCTAGAGGAGTCGGGTGAGCCTTATTCAGTTGTCGAGTATCTACATATCAAATGTGGTAGAGGCGGAGCAAATGTTAGAACAAAATTAAAGAACTTAATTAATGGAAAGGTTATTGAGCGTACTTATTCATCTGATGAAAAGATCAAAACACCAGATTTTGAAGAACGTAACATGCAATATCTTTATAAAGATGGCGATAACTATGTTTTTATGGATAATGATAGTTACGAACAGATAAACTTAACTGATGATGAGATCGGTGAAAGTAGTTTATTTATGCCAGAATCATTAGAGGTTTATGTTCAACTATTCAATCAGAAACCTATCGGTGTTACATTACCTAATTTTGTAGAGTTAGAGATTACTCAAACAGACCCAGGTGTTAAAGGTGATACAGTTTCAAGTTCATCAAAACCTGCAACGACAATAACAGGTGCAACTGTGAATGTTCCACTATTTATTAATGAAGGCGATATTATCAAGATAGATACACGTGAGTCTACATACGTTGAACGTGTTAGATCAGCAAGATAAATATACAGCAGAAATAGATTTATAGCAGAAACAGATATATATTGTATATTTAGACTTAAAGCAATGTATACTAAATAAAATTGATGTATATTGTATATTTAATACAAAAGTTACTAAGTAGAAGCGTTCGGCAAAAATAGATTTTAGAGTTATATATTAAAAGTAAGTTTTGCAAATAAAATACCTTGTGATATAAGAGAATGTTATGTTGATTAATAGACCACTAATTATACTTTTTTCAGTTTTTATATACTTGTGTTTGACCTCATCATTCATATATGCATCAGATACAGATAAACCCACTATTAGCGAAACAGAGATGTCAATTCTTTATCTTAAAGTGGTCAATCTTGAATCTGAAGGGAAGTTTGATGAGGCGATAAAACTACTTGATGAGATGTTGGCAGCTGAAGAGAATGCTACATTTTATGAGAAATATATCTACTTGTTAATCTATTCAAACAATATAGATAAAGCATTAGAGGTATCTATAAATGCTAATAAACTATATCCAGATGATATTATATTTATTAAGTTCTTAGCACAGATATATGAGTTCAAAGAAGATTATGTAAAAAGTGTTAAATACCTTGATATCCTTATTAAAAAATCAGATACAAATGAAGATTATATATTTATAAAAGCGTCTATCTTGGTCAAAATGGGACAAAAAAATACTGCGCTTAAAGAATTCAATAAGCTCATCTCTGTGAGCAACAAATCTGAATATTTTGTTAATCGAGGTACTCTTCATCAAGATATGGGTAATATAAAATTAGCTATAGATGATTATAAGAAAGCAGTTGAGATAGATCGTAATATGTTAGCTCTTCTTAGGTTGTCTGATATATACCTCAAGGAAAATAATAAGGAAGAGTCTAAAAAATATCTTGAGATGATTGTAGGTAGAAATGAAACAATGGTTCTTCCAGAAATCAGATTAGGTGAGATTTATCTTGAAGATAAGGATTATCAGAAAGCAGTAGAACTATATAAGAACTTTTCTAAGAAGATGAAAGGAAAAGATAAAGTATCTGTATTAAAATATCTTGGTAATATTCAAGTTTCTATGGGTGATTATGATAATGCTTCTATAACATTTGAAGAGATATTGATGTTAGCACCTGAAGATAGCTTAAATTACTATTCAGCTGGTTATCTAAATGAACTAGCAGGTAAGAACGATAGAGCGTTAGTGATATATAATGATGCATTAAAACTTCAACCTAATTTTGCATCAATTATTAAACGAGTATCGGTTATCTATCTTTTAGATAATAAATCAGAGAAATCTATAGAAGTATTGGCGAATATAGATGAAGTAGAGAGAGATGTTGATTACTATCGTCTGATTGCCGAGTCTTATATGCAAGAAGATGAGAGTAAATTAGCAGTATCTATATTAAATGAAGGTTTAGAGTTAAACCCTACATCAGATGAGATATTTTATTCATTAGCCATAGCGTACGATAAATTAGATAAGAGAGCAGACTCTATAATCAGTATTAAAAAAGCTTATGAGTTATCTCCTAACAATCCGATATACCAGAATTTTTTAGGTTATATGTATGTTCTTGATGAAGTTAATTTAGATGAGGCTATTGTACTTATAACAAGTGCCTTAGAGCAAGATCCTAACAATGCGGCTTATTTAGATAGTTTAGGTTGGGCATATTATATGCAGAAGAAGTATAAAAAAGCTCATAGTTATATAAAGCGAGCAGCAGAGCTTGCACCTGATGAGAAGGAGATAGTTGATCATCTTGAAGAGATTAAAAAGAAACTTAAAATTAAATAATAGTTTTAAGTTAATATTTGTATCACTTTTTATATCCACACTTTTTATCGGTTGTGTATCTAAGGGGCGTTTTACCGATATAGATATCAATCAAGGTATGGATAACTTTTCTTTTAATTTATATGATAATAATACTGTTTATTTTGATAAGTATACAGGAAAAGCGACTGTATCATTTGTAAATTTTGGAGATATATCATCTTTTACAGCATTAGTTAAAAAAGATAATGATAATAATATTAAGTTAAATATATTAGGTGTTTTCAATACTGTTGTTGCAGATATAACTTATAACGATGGTTATTTATCAGCAAGTTCAAGAGGCAAGAATATATCTAACAATATTTTAAGTGTAGTAACAGAAGAGCAGATGTCGGATATCGTTAGATATATGAATACAGAGTATATGTTATCTACTAGAAGTTACGAAAGTTTCTATACAGATGAATTGGGTTTAGTTCATAAATCTACCTATCGAGATCTTTACAGTATCGTAAGTTACTACTATTCAGCAACAGGCATTCCAAGAACGATTATTTTATCAGATGGGCATAGGGATATATCTATAAGGTTTCTAAATGGTAAAGGTTGGAGTTCATCACAGTGAGTATCTTATCTGCTAAAAGTTATGCGAAGATAAACCTATTTCTTTATATAATAGGTAAGAGGGAAGATGGTTATCACGATATATATACACTGTTTCTACCTATAGATATTCACGATATTTTAACGATTGAACGAGCAGATAAGTTAGAATTTAGATCAAGCAATAGTACACTTCAATTAAACGATGACAATATAATAATTAAGACAGATATGATATTACGTAACGAATATGGATTAGATGTAAATTATAGTATACATTTAGATAAGCATATTCCGATAGGTGCAGGATTAGGTGGTGGCAGTTCAAATGCGGCAACATATCTTAAACTTGTAAATAACGATAGTTCTCTAAATCTTAGCGATGAACAGATGGTCTCAATAATGGCAAGAGTTGGTTCAGACACAGTATTTTTTCTTGATCCTAAACCTAAGTTAGGGTACGCAAGGGGAGAGGTATTAGAGGGAATAGATATAAATGTTGAATTGTTTTTACTTATAATAAACCCCAATATTTTTATATCTACAAAAGAAGTTTACAGTAGTAGCACATTACAGTTGACGGATTTTAAAACAATAGATAGTATTAGAGAAAGCCGTATATCAAGCTATAGAGAGATAATGCAATTAATGCATAACGATCTTGAAAGAGTTGTACTAGAAACGAACTCAATAATAAAAGATATTATTGAAGAGTTAAACAGCTATGATATTAACTCAAAAGCTTTGATGAGTGGTTCAGGTTCGACTATTTTTTCTGTATATTCGTCAAAAGAGAGTAGAGATAAGGCAGTAACTTATATATCTAATATATATCCAGATTTTTATATTAAAGAGACTTCTGTTATTTTAGAGTAGTTAATTAGAGTAGTTCAATTGAAGCTATCATGGTGTTAAGTAGATTTATTTTTAACGTTAATATGATTTATAATTATGGTGTTTATTCATGATTATTAATATTAAATAGATGGAGCGATGTTATGGACTTTTTAGTCTTCTCAGGTAGTGCAAATAAAGCATTAGCAGAAGGAATAGCAACAAGACTTGGTATTAGACTTGGTGCTTGTACGGTAGGAAAATTTTCAGATGGCGAGATAATGGTTCGTATCAATGAATCAGTACGTGGTAGAGATGTTTTTGTAGTTCAGCCGACTTCATTTCCAACAGATACTAATCTTATGGAATTAATGATAATGACAGATGCACTAAAGAGAGCATCAGCAAATTCAATAACAGCAGTTATCCCATATTTTGGTTACAGCAGACAAGATCGTGCAACAGAGCCACGAGTTCCAATCACAGCAAAACTAGTAGCAGATTTATTAACGCGTAGCGGTATAAATAGATTAGTTACAATGGATCTTCATGCAGGACAGATACAAGGATTTTTTGATATCCCTGTTGATAACTTATATGCATTACCAGTATTTACATCACATTTAAAAGGATTAAATTTTTGTGCAGATAATACAGTTATTGTATCTCCTGATGCAGGTGGAGTTGCAAGAGCTAGAATATATGCAAAAAATGTTGGTGTGCCTCTAGCGATTGTTGATAAACGTAGATCAGCTCCTAATCAATCTAAGGCTATGAATGTGATAGGAGATGTAGAGGGTAAAACAGCTATATTGGTAGATGATATGATAGATACAGCAGGAACATTAACAGAGGCTGCAAAAGCGTTGAAAGAGATGGGTGGTGCGAAATCTGTTTATGCTATGGCAACACATGGGATATTATCAGGCCCTGCGATTGAGAGGATTGTTAATAGTAGTATAGAGAAAGTTATTATAACAGATACAATTGATAATAAAAAAATTGAAGGTATTAGTAAGATTGAGATTTTATCTGTTGCTGATATTTTATCTATGTCGATAGAGCGTATACATTTAAAGGAGAGTATCTCTTCTTTATTTTTAAATAATGAAAGTTAGTTAGAGATCAATATAGATGTTAATAGTTGGATTAGGTAATCCAGGAGATGAATATAAGCAAACACGTCACAATATAGGTTTTATGTTGATAGACCGTATTGCGAAAGAGTTTAATATATCTATGAAGCGTAAGTTTCAAGGTATGTATGGAATAGGTGAGATATTAGGTAAGAAGGTATATCTTTTAAAACCAGAAACATATATGAATCGTTCAGGGATATCAGTAAGAGATTTTATAGATTTCTATAAGATTGATATATCGGATATTATTGTAGCACACGATGATATTCATATTACGTTTGGCAGTATAAAGTTAAAACATAACGGAACAGCTGGTGGACATAACGGTATTAAGTCGATGATTAATATGTTATCAACACAAGAGTTTAAGAGGTTGAAGATCGGTGTTGGAATGGATATGGATATGCGTGGCGGTGATCAATCTAGTTACGTTTTAGGCAAGTTTAAGTCAGACGAGTTAAAATCTATGGACGGTATTTTAGGTAGATCACAATCGGCGTTTGAGTTAATATTAACAGATGGCATAGTGAAAGCGATGAATGAGTTTAATTGATAATTAGTAAGTTTCTGAGGGTGAGTGAAGTTGATATTTGTATGAGTTTTATGAAGTTGAGTTAAGTTGATATTTTAGTAAGTTATATAAAGTTGTGTATTTTTATGATATGTGTAGTTTTATATTTTGATTATAATATTCATATGAGAGGTGACTAAATGGATTTTTCAAGTATTAATTATGTAGCTCCAGTACTAGGCTTAGTTGGGCTACTGTTTGCGATGGTTATTTATTTTTCTTTGAAGAAAGAACCTGCTGGAAATGCGAAAATGGTAGAGATTTCAGATGCTATTCATGAAGGAGCGATGGCTTTTCTTTTTAGAGAGTATAGAGTATTAATTATTTTCATAGCAGTAGCTGCAGGGCTTATGATGTTATCTCCGTCATTAGGTTTATTAACGATGATATCATTTCTTTTTGGAGCAGGCTCATCAGTTTTAGCAGGTTTTCTGGGGATGAAAGCAGCAACTATTGCTAATGTAAGAACATCAGAGGCTGCAAGAAGTTCAGGTATAGCTAAGGCGTTAAGCGTATCATATAGTGGTGGAGCTGTAATGGGATTATCTGTTGCATCTCTAGGATTAATAGGAGTTGGAGTTCTATATATCTTTTTAGGAGATTTTGTAGACGTTAAGCATATCAACGGATTTGCGATGGGTGCATCATCTATTGCACTTTTCTCAAGAGTTGGTGGAGGTATATATACTAAAGCGGCTGATGTTGGTTCAGATTTAGTTGGTAAAATAGAGGCAGGTATTCCAGAGGATGATCCAAGAAACCCTGGAGTTATTGCAGATAATGTTGGTGATAATGTTGGTGATATCGCAGGAATGGGAGCAGATATATTTGAGTCATATGTTGGTTCAATAATAGCAACTATGGCGATTGCAGCAACTGGTTCAATCGGACTTATAGAGATGATCGGAATAACAGGTGGAGCAGAAGATGTTTCAAGATCTACATTAATGTTTGTTCCGATTTTATTTGCTATATTAGGATTAATTGCATCAATGATAGGTATACTATCTATGAAGTTATTAAAGAATACAGATCCAGCTGGTGCGTTAAGATATTCAACATTTATCGGTGCTGGATTATTTCTTATACTTGCATTTATAGGTGTAAAGTTTACAGGTGTTTCTGTGAATGTATTTTATGCGGTTTTAGTAGGTACGATTGCAGGATTATTAATCGGTCTTGTTACAGAGTATTATACATCAAGTAAGCCTATGCTTCGTATAGCGGAAGCTTCTAAGACTGGTCCTGCTACAAATATTATTCAAGGTGTTGCAGTAGGTTTGGAGTCTACTATTTTTCCTATATTAATTATTTGTAGTGCGATATTTATCGGAGATTATTTTGCTGGGTTATATGGTATAGGTATAGCAGCCGTTGGTATGCTTGCAACTGTTGGGGTTACAATGACAGTTGACGCTTACGGTCCAATAGCAGATAATGCTGGTGGAATATCAGAGATGGCAGGTTTAGGTAAAGATGTTCGTAAGATAACAGATAGTCTTGATGCATTAGGAAACACAACAGCTGCAATGGGTAAAGGGTTTGCGATCGGTTCAGCAGCATTAACGGCGCTTGCGTTATTTTCAGCTTATTCAGCAACTGCTAATATTGAGTCGATAGATTTAATGCAGACAGAGGTTATTATCGGTGCATTAATAGGTGGGTTACTTCCATTTGTTATAGGTGCAATGACGATGACATCTGTTGGAAAGGCAGCCTCTGCAATGGTTGAAGAAATTCGTAGACAGTTTAGAGAGATTCCAGGCTTATTAGAAGGTAGAGAGGGTGTTAAACCTGATTCTAAAAAGTGTGTAGATATATCTACTAAGGCAGCGTTGAAAGAGATGATCTTACCTGGTGTAATCGCAGCAGTAGCCCCTATAGTTGTAGGTTTTCTACTTGGTAAAGAGGCTTTAGGTGGAATGTTAGGTGGAGCTACAATTACAGGAGTGTTACTTGCACTGTTAATGGCAAACGCTGGTGGTGCATGGGATAACGCTAAAAAGGCTATAGAGAAGGGTGATATTGAAGGTGAAGAGAAAGGATCAGATGCACATAAAGCGGCGGTTGTAGGCGATACTGTTGGAGATCCGTTTAAAGATACTTCAGGTCCTGCGATGAATATATTAATTAAATTAATGAGTATCATTGCACTTATCATAGCACCGTTATTAGCATAATATTTACTACGGCGTGATTAGTTGCGTAGTGGTTATTGAGTAGAGTAGTTAATATAATATTTACTACGGCGTGATTCGTTGCGTAGTGGTTATTGAGTAGAGTAGTTAATATAATATTTACTACGGCGTGATTAGTTGTGTAGTGGTTATTGAGTAGAGTAGTTAGCATAATATTTACTACGGCGTGATTAGTT